>QHVJ01000175.1 GCA_003222275.1 Acidobacteriota bacterium | reverse complement strand
GGGCCGACATCCTCGTCGCGAACGGCCACGTCTACTCCCAGATCGCGAAGAAGAACCTCCACCTCAAGTACCGCGAGCCGAAGGTGCTCTATCGCAACCTGGGGAACGGACGATTCGAGGACGTCTCCGCCAGGGCGGGAGCGGCGATCCTCGCCGAGAACCTCGGCCGGGGGTGTGCGTTCGGCGACTTCGACAACGACGGCGACGTGGACGTGATCGTCAACAACCTCGACGGACCGCCCACGCTGCTGCGCAACGACGGAGGCAGCGGCAACCATTCGATCCTGGTCAAGTGCGTGGGCACGAAGTCGAACCGGTCGGCTATCGGCGCCCGGGTGCGGGTCACCGCGGCAGGCCACAGCCAGATACGCGAGGTGATGAGCGGCTCGAGCTACTACTCACAGAGCGACCTGCGGCTGCACTTCGGGCTCGGACCTACCGCGGCGGCGGTTGCCGTCGAGGTCTCCTGGCCCTCCGGCCTGAAGGAGACGCTCCGGGACCTCCCCGCCGATCATCTCTTCGTGATCCAGGAAGCGAAGGGAATCGTGGAGCGGCGCCCGCTGGGACGAAGCGCGTCATGACGCGGAGCGCCCGCGCGATCCCCTGGGCCCTGCCCTGCGGCGCGCTCCTGCTGCTGGCGGCTGCTCCCTCCGCCCCCGACGTCCGGTTCACCGATGTCGCCCGGGCCGTGGGGATCGACTTCGAGCACGCGAACTCCGCCACGTCGAACAAGTACCTGCTGGAGACCATGGGCGGGGGCGTCGCCCTTCTCGACTACGACAACGACGGCCGGCTGGACGTCTTCTTCACGAACGGCGCGAAGCTCGACGATCCCATGCCGGCGGGAAAGGCGCCGGACAAATCGGACCGCAGATTTTGGAACCGGCTCTTCCGGCAGAACGCGGACGGCACCTTCGCCGACGTCACGGAGAAGGCGGGGCTCACCGGGATGCCGCAGGACCGCTACGGGATGGGCGTAGCGGTCGGGGACTACGACAACGACGGCTTCGAGGACCTCTACGTGACGGGCTACGGCGGCAACACGCTCTACCACAACAACGGTGACGGCACCTTCAGCGACGTCACCGCCCGCGCCGGGGTCGGCGCGTCGGGCTGGAGCGCGAGCGCTGGTTTTTTCGATGCGGACAACGACGGTCGGCTCGACCTGTTCGTCACCCGCTACGTGGAGTGGACGTTCCCGACGAACCGGTATTGCGGGGAGAAGAAGCCCGGCTACCGCGCCTACTGCCACCCCGACAACTACGACGCGGTCACGAACCTCCTGTATCACAACAACGGCGACGGCACGTTCACGGACGTGTCCGCCCGGGCCGGCATCGCGGCGGCGAGCGGGAAGGGCCTCGGCGTCGCGTTCGCGGACTACGACGACGACGGCTTCACGGACGTCTTCGTGGCCAACGACTCCGTGCAGTCGTTCCTTTTCCACAACAACGGAAACGGCACGTTCACGGAGCTGGGCCTGCTGGCCGGCGTCGGCTTCAACGAGGACGGAAAGACCTTCGCCGGGATGGGAGTGGACTTCGCGGACTACGACAACGACGGCCGGCCCGACATCGTCGTCACCGATCTCTCGAACGAGCGCTACCGGCTCTTCCGCCAGGGCGCCGACGGCAGCTTCCAGGACGTCACCCACACGTCCGGCGTGGGCGCCGCCACCCAGCTTTTCGCCGGCTGGAGCACGCGGTTCTTCGATTACGACAACGACGGCTGGAAGGACATCTTCGTGGCCCAGGGACACGTGATGGACACGATCGAGAAGACGTCGCCCAACTTGAGATACCTGCAGCCGCCGCTGCTCCTGCGCAACGAATCCGGGCGTTTCGTCAGGGTGCTTCCCGGCGAGGCCTTTCAGCGGGACTGGGCCGGGCGCGGCGCCGCCTTCGGCGACATCGACAACGACGGCGACGTCGACGTCGTGGTCAGTAGCGTGGGCCAGCGCGCCCTCGTGCTGCGCAACGACGGCGGAAACCTTCGGAACTGGCTCGGGATCCGAACGGTGGGCAGGAAATCGAACCGCGACGGCATCGGCTGCCGCGTGAAGGTCGTGTCCGCCTCCGGCTTCACCCAGTACTTCACGGTCAACACGGCCGCGGGCTATCTCTCCGCCAGCGACAAGCGGCTGGTGGTGGGCCTGGGCGGGGACGCCACGGCCAGGCTCGTCGAGATCCGTTGGCCTTCGGGAGCCGTGCAACGGCTCGAGAACGTCGCGGCCGGACAGACCTTGCTGGCGACGGAGCCCACGCCATGACCACCCGCCGCCGCATGCTCGGCCTGCTGGCGGCGTGCGTGGCCGACCGCGCGTTCGCGCAGGGCGTCTCCTCGCGGGGCGTCAAGCCGCAGCCCCGCGGCAAACCTTCCGGCCGCCCGTTCCACGCGCGCCTGACCGACGTTGCCGCCCAGGCCGGCCTTACGCAGCCGGTCGTCTACGGCGGCGTCGACACCAAGAGCTACATCATCGAGGTCGTCGGGTGCGGGGTGGCGTTTCTCGACTACGACAACGACGGCTGGCTCGACCTGCTCGTGCTGAACGGCACCCGGCTCGAGGGTGCGCCGCCCGGGGCGACGAATCGCCTGTACCGCAACAACCGCGACGGGACCTTCAGCGACGTGACGCAGAAGGCCGGGCTGACGCGCACCGGCTGGGCGTCGGCCGTGACCGTCGGCGATTACGACAACGACGGCTTCGACGACCTGTTCGTCACCTACTACGGCCACAACGTGCTGTACCACAACAACGGCGACGGCACGTTCACGGACGTGACCGAGAAGGCGGGCCTGCGCCAGGAAGCCGTCCGCTACGCCTCCGGCTGCACGTGGGTGGACTACGACCGCGACGGGCGCCTCGACCTGTTCGTCGCCTACTACCTCGACACCACGCTCGAAAAGCTGCCCAAGCCGGGCGAGAACGCCGACTGCCGCTGGAAGGGCGTGCCCGTGAACTGCGGCCCGCGTGGCCTGCCCACCGGGTTCGTCCAGCTCCTTCGCAACAACGGAGACGGGACGTTCACCGACGTCAGCCGGAAGGCCGGCGTGGCCGCCGCCGCCGGGTCGTACCCGATGACCACGGTGGCCGCGGACTACGACAACGACGGCTGGCCCGACATCTACGTCGCCTGCGATTCGACGCCGAGCTGGCTGTTCCGCAACCAGCAGGACGGCACGTTTCGCCAGGAGGGCCTGGAGCGCGGCGTGGCGCTCAGCGAAGACGGGTTGGAGCAGGCGGGCATGGGCGTCGCGGTCGGCGACTACGACCTCGACGGGAACCTGGACATCTTCAAGACGCATTTCTCCGACGATACGAGCGTCCTCTACCGCAACGACGGCAAGGGCTACTTCAACGACGTCACGATCCGCGCGGGCCTGGGTGTGGAGACCCGGTACATCGGCTGGGGCGCCGGCATGGTGGACCTCGACAACGACGGCCTGCCCGACCTGTTCGTGGTGACGGGCAGCGTCTACCCCGAGGTGGAACGCACGCTTCCGGCCTACCCCTTCCGGACGCCCCGACTGGTGTTCCGCAACCTCGGCGACGGCCGGTTCGAGGAGCTCATCGACGAGGCGGGCCCCGGCGTGGCCGCGCCGCACCCGAGCCGTGGCTGCGCCTTCGGCGACTTCGACAACGACGGCGACGTGGACGTCGTGGTCATGAACATGAACGAGCCGCCGTCGCTGCTGCGCAACGACGTCACGGGCGGCGGCCACTGGCTGAAGGTCCTTCTCGTCGGGGTCAAGTCGAACCGCAGCGCGATCGGCGCGCGGGTGCTCGCGCGCTACGGAGGCCGCACGCAGGCGCAGGAGGTGTCGGCGCAGTCGAGCTTCTATTCCGCCAACGACCGCCGCCTGCACTTCGGGCTGGGACCGGCGACGTCCGCGGAGCTGACGATCGCATGGCCGAGCGGCGCCACCGAGAGGATCGGCAGCGTGGCGGCCGACCACCTCGTCGTCATTCGGGAGGGGGCGGGGATCGTGCGCAAACAGGGATTCGGCGGCCAGACCGCCAAGGAGTGAATGCATGAAGCGACATCGCTGGGTGCTGGTCCTGGCCGCGGCCGCCGTCGTCGCCGGGGGCCCGCCGCCGCTCGCCGCCCAGCCGGCCGCGTCGGGGCCGGCGCGCATCAAGATCGATCCCGACCGCGTGATCGGCGAGGTGCACCCGCACGTCTTCGGCAATTTCGCCGAGCACCTGGGGCGCTGCATCTACGGCGGGATCTTCGAGGAAGGCAGCCCGCTCGCGGATGCGGACGGCTTCCGCCGCGACGTCATGGAGGCCGCGCGCGGCCTCGGCGTCACTCTCCTGCGCTGGCCGGGAGGCAACTTCGCCTCCGGCTACAACTGGAAGGACGGCATCGGCCCGCGCGACCAGCGGCCGGTCCGGCGCGACCACGCCTGGGACGCGATCGAGAGCAACCGCTTCGGGACGGACGAGTTCCTGCGCTATGCCGAGCGGCTCGGGGTCGAGCCCTACCTGTGCATCAACGCCGGGCTGGGCTCCGTGGAGGACGCGCGCAACTGGGTCGAATACACGAACGAGGCCGGCAACACCTACTGGGCGCAGCAGCGGCGGAAGAACGGCCGCGACAGGCCCTGGGGCGTCAAGGTCTGGGGCCTGGGCAACGAGATCGACGGGCCCTGGCAGCTCGGCCACAAGAACGCGGAGGACTACGCCAAGTTCGCGCTGGAGGCGGCCAAGGCCATGCGCCGCGCCGACGGGTCGATCAAGCTCATCGCCTCCGGCTCTTCGAACTTCGGGCCGGGCGCGGACTGGGTGGGCTGGAACCGCACGGTGCTCGACCGGCTCCGCAGCGAGATCGACTACATCTCGCTCCACACCTATATCGGCAACCGCGAGGGCAACCTCGAGAAGTTCCTGGCCGTCGCGCGCGACCTGGACGACCGCATCGAGGTGGTGAAGGGCCAGATCCAGGCCGTGCGCGTGGGCAATCCCAAGGCCCGCCCCATCCACATCGCCTTCGACGAGTGGAACGTCTGGTACCGCACCATCGCTCCCGGCATGACGGAATCCGAGATCGCGGCCACCGGCCTGGAGGAGAAATACGACTTCGCGGACGCCCTGGCCATGGGCATGTTCCTCAACTCCTTCATCCGCCACGCCGACGTCGTGAAGATGGCGAACCTGGCCCAGCTCGTGAACGTGATCGCCCCGATCTTCACGAACAAGGACGGCCTGTACCTGCAGACGATCTACTTCCCGATCGCGGAGTACGCCAAGCAGCGCGGCCACCAGTCGCTGGACGTGCTGGTGGAGTCGCCGCAGTACAAGCCGGACGAGGGACGGCCGCTCGGCTACCTCGACGTGTCGGCCACCTACGACCCGAAGGCACGGCAGGTCTTCCTGAACGTGCTGAACCGGAGCGAGAAGACCGACATCACGGCGCGCATCGAGAACGCCGCGGGGGCGCCCTCGGGGCCGGTGAATGTCTGGGAGCTGAACCACGCCGACCTCAAGGCGACCCACACGTTCGGCAAGGACTCGGTCGTGCGGCCGGCCACGCGCAGCACGAGCGTCAAGGCCAGCGGGAACGGCTTCGAGTACACGTTCCCCAAGCACTCGCTGACCATCCTGAAATGGTAGCGGGCGCCGCCAGGGGGTCTCGGGATCCAGCCGGGGCACGGATCACAGACGCAGCAGGATCCGCAGGCGATCCTCGATCGTCGCCAGCGTCGGAGGGGCGACGGCACCCCATCTCTGGATCAGGCGATCCGATGAGATCGAGCGGATGGCCTCGCAGAGGACGGCCGATCTCGTCTTGAGGCCGCCCTCGGGCGGCGAGACCGCGACGTGGGAGGGGATCGGCCGCACCGTCGACGTCATCGGCAGGACGATGGCCAGTCCTGCCGGGCCGCGGTTGAACAGATCCTCCGACACCACGAGCACGGGCCGCCGGCCCGCCTGCTCATGGCCGCGCGTCGGGTTCAGGTCCGCAAGCCACACCTCTCCTCGCGCGGGCGGGGTCATGTCCTCTTCCGCCGCGGCGCTCGCTTCGCGCCGGCGTCGTAACGTCCCCGGGGCTCGTGAACGGCGAGGCCATCGAGGAGCGTCTGGTCCCATTCCCGCCGCTCCCGCTCGACGGCTTCCCAGGCCTTGACGTCCCGGCGCAGGGACGCATAGGCGGCGTTGACCTGCTCCAGGAACCGCTTCCGCCGAAGCGTCTCGATGGCCTCTTCGAGGAGGGCTTGCATGGGCCTCCCTTCGCCCCGAGCCATCTCCCGGAGGATCTCGCGAGCCGAGTTGCTGATGCGTACGGTTGTGTGTCCCATTCTGTAGACTCCAGAGTCTACAGACTAGCCTACCACGGTTGCCGGCGACCACGGACTAGGACGTCGCGAGCTGGGCGACGCTGTAGGACCGCGCGGGCAGCTTGAACGTCATCGTGGTCCCCGGCCGCGGTGCTTCGAGGGCGCGCGGCGCCACGAGCGTGGGCCGCTCGAACGTGTTCGAGGCCTTGAGGTCCGCGCCCGTCAGCGTCTCGGCGGCCAGCACGCGCGTCGGGGTGAGGTCCCGGCAGTCCACGACCAGCTCCCGCTCCGATTCCAGATCGCGGTTCAGCATGAACAGGCAGAGCTGGCCGTTCCTCGGGTCGAAGGTAGCCGCGACGTCGAGGTACGGAACCTGGTCGTCCCGGGCGAAATCGGGCCGCAGGCCCCCGGCGCGGATGGGATAGGTGTCCGATTCGACGAGCGGGTCGAGGACTCGTCCGCGCGCGTATTTCAGCGCCCACGCATAGGGGTAGTAGATGCTCTGGCGCAGGATCGACGTCTCGTTCGTCACGAGGGGAGCGATCACGTTGACGATCTGGGCCAGGCAGCCGACCCGCACGCGGTCGGACCGGCGCAGCAGCGTGTTGAGAAAGCCGCCGACAAGCAGCGCGTCTTCGAGGTTGTAGACCTCCTCGAGGAGCGGAGGTGCTGCCTTCCGCTGCCCGTTGCTGAACCGGCCGCCACGCGCGCGGTACCACACGTTCCATTCGTCGAACGAAAGCCACAGCCGCTTGGGCGATTTCAGCACACCCTGCACGTAGTCGCACACGGCGCCGATCTCCTGGATCTGCCTCTCCATGTCCAGGTTCATGGCGAGGTAGCGGGAGCTGTCGTTGTTCGTGAGGGCCGCCGTGTTGCCGTAGTAGTTGTGCAGCGAGATGCCGTCCACCTGGTCGTAGCATTCCTCCAGCACCTCGCGATCCCAGACCAGGTAGGTGGGCAGGATCGTGTTGCTCGAGCCGCAGGCAATGAGCCGCGTCGTCGGATCCACCACCCGGATCTGCCGCGCCGAGTCGCGGGCCTTGCGGCCGTACTCGCGGGCGGTCATGTGCCCCATCTGCCACGGGCCATCCATCTCGTTGCCGAGGCACCAATACCGCACGTCGTGCGGAGCCTCGTGGCCGTGCTGCCGACGCAGGTCGCTCCACTTCGTGCCCTTGTCGACGTTGCAGTACTCGACATAGGCGACGGCCTGCTCCGGAGTGCCGGTGCCCAGGTTGAAGCCGAGCAGCGGCTCGGTGCCGACCAGCCGGCACCACTGGATGAACTCGTCGGTGCCGAACTGGTTCGTCTCGATCGAGTTCCAGGCTCGCTCGAGGACGGTGGGACGCTTGTCTTTCGGCCCCACGCCGTCGAGCCAGTTGTAACCGGAGACGAAGTTCCCGCCGGGGTACCTCATGATCGGCACCGCGAGGCCCTTGATCTCCGCGGCCACGTCCTTGCGGAACCCGTCCGCGTCCGCGAGCGGGGAGCCCGGCTCGTACACGCCCGTGTAGATGGCCCGGCCCAGGTGCTCCAGGAAGGCCCCGAGGAGACGGCGATCCATGTCCGCGCGATGCCGGGCCGCCTGGAGGACCACGCGGCCGGGCCCCCGGGTCTGCGCGTAGCCGCGGCCGCCCAGCCAGGACCCAGCGGCGAGCGCCGCCCCGGAGCGGCCGAGCCCGGCCAGGAAATCACGACGCTTCGTGAGGTGGCTCATGAGAGTTTCCGTTTGGCGATCGCGAGATCATATGGTAATACCATTCAAATTCCAGCTCCTGTTTTCCCGGCGGCACATCGCACATCGCTCCGCGCCGACCCCCGGGGCGATGTCCGGAGAGAGGGGGATGCTCATGGCGCGCAGGACGACGATCTCGCTGCTCCTGACGATGGCCCTGGCGGCGCCCGCATGGTCCCAGGTGCAGACGGGGCGCATCGTGGGCAGCATCCGGGACCCCCAGCAGGCCACGGTGCCGAAGGCCACCGTCACGGTAACCTCGTCCGGCACCGGCGAGTCCCACACCGTCACCACGAACGAGCGCGGCGACTACGTGGTGACCCCGGTCAACCCCGGCCGCTATCAGGTGACGGTGGTGGGACCGGGCTTCCAGACCGCCGTCGTCAACGCGGTCGACGTCCCGGTCGGCCAATCGGTGCGCGTGGACGTCGAGCTGAAGGTGGGCGCGCGCAGCGAGACGACCGAGGTGACGGCCGCGGCTCCCCTCCTCGACACCGAATCGGGCTCGCTCGGCCACAACGTGACGAACACCCAGATCGTCAACCTGCCCCTCAACGGCCGGAGCTTCTACGAGCTGGCCCGCTTGACCCCCGGGGCCGCCGGGCTCCCGGGCGGCGGCAACCTGGTCCGGATCCGCGCGAACTTCATCTCCGGTACCGCCATCAGCGGCGTGCGCGGCAGCCAGCTCACGTTCCTGATCGATGGAGTGGACGTGACCGACCACCATCAAGGCGGGTCCTACATCCAGACCTCGGTCGACGCTCTCCAGGAGTTCAAGGTCCAGCAGAGCGCGTACTCGGCCGAGTTCAGCCAGGCGGGCGGCATGCTGAACGCGGCCACCAAGTCGGGCACCAGCGAGTTCCACGGCGGCCTCTTCGAGTTCCTGCGCAACGACCGGTTCGACGCCACGGACTTCTTCGTGAAGCCGAAGCAGCGGCTCGACCGGCATCAATTCGGGGGTACCCTCGGCGGCCCGCTCGTGAAGGGCCGCACGTTCTTCTTCCTGAGCTACGAGGGGATCCGCGAGCGGCAAGGGCTCCCCGTCAACCTGACGGTCGCCTCCGCCGCGATGAAGCAGGGCGACTTCAGCGGCATCCGGAACCGGATCTACGACCCTCTCACCGGCCAGCCGTTTCCCGGCAACGTGATCCCCGCCAGCCGCCTGTCGCCTCAAGCGGTCTACTTCTCCAAGCTCATACCGGATCCGAACGTAGGGACGGGCAACTATACGTGGTCCCCGGAACGCAACCTGGATGCGGACCAGATCACGCTCCGGATCGACCAGAGCCTCTCCGAGAAGCACAAGGTCTTCGTCCGCTATAGCTTCCACGACAACCGCATGGACGATCCCAGCTCGACCCTGGGCGCACCCTTCCTCGCGTATCCGGCCCTCGACAAGGCGCACCTTCACACCCGCGGCCAGAACATCGTCGCGGCGGTGACGAGCACCCTCAGCCCGACGCTCCTGAACGAGTTCCGCTTCAGCTACCTGCCGCAGGTGGTGGAGCTGGAGCCTTTCGGCCTGGGGACGAACTTCTATCAGGAGGCAGGGGTCAAGGGCTTCGAGGAGACAGGACGCCCCGGCGTCGTGGGCTCCTTCCCCGACTTCAGCTGGAGCGGCTACAGCGCCATGAACGGATCGGCCTTCGACCAGCGACCCAAGACGCAGGACCTCAAGGTCCTCGAATGGACGGACAACGTCACCCACATCCGGGGCCGTCACATCCTGAAGGGGGGCGTGAAGGTGCGCCGCTGGATGCCGCACTTCACCGACAGCAAGCAGTATCAGGGCGTGTGGACGTTCAACGGCTTCGCGACCCAGAACGCGGCGAGCCCCGGCGGCACCGGGGACGCGTTCGCCGATTTCATGCTCGGCCTGCCGCGGCAGGTCCAGCGCGCTTTCCCGGCCGACACCTTCGGGGGGCAGGCGACCTACTCCCACGTCTACGTCCAGGACGACGTCCGGGTGACGGGCCGCCTCAGCCTGAACCTGGGGCTGCGCTACGAGTACTCGCCGTGGGCCTCCGGCTACCGCGGCCAGCTCGGGACCTTCGATCCCCTCTCCCCCCGGCCCATCATCGTGGCCAGCGACACCGACGAGATCGACCTGCCCTCGCAGTTCGCGGGACCCTCCGCCTACGCGCTCTTCCGGAACTACATCCAGACGAGCAGCCAGGCCGGGCTGCCCCTGTCCATCACCCGCACGGACACCACACAGTTCGGCCCGCGCTTCGGCTTCGCCTGGCGCCCCTTCGAGAACAAGACGGTCGTGCGCGGCGGCTACGGGATCTTCTTCGAGCAGGAGAACACCGACGGCCGCGTAAACAACAACATGGTGCCCTTCCGGCTCGACGAGGTCGGGATCAACGACCTGACCCAGCGCCGCACGATGGCCGACTTCTTCCGGGGCCGAGCCCTCACCACCTCGGCCGCGCCTTCGCTGGGTCCGACGGCGACGGAGATGAAGATGGGTCGCAACCACCACTTCAACGTCGGCGTGCAGCAGGAGGTCAGCCCCAGCACCGTCCTCGAGGTGAACTACGTCGGCAACATCGGCTCGCACCTCAACGGAACGACCAACATCAACATTCCCCCTCCCGGTCCGGGGGGCGTACAGGCGCGCCGGCCCTATCCCGTGTTCGGCGGGATCGCCTACTTCGACACGAACATGTCCAACACGTATCATTCGCTCCAGTCCACGCTCGTCCGGCGGGCCGCGAAGGGGCTCTGGTACCTCGTGTCCTACACGTTCTCCAAGAGCATCACGACCCAGAACAACCCGTCCGTCGGCGGCAACACGGGACGGGAGAAGGCAATCTCGAGCTTCGACGTCCCGTACAACCTGGCCGTGAGCGTCGGCTGGGAGCTCCCGGTGGGCCGCGGCCAGCGTTTCCTGGGGAGCGCCCGCGGTGCGAGCCAGGCCCTCCTCGGAGGATGGCAGATGCAGGCCATCTACATCTGGCGCAGCGGGCGGCCGTTCACGCCGACGATCTCGGCGGACCGGGCCAACACCGGCGTCGGCGCGCAGCGGCCGAACCGGGTGGGCTCGGGCGAGCTGGCTGACCCCACGTTCGACAAGTGGTTCGACCCGACCGCGTTCGTCCTGCCGGCCCAGTTCACGTACGGCGACTCGGGGGCCAACATCCTCCGCGAAGACAGCTACAAGAACCTCGACTTCTCGTTGTTCAAGCGCTTCGGCAACAAGGTCGAGTTCCGCGCGGAGTGCTTCAACCTCACGAACACCCCGAGCTTCAACGCTCCCAACACGGCGGTCGACACGTCGACCGCGGGGCGCGTCACGAGCACGTTCAGCACGCCCCGCCAGATCCAGTTCGGCCTGAAGTTCAACTTCTAGCGCCAAGTCCCCCAGGGATCGCAAGTGCGTGACAGGAGGAAGGCCATGAAGCCCAGGCAAGAGAGCTTCCCGCTACCGTTGGCATTGGCGTTCTTGCTATTGCTTTCGTCGGCGATGGCGCACGCCCAGGTGACTACCGCCGATCTGGTCGGGACGATCAAGGACGGTTCCGGCGCGGTCCTGCGCGCCGCGAAGGTGGTGATCATCAACCAGGCCACCGGCGTCAGCCGTGCCGCCACGACCGGCGACGACGGCAACTACATCTTCACGTCGCTGCAACCCGGCAGCTACTCGCTCACCGCCGAAGCCCCTGGCTTTCGCAAGGTCCAGCGCACGGGCGTGCAGTTGCAGGTGAATCAACGCGCCCAGATCGACCTGAACCTGGAAGTCGGCCTGGGCGAGACCGTCCTCATCGAGGGCACCGCGCCGCTGCTCGAAAACCAATCTTCCGTGCTGGGCAGCGTGATCCAAGAGAAGCAGGTGCAGGATCTGCCGCTCAACGGACGCAACTTCGTGCAACTGGCCACTCTCAGTCCCGGCGTGTCCGGCGCCGGCTCCGGCATGCGCGGCACGATCATGAGCGGGACACGGCCCGACGACCTGCGACCCGGCACCGAGCTGTTCGTGAACGGCAACCGGGAGAACTCGAACAACTACCTCTACGACGGGATCGACAACAACACGCGCCTGACGCTGGTCATCGTCATGCGCCCCAACGTGGAAGCGATCAAGGAGTTCAAGGTCCAGACCAACCTGTTCTCCGCCGAGCAGGGGCGCAATCCCGGGGGACAGGTCAACGTCGTCACCAAGTCCGGCGGCAACGCGGTTCACGGCGCGGGCTACGGCTTCCTGCGCAACGACCGGTTCGACGCCAACAACTTCTTCGCCAACCGCGCCGGCCAGAAGAAGCCGCCGTTCAAGCAGCGTCAGTTCGGCGGGGCCATCGGGGGCCCGATCGTCAAGAACCGGACCTTCTTCTTCGCCGATTACGACGGGTTCCGCCAGGAGCAGGGCCGGGTGTTCGTCAACACCGTGCCGACCCTGAAGATGCGGCAGGGGGACTTCAGCGAGCTGTCGGTCCCGATCTACGACCCGCTGACGACGGTCGCCGGCCCCGGAGGGACCTTCACGCGCCAGCCCTTCCCCGGCAACATCATTCCCCGTGACCGCTGGGACCCGGTGACGGCCAAGCTGATGAATGCGTATCCGATGCCGACCTCTGCGGCGCTGTCGAACAACCTGGTCACCTCGCCGACGCGCACCCAGGATTGGAATCAGTTCGACGTACGCATCGATCACACCCAGAGCGAACGGGACAACCTCCTCGCCCGCTATTCCTGGTCGAAGACGGCGACGACCAACCCGTTCACCTTCCCGGCCGTCGAGCTTCCCGGTCTATCGAAGGCCGTCGGCCTCGGCAACGAGGACACCTTCGCGGGAACCTCGGCGCTCGTCGCGCAGCACGCCGTGGTCGGCTGGGTGCACGTGTTCTCGCCGCGCCTGGTCCTGGATTCGCGCGCCGGATACAACCGCTTCCACCTCGATTTCGCGCAAGCCGACGTCGCCCCCGGCGATCAACTCGGCGAGAAGCTCGGCGTGCCCAACGCCAACCAGCAGGACGAGCAGAACGGCCTCCCGATCTTCAGCCCGGCGGGCTATACGGGCATCGGCCATAGCCGCTCGCTGCCGATCCTGCGGAACGAAAGCACCTTCCAATACGTGGCCAACCTGACCTATGTCGGCGACAAGCACACGATCAAAGCCGGCTTCGACGTGCGCCGCCGGCACATGGGCGAGTTCCAGACCAACCGCGGCAACGGCCGCTTCAACTTCTCGCCCAACATCACCAACAACCCGGCCGGCAACACGGGCGGGCACGTGATGGCCTCGTTCCTGCTCGGCGCGCCGAGCCTGATCGAGCAGGACTACCTCCTGGCCGACGTCGCCATTCGCGGCACCGAGTACAGCGCCTACGTCGCCGACGACTGGCGGGCGACGCCGAAGCTGACCCTGAACATCGGGCTGCGGTACGAGCTCGACACTCCTTTCCGCGAGAAGTCGAATCAGTGGGCCAGCTTCGATCCGCAGACGGCAACGGTTCTGGTCGCCGGCCGCAACGGCGTGAGCGAGACGGCGGGCGTCAAGACGTTCACGAAGGCCTTTGCGCCGCGGCTCGGCTTCGCCTACAAGCTCGGACCGTACACCGTGGTGCGGGGCGGAGCGGGTATCTTCTGGAATACGCCGGGGAACGGCGGCAACGTCTTGAGGCTGCACCGTCACGTGCCCTTCGGGCCGATCTATAGCTTCAACCCTGGCAACCAGTTCGTCACGCGGCGCGTGAGCGACGGCTTCCCGACGATTCCCGCGCTCAACCTGGCCTTTGCCGACAATCCCAGCGGGAGCGTCATCGGCGTGGATCCGGACTACCAGCCCGGCTATGCCCAACAGTTCAATCTGACCGTCGAGCAGGAACTGTTCTCCTCCCTGCTCCTCAAGGCTTCGTATGTCGGCAACCGGGGCCGGCACCTCGACACCGCCTACAACCTCAATCAAGCGGTGCCGGGATCGGGAGCGGTCAACAATCGGCGGCCGTTCTTCGCCGTGCGGCCTGCGCTGGCCGACGTGACGTGGGCCGTGTCCGACGGCACCGCCGACTATCACGCGCTCCAGTTCAGCGCCGAAAAGCGGTTGACGCACGGGTTGAGCGGGCTGCTCGCGTATACGTGGTCCCACTCGATCGACACGGTGGGCCAGAGCTTCGGCGGGGGCGCGGACGGCCCGTTGCCGCAAGACCCGCGCAACCGGCTCGCGGATCGCGGCAACTCGCCGTTCGACATCCGTCATCGGCTGACCATCGCCTGGAATTACCTGCTTCCTTTCGGCAAAGGGCGCCGATGGCTCAGCGGTGACGGCTTGGCGGAATACCTCCTGGGCGGCTGGCAGATCAACGGGATCAACACGTTCCAGACGGGCTTGCCGTTCACGCCGACGCTCAATGCGGCGACGGTCAATACCGGCACCGGCAGCCGCCCGAACCGCATCGGCGACGGCGGCGCGCTCGCGAACCCGACCGTAGACCGCTGGTTCGATACCTCGGCGTTTGCGACGCCGGCGGCCTTCACCTACGGCAATGCGGGCCGGAACATCTTGTACGGGCCGGGCCGCGTGAACTTCGACTTCTCGCTCTTCAAGGAGTTCACGATCAGGGAAGGCTTGAAGGTCCAGTTCCGCGCCGAATGCTTCAACGTCTTCAACCACCCGCAGTTCGACCTGCCGAACGCGGCCATCGGCGCCGGCAACGCCGGGACCATCACCAGCATCGTCGGCACGCCGCGCCAGATTCAGTTCGGCGCGAAAATCGTCTTCTGATCCCGGGATGTGCCGCGCTACGCTCCGCATTTCCTTTCGTCCAAAGGCGGACCCGCCGAGTGAATCGTCGGGTCCGCCGCTGAGGAAACGCTCCGCTTCGCGCGGCAAACGCCAGACAAGGGAGCTGCTGATGCCATCACGCCGGTCGTTGCTCAAGAAGACCGCGTCCGGGGCCCTCGGTCTCGTCGCTCTGAAGGCCTTCGGCTCCGAAGCGCGAGCGCAGGACGAGGTTCAGCTGCCTGAGATCAGCCCGCCCGACACCGCCCGGCCAACTCCGCGGCCAACCGTGCGCGACAGCGTCAAGATCACCAAGCTCGAAACCTTCCTGGTCAAGCCGCGCTGGCTCTTCCTGAAAGTCCATACGAGCGTCGGGGTCGTGGGTCTGGGCGAGCCCATCACCGAAGGCCGCGCCCTGACCTGCGCCACCGCGATCAAGGAGATCGAGCCCTATCTGCTGGGCAAGGACCCGCGGGCCGTCGTGCATCACTGGCAGGCCATCTATCGCCATGCCTTCTATCGTGGGGGGCCGATACTGACGAGCGCGCTGAGCGGGATCGATCAGGCGCTCTGGGACATCAAAGGCAAATTGCTCGGGGTGCCGGTCTACGAGCTCCTCGGCGGCCCCACCCGCCAGCGCATCCGCGTCTACGCCCACGCGGGCACGCCGGAGCTCGTCCGCGAGCGCAAGGCGCAGGGCTTCACGGCTTTCAAGACCGGCCCCGGACGCTTGAACGGCCGCTACGCACGCCCGATCGAGAACAAGGCCTGGATCGACAACGCCGTTGCGCAATTCGCCCGCTTGCGCGAGATCGTCGGCAACGACGGCGATCTCGGGATCGATTTCCACGGCGCGGTCCCCCCGGCCACGGCCAAGATCCTGATGAAGGAGCTGGAGCAGTTCCAGCCCTTCTTCTACGAGGAGATCATCAACTGCCAGGACGTCGACCTGATGGCTGAATTGGCCAAGACGACGGACATCCCCATCGCCACCGGGGAGCGCATCTTCACCAAGTGGGGCTTTCGCGAGATCCTGGAGAAGGGCGCGGCGACGATCCTGCAACCCGATCTTTGCCATGCGGGCGGCATTACCGAGGTGCGGCTGATCGCGGGCATGGCCGAGGCCTACTACGCCAACATCGCGCCGCACAATCCGCTCGGCCCGATCTCGCTGGCGGCAGGCTTGCAGATGGCCGCGTCGATCCCGAACTTCCTGTGCCAGGAGCAGGTGAGTCTGGGCGAGGGATACATCAAGTACCCGTTCAAGGTGCGCGACGGTTACATCGATCTGCCGACGGGGCCGGGGCTGGGGATCGAGCTGGACGAAGAGGCGATGAAGGACAAGATCGGGCACGATTGGCGCAATGCCGAAACATACGACCCCGATGATGGATCCGTCGTTGATTGGTAAGCCGGCTTGCCTGGCCCTGCTGCTCCTGACCGCGGGGCCAGTCGCTCGTGCCTCCGCCGCGGATGCCACCTTCCCGGTCACGATCAAGGTCGACGCGGCGCGGCCGCAGGGAGAGCTCAAACCGATCTGGCGCTTCTTCGGAGCGGACGAGCCCAACTACGCGACCATGAAGGACGGCCGGAAGCTGCTCGAGGAGCTGGGCCAGCTGGGGCCGCACCAGGTGTACTTCCGGGCCCACAACCTGCTCACGAGCGGGGACGGCACGCCCGCCCTCAAATGGGGCAGCAGCAACGCCTACACCGAGGACGCGAAGGGCAACCCCGTCTACGACTGGCGGATCCTCGACCGCATCTTCGACACCTACCGCGATCGCGGCCTCGAGCCGTACGCGCAGATCGGGTTCATGCCCCAGGCGCTCTCGGCCAAGCCGGAGCCGTACCAGCACGAGTGGCGGCCCGGGCTCCCCTACAACAAGGTCTACACGGGCTGGGCGCATCCGCCGAAGGATTACGGGAAGTGGGCCGAGCTGGTCTTCCAGTG
>QHVJ01000152.1 GCA_003222275.1 Acidobacteriota bacterium | reverse complement strand
AAAGACCGAGCGTCTCCGCGCACCGCTCGCAACCCGCATCCAGGTGCCGCTCCAGGCGAGCCCTCTCCTCCGGCCCCCCCTGCTGGCGGGCGAAGTCCACGCAATCTTCCTCGGTGAAATGACCACCTGCCGGCCGTGTTGACTCGGTCCTGGCCACCGCGCGTCTCTCCTCTGATTGGCCCTTACCTAAGGGAATCACGTAATAAGAGTCCGGGCAAGTGAGAAAAAATATAGGAATCGTGCCGAAAGTCGCAAACCACTGGCGATCAATTGGTTAAGATCTTGCCTGAAAGCACGAACGGGGCCCAGTGGAGGGGATGAGGGTACCGCTCGCGGACCTCCCGGATGGCGTCCCTCAAGGCCATCGCCCGATTGCGTGCCCCCGGCAAGCGGTCGTAGAACGCTTTCATGAACTCGGCGGTACTCTCGTCCGGCACCTCCCAGAGCGCGACCAGGAGGGAGGCGGCTCCGGCGCGAAACAGCCCCCGAACCAGACCGAGCAGCTCGTCGCCGGCGGCGATCACGTTCAACCCCGTGACGCATCCGCTGAGCGTCACCAGCTCTGCCGGCAGCCTCAGGTTGTAGAGGTCATAGAGGGTCAGGTAGGAGCCGCCCAGTCGGATCCCGGAGAACATCGGGTTGTCTCGCCGGAAGAAGCCGTGGGCAGCGATGTGCACGAAACGGCTGGCCTCCCCCTTTGTCCTCAGGACCTCCTCGGTGGCTTCGGCGCCGACGTACAGCTCGGGCTGAGGTAGCCGGGCGGCCACCGACCGGACCTCGTCCAGGATGAAGGGCGCCTGCGGGTCGGGAACTCCGAGGATGAGGGACGGCCCGGCGCCCCTCGTCGCTCGGCCGTGGCAAAGAGCGTACACGGTGGCGCTCGGAGCGTACGAGACCGAGAAGGAATCGATGAGGTGCTGCCGGCCGTCGTAGAGCGCATGAAAGGGGACGTAGTGCAGCACGTCGTGCGGGACGAAGATCAGGTGATCGGCTTCGAGCCGCGGACGCAGCGGCGCCAGGAGCTCCTGGTAAAGCTCGGCGAGGTGAGCTTGCGTCGCAGAAAGAAGGGACTCCCGGGAACCCGGCGACGTGTGACCGGCGTTCGGTCGAGCCCAGGAAAGCTGGAACTGCAGCAGCCGGAGCAGCTCCTGTACCCGGGCCACGAGCGCCACCGGCACCACCTCCAGATCGTCCCGGGTGACGAGGAAGGCCAGCAGGCGCGGGCCCACGCGAAAGTACTCGATCATCATCGAGTCGGCCGGCAGCGCCGCCCTGATGGCCGCCAGGGGCAGGCTCACGGGGGCGAGCAGCTCCCGCGACTCGCCTTCCGAGTCCGGCAGCTCGCGCAAGACCCGCAGGAGCTCGTTCTCGCGCGCCTGTACCTGGCCTTGCAGCCGCTCCAGTCGCTGGGCCGTTCGCTCCTCCGGCGTCATCTGCTCCGCTTCGATGCGGTGGTAGTACCAGTTCAGCTCTTCGCGAAGCTCGCTGACCTTGCGGACCAGCTCACTCTTGCCGGCGGAGCTGGGCGCCGCGGGAGCCGCCGCCCGCAGGATCAGCTCCTGGAGGTTGCGGGACTTCGCCTGCTCGACGTGCACGAAGGCTTTCTCGACGGCCTCCCGGCCCGGACCGGCGGCCAGCGCGAGCTCCACGAGGCTCTCGTAGACCTCGAGCTTGTTCTTCATGAAGGCGATCTTCAGCTCCTCGCCGCGCAGGGTGCTGCGCAGCGATTCGAGGAAGCGCTGGGCGGCCAGGTACGACTCGTAGGCGGCGTCGGGCTGCCCGCCCGCCTGCTCGATCTGGCCCCTCACGTAATGGAGCTGGAACTGCAGCGCGGGCAGATCGAGCGCGGAGAGGCTCTCCGCCGCCCGATCGCACTCCTGGCGCGCGGCGTCGCCTTCGCCCATGCGGAGCGCGATACGCGCCAGGAGGAGGCGGCAGAGCAGCGCTTTGCTCGCGAGCCCCGTGGACTGGAACGAGCCGAGCGCCACCAGGCACGAGCGACGCGCTTCGAAGAGCCGGCCGGCGGTGAACAGGATGAGGGCCTGGTACAGGTCGAGCAGCGCCGGCCAGACGGAGTTCTGCTCCCGCACGAACATCGCCCGCGCCTCGGCGAACATCTCGAGGGCCCCGAGTACCTTGCCCTGCTGCCCGTGGGCGATCGCGAGATAGCTGAGCGATTTCGCGGCCTCATACCCCATGCCGAGCCCCCGGAACGCAGCCAGGGCCTCCCCGGCCATCTCGGCCGCGTCCTGGCTCAGGTTCAGCTCGAGATAGATCTCCGACAGGTCGAGCTGGCAGAGGGCGGCCAGGGAGGCGTCGCCCAGCCTCCGGCACGCTTCGCGCGTCGCCTTGAGCGCCTCGATGGCGCGGCCGTACTGGCCGCGGAAGTAATACAGGTAGGCGATGTTGTAGTCCGCGAGAGCCACCAGCGTGTGCAGCCCATGCTCTTCGCAGAAGGCCCGGGCGCGGCCATGCGTCGCCAGGGCTCGCGGGAAATCGTTCAGGCTGATCAGGCACATCGCCATGTTGCCCAGCGCCACCGCGATCCCTTCGACGTTCTTGTGGGGCAGCAGCTGCTCGTAGGCCTGCTCGTAGCAGCGGAGTGCCTCCGCGAAGCGGTCCTGGCGGTGATAGATGTTTCCGACGGGGATCTCCAGGCGAGCCAGCCGTACCTCATCGCCCTCGCGAGTGAAGATCTCCCGGGCGCGCGACGCCGCCTTCTCCGCCCGCTGGTACTCGCCGAGGAGAATGAGGGGTTGGATGGAGGTGCTGAGCGTCCGGCCCACCTCGGTGGGCTTGCGGACGCGTCCGAAGAGCCGCACGGCCTGCTCGAGGTACGTGACCGCCTTCCGGTGCTCGTTCAGGAAATGCAGGGCGTTGCCCTTCGCCCGCAGGCTCTGGGCCAGCGCCTCCGCGCTGCGGAGCCTGCGCGCGATCAGCTCCGCGGTCTCGGCCAGCGCGAGCGCTTCTTTGCGGTCGACCCTCACCTTCCGCGACACGCTCTCGCTCAGCCGCGTCACCGTCTCCCGGCGTAGCAGCGCGGGATGCCGGGAGAGGAACTTGCGCCGGCTGCGGTCGTCCGCCAGCGTCGCCAGCTCCGCGTCGAGCCGTTCGTCGCCGCCGTCCGCCTTGGCGGCGCGGCTCATCGGAAGCCCATCTTCTCCAGCTGTCGACGCAGGCGGCCGAGACAGCGGCCACGGATGAACCCGATCGAGCCCGTGGCGAGCCCGAGGCGGCGGGCCACCTCCCGGTAGGGCTGCGCCGGGCTCGCGAAGAAGAGCATCTGGATGAGCTGCCGGCAGCGCGGCGGCAGCGCCGCCACCGCCTCCCGGAGCATCTGCTCCTCCCCGATCCGTGCGAGCATCTCGTCCGGCACGGGCGGCTCATCGTGGGCGAGCGTCATCTCCGTCTCCGTCGGCTCTCGCGACAGGTAGGGCCGCGCCTGGCGACGCCAGCGCACGCATTCGTGGGCGGTCACCCGGATCAGCCACATCGGAAGGGCCTCGGGCTGGCGCAAGCGGGGCAGTTCCGCGAGCAGGAGGAGACAGACCCTCTGGAAGACGTCGGCGGCGTCGTCCCGGGGGATCCCCTGCCGGACGGGGATGGAGAAGATCAGGTTCTTGTACTTCTCGAGGAGCGCCGCCCAGGCGTCCTCGCTGCCGTGAAGACATCCACGCACGAGGCGCGCATCCGGCCAGGAAATCTCGTCCGCTCGCCTCTTCACACGCGGGAGCGCGGGCGAGCGCCCGGTCCCATCACCGCGAGCGCGCCAGCACGTCCTCGACCAGCCGGTGGGGGCCGACGCGGAGCGACATGGCGCGCCAAGGATAGCACGCGGCGGCGGCCAACTGCCCTATCATCCGCTCGTGCCCGCCCTGCTGGAGGTCCGCGACCTCACTGTCCATTACACCTCCGGCAACGGGGCGCCCGCGGTGGCGGTGGACGAGCTGAGCCTGGACGTCGAGGAGGGCGAGGTCGTTGGCCTCCTGGGCGAGTCGGGCTGCGGGAAGACGACGCTGCTGCTCGCCATCCTCGGACTGCTGCCCGAATCGGCGCACGTAGTGAAGGGATCCATTCGATTCCGTGGGCGCGAGCTGCGGACGCTGAGCGGGGCCGAGCTGCGGGGCCTGCGGGGCGCAGAGGTCTCGATCATCTTCCAGGAGCCGGCGTTGGCGCTGAACCCCGTCCGCCGGGTGGGTCCGCAGGTGGCCGAGGTCGTTCGTGCCCACCGGCGATGGAGCCGCCGCCGCTGCCGCGAAGAGGCGCTCTCGATGCTGGCCGAGGTGGGTTTCACGGCGCCGGAGCGCGTCCACGATTCTTATCCCCACGAGCTGAGCGGCGGCGAGCGGCAGCGGGTGGTCATCGCGCAGGCCCTCGCCTGCCGGCCCGCGCTGATCCTGGCCGACGAGCCGACCGCCTCTCTCGACTCCACTACCCAGGCCGAGCTGCGGGCCCTGCTGGGAGCGCTGCAGAGCCGGTTCGGCCTGGCGCTGCTGCTCGTGAGCCACGACCTGGGTGCGCTGGCAGCGCTGGCCCACCGCGTGCTCGTGATGTACGCGGGCCGGCTCGTGGAGGCGGGCGGCCCGACCCAGGTCTTCGGTGATCCGCTCCATCCCTACAGCCGCGGGCTGCTGCGGGCGCTTCCGCGGGCGCCGGACCCGGCCGGCTCCCGGGAGCAACGCATCCCCCCGCCGATCCCCGGGATGTCCCCCGATCCAGCTCACCTGCCACCCGGGTGCGCCTTCGAGCCCCGTTGCCCCGACCGGCTGCCGCCCTGCGTCGAGCGTCCTCCGCAAGAGACCCGGCTGGCCGACGGCCGCCACGTCCGGTGCTTCAAATATGGAGGCTGAGCCGCCGCTGGTTCGCGTCAGCGGGCTGACCAAGCGATACCCCGGCCGCGGCGGGCGCCGAGCACCGGCGGTCGAGGCGCTGGCCGGCATCGACCTGACCCTCACGCGCGGATCCGATCTGGCCCTGGTCGGACAATCCGGCTCGGGCAAGTCCACGCTGGCCCGCTGCCTGGCTCGGCTGGAGGAGCCGACGAGCGGCCAGATCTGGTTCGACGGGACGGACCTGCTGTCGCTGCGCGGCCGGCGGCTGCTCCCTTTTCGCGAGCGGATCCAGCTCATCCTTCAGGACTCCGCCACCGCCCTGGATCCGCGCCTGCGGGCGGCCGAGATCGTCTCCGAGCCGCTCGAGGTCCTCGGCCGGGGCGATCGGCGCGAGCGGCGCCGGCGCGCGCTGGAGCTGATGGAAACGGTCGGGCTTCCTGCGGCCTGGGCCGAGCGCCGGCCGTTGGAGCTGAGCGGGGGCCAGCGCCAGCGCCTCGCCATCGCTCGCGCCCTGGCCGTGAAGCCGCAGCTGCTGATCCTGGACGAGGCGTTCGCGGGCCTCGACGCCTCGATCCAGGCCCAGATCGCCAGCCTCCTGCGGGATCTCCAGGGCCGGCACGGGCTCACGTACCTGTACGTCTCTCACGACCTCGTCCTCATGGGCCTGCTGGCCGACGAGGTGGCGATCATGTTCGAGGGACGTATCGTGGAGCAGGGCGCGGTGGCGCGCATCTTCACCGACCCGCGCCACCCCCACACGAGGGCGCTCCTCGCGGCCGTGCCCTCGCGGCCGACACCGGCCGCACCTCCGCCTCCCTAGCCGTGGCTTGGCTGGCCCGGCGCGCGATGCACGGACTGCTCCTGCTGGCCGGGGTGTCGCTCCTGTCGTTCGTCCTGGTCGAGCTGGCGCCCGGCGACTACTTCGCCGAGATGCGGCTCGACCCGCGTATCTCGGAGGCCACCGTGCACGCGCTGCGCGCGCGTTACGGCCTCGACCGGCCGTTGCCGGAGCGTTACGGGCGCTGGCTGGCCTCGCTCGCCAAGGGCGAGCTGGGCTACTCGTTCGCCTACGGCCAGCCGGTGGGTCCGCTTCTCTGGCCGCGCCTGCGCAACACGCTGCTCCTCACGGTCACGGCCACCGCGCTGGCCTGGCTGCTCGCCGTCCCTCTCGGTACGTGGTGGGCCACGCGGCGACGAGGCCCGGCGGATGCCGCCCTCACCGGGCTGACGGCAATGCTGCTCGCCCTGCCCGACCTCGTGCTCGTGCTGGGCCTGCTGCTGCTCGCGGTGCGCACGGGCTGGTTCCCCACCGGAGGCATGGTGTCGCTCGGCCACGAGCAGATGCCGTGGGGCGCGCGGGTGAAGGACGTGGCCTTCCATCTCGTCCTGCCGGTGGCGGCGCTGGTGCTCGGCATCGTGCCGGCCCTCGTGCGATACGTGCGCGCCAGCGTGGCCGACGCGCTCGGCGCGCCCTTCGTGCGCGCGGCCCGCGCCCACGGCATCCCGGAGCGGCGTGTGCTGTTCCGGCACGCGCTGCCGGCGGCGGCCAACCCTCTCGTCTCCCTGTTCGGTCTCTCGCTGGCGGGCCTGCTCAGCATGTCCTTGCTCGTAGAGGTGGTGATGAGCTGGCCGGGGCTGGGGCCCCTGTTCCTGGAGGCCATCCTCGCCCGCGACTTCCATCTCGTCCTGGGTCCCGTGCTGGCCTCGACGTTCCTGCTGCTCGGCGGCAACCTGCTCGCCGACCTTCTGCTCGCGGCGACCGACCCGCGGATACGGACCGAGGAGAGGTGAGCGCTCGGGTCGGACGGGTGGCCGCACTGGCGTTGCTCGCCGCGGTCCACCTGGCGGCGCTGGGCGCCGGGTTCCTCGCGCCCTACGCGCCCACCGCGCAGAACCGGACGCTGCCGTATGCGCCGCCGGCGCCGCTGCGCTTCGTGGACGCCGAGGGCGTGTTCCACCTGCGGCCGTTCGTGTACGCGGTGACCGAGCAGGGCAGCGTCACGGGCGCGTACGCAGAAGACCGCCGCCGCGCCTACCCCGTCCGCTTCCTGGTGCCGGGCGCCCCTTACCGTTTCGCCGGCCTGCCGGGCCACGTTCACCTCTTCGGCGTGGACGAGCCGGCACGGATCTTCCTGCTCGGCGCCGATGGCTTCGGCCGCGACCAGCTCTCGCGGCTTCTCCACGGGGCGCAGATCTCGCTCTTCGCGGGGCTGATGGCCACCGTATTGTCGCTGGGCGTGGGATGGCTGCTCGGCACCGTGTCCGGCTTCTACGGCCGCGGGGTCGACGCCGTCATCATGCGGAGCGCCGAGCTGTTCCTGGCCCTGCCGTGGCTCTACCTGCTCTTCGCGGTCAGGGCGATGCTGCCGCTGAGCATCCCGCCCGCCCGGGCGTTCCTGCTGCTGGTGCTGGTCATCGGCCTCGTCGACTGGGCCCGCCCGGCGCGGCTCGTCCGGGGCGTGGTCCTGACCGCGCGCGAACGCAGCTACGTCCTCGCCGCCCGCGGATTCGGGGCATCGGACCTCTACCTGATCCGTCGGCACATCTCGCCCCAGACCGCCGGCCTGCTCCTGACCCAGGCGGCGCTGCTGGTACCCCAGTACATCCTGGCCGAGGTGACCCTCTCCTTCCTCGGTCTGGGGGTGAGCGAGCCGGTTCCGAGCTGGGGCAACATGCTGGCCGACCTGCAGCACTATCACGTGCTGGCGTCCTACTGGTGGATGTGGGCCCCCGGCCTTGCCCTCGTGCCGGTGATCCTCGCATACTACGCGCTGTCCGAAGCCCTGAGTACTCGCTAATGCGGCGCGCTCCGCTTCACGCGCCGAACGCTGGGGTCGGTAGAATGGGCGCGGTGGCGGGCATGCAGGCGCGGGGGCGGGGTCTCTTGGTCGTCGCGGTCGCGCTGTCAGCTTCGACGGCGCTCGCCCAGGGCGCGCCCTCCTCCGCGGACCTGCTCCGCAGCGAGCACGAGGTCGGCCGCGCCGGTGGGCGCCTGGTGTTCGCCCTGCGTTCCGAGCCCAAGACACTCAACCCGGTCACGGCCGTCGACATACCTTCGAAGGACGTCATCGGCCGGCTGACCGCCGATCTCGTTCACATCGACCGGCAGACGCAGCGGACGGCGCCGGCCCTGGCCAAGTCGTGGCGCGTCTCCCCCGACGGGCGTCACTACACGCTCGAGCTGCGGCGGGGGCTGCGCTTCTCGGACGGTCATCCCTTCGACGCCGACGACGTGGTCTTCAGCTTCCAGTGCTACCTGGACGAGCGCAACGGCTCTCCCCAGCGCGACCTGCTGATCGTGGGCGGCAAGCCGGTGGTGGTGCGCAAGCTCGACGCGTACCGGGTGGCGTTCGACCTCGAGGAGCCGTACGCCGCGGCGGAGCGACTCTTCGACGCCAACGCCATCCTCCCCCGCCACCTGCTCGAGAAGGCACAGCAGGAGGGTCGGCTGCCTCAGGCCTGGGGCCTCGGCACGCCGCCGGCCGAGATGGCGGGCCTGGGCCCGTTCCGCTTGAAGTCGTACGTGCCCGGGGACCGGCTGGTGCTGGAGCGCAACCCGCATTACTGGAAGGTGGATCGCGCGGGGCGGCCGCTACCCTACCTGGACGAGATCATGTTCCTCCTCGTGCCGAGCGAGGACGCCCAGGTCATCCGCTTCAAGGCCGGCGAGACGGATCTCATCAGCCGGCTCAGCGCCGCGAATTTCACCGTGCTCGCACGAGATCAGGTCGCCGGGCGCTACCGTCTCGAGGACCTGGGTCCGGGGCTCGAGTACAGCTTCCTCTTCTTCAACCTCAACACCCTGGACGCCGGAAAGCTGGCGGCGGTCTCCCGCAAGCAGTCCTGGTTCTCCCGGACCGAGTTCCGGCAGGCGGTCTCGGCCGCCCTGGACAGGCAAGGGATGGCCCGGCTCGTCTACCAGGGACGCGGCACTCCCCTCGCGACGCACGTGACGCCCGGCAACAAGCTCTGGATGAACGGCACGCTGCCACCGCCCGCCCGCTCGCTGTCCGGGGCCCGGGATCGGCTGGGGCGAGCGGGATTCTCCTGGAAGGACGGCACCCTGCAGGACGGGGCCGGGGAGGCCGTGGAGTTCACGATCATCACCAATGCCTCGAACGCGTCGCGCGTACAGATGGCGAGCATCATCCAGGACGACCTGCGGGAGCTCGGCCTGCGGGTCCAGGTCGTGCCGCTCGAGAACCGCGCCCTCCTCGACCGCGTCTTCCATAGCCACGACTACGAGGCGGCCCTGATGGCCCTGACCAGCGAAGACGTGGACCCCAACAGCGAGATGAACGTCTGGATCTCCAGCGGCCCGACCCACCTCTGGCACCTCGGGGAGTCCCGGCCGGCCACGCCCTGGGAGGACGAGATCGACGGGTTGATGCACCGGCAACTGGTCACCCTCGACGCGCGGGAGCGCAAGCG
This sequence comes from Acidobacteriota bacterium, assembly GCA_003222275.1. GTDB lineage: Bacteria > Acidobacteriota > Vicinamibacteria > Fen-336 > Fen-336 > AA32. The sequence goes on along the minus strand of QHVJ01000152.1, from coordinate 38,186 downwards.
CCTCTACGACCGGGTCCAGGCGCTGGTGGCCGAGAACCTGCCGCTCATTCCCCTCATCAGCCCCAACGTGCTCGTGGGGGCGAGAGAGGGCCTCGGAAACTTCCGTCCGGCGATCCTGGACCCCTACGTCCTCTGGAACGCCGACGAGCTGTTCTGGCTGCCCTCGGCCGACCGGCGCTGAAACGTCACGACACGACGACCCGAGCCTTCCCGGCGTCCAGCGGGTCCGGCTCTCGGACGGCAGCGTCGAGAGGCGCTGATCGTCCTTTCCGCGAACCGAGAATCCCCGCGCCGGGCTCCCCGGCGCGGGGGACCCGCTAATCCTCCGCGACCAGCTCCCGGCCCCAGCGCTCGATCGCGGCCGCCACGCGCTCGAAGGCCCGGCCCTTGGAGGTCAGGCTGTACCGCACGCGGACGGGGGGGCCCGCTTGGACGTCGCGCGCGACGAGCCGCCGCGCCTCCAGCTCCTTGAGGCGCGCCGACAGGGTCTTGGCCCCGACGCCATGCGTGCGCTCTTCGAGCTCGCTGAAGCGCAACGGGCCGTTCTGGAGCAGGCTCAGGATCAGCCCGGTCCAGGGGCGCGCGAGCAGCTCCACGGCATTCTGGAAGGCCCGGCAGTGGGGGTCGACCCGCTTGTTCATCCTGCCTGGATTGTAACGCATATGACTTTCCAGGGGAAAGCTACTTGACATGCGATACCTCCGTCGTTATTATTGGTATCTACAGGGAAGTAACTGCCCTATGGAAAGCATCGGGGCACGGGAGGTTGAAAATGAGCATCGGACTATTGATCCTGCGTCTGGTGGTAGGGCTGACCCTGGCCGCACACGGCGCGCAGAAGCTGTTCGGCTGGTTTGGCGGCTACGGCATTGCGGGCACCGGCCAGTTCCTGGAGCAGTTGGGTTTCCGGCCGGGCCGGATGCACGCCGCCCAGGCGGGACTCGCTGAGTTCGTGGCCGGCTTCTTCTTGGCGGCCGGCTTCCTGACGCCCGCCGCCGCCGCCGCACTCGTGGCCGTGATGTTGGTGGCGGCGGTCAGTGTCCACATCAAGAACGGCTTCTTCGCGCAGAGCGGCGGCTACGAGTACACGCTGCTCCTCGGCGGAGCGGCGCTCGCGCTGGCGTTCACCGGGCCCGGTGCGCTCTCGCTCGATCAGGCGCTCGGGATCTCCCGGTCCGGCGAGGCCTGGGGCCTGGCCGCCTTGGCCGCGGGCCTGATCGGCGGCGCCGTGCCCCTTCTCGCTCGAAAGCCGGCCCCGGCGTCGACCGCCACGAACGCCGCCTGAGATCCACATATATAAAGGAAGGGGAAACATGAGTCGCAAGGTCGAGCGCGTGATCACGGCGCACCGTCAACTCGAGGGCGGCGGCTTCGTCGTCCGACGTCCGTTCCCCACCGGCGGGCTGGCCCTCGTCGATCCATTTCTGCTGCTCGACGAGATGGGGCCGGCGAGCTACGGCCCCGGCGAGGCCAAGGGCGCGCCCGATCATCCGCACCGCGGATTCGAGACGGTCACGTACATGCTGGAGGGCGAGTTCGAGCACGAGGACTCCGCGGGAAACCGGGGCGTGATCGCCGCCGGCGACGTGCAGTGGATGACCGCCGGGAGCGGTGTCGTGCACTCCGAGATGCCGGCGGGCCACATCCGCGAGCGGGGGGGCCGCATGCACGGCTTCCAGGTCTGGGTGAACCTGCCCGCGCGCGACAAGATGATGCCGCCGCGCTACCAGGAGGTGCCCGCGTCGCGGATCCCGCAGGCGGCGACCCCCGACGGGCGCGCGCGCGTTCGCGTGATCGCGGGAGAAGCGCTCGGCGTCCGGGCGGCGATCGACACGCGCACGCCGATCGTCTACCAGGACTGGAGCCTGGATCCCGGGGCCGTCGTCGAGCAACCGCTCGCCGAGGGCCACCAAGCGTTCGTCTACGTCTTCGCGGGACGCGCCGACGTCGGGAGCGGCGGCGACTCGCTCGGCGACGGACAGCTCGGCCTGCTCGGGCCGGGCGACCGGGTGCGGCTGGCCGTCCCCTCAGGAGCGCCGGTCGGCGCGCGGCTGCTGCTCCTCGCGGGCCAGCCGCTGCGCGAGCCGGTCGCCCGTTACGGGCCCTTCGTGATGAACACCGAGGCCGAGGTCCGGCAGGCGCTCGCCGACTTCCGTTCGGGCCGTTTCGCCCAGATCCAGCGCACCTGACTCTCATCTCCGCCGGCGGGTGGCGACGATATCGTGCCTAACCCTCGCGCAAGACGTCCAGCGGAGAGGACCGTATCGCCTGGACCGCGGGGACGAGCGTGGCGATCACGACCACGGCGACGACGACGATGGCGATCGTGAGAAACGATGCCGGGTCGTGCGGGGCGACGCCGAAGAGCAGCGACTTCATCAGGTGCGCGAACAGGAGCGCGATCGCCATGCCCCCGGCCACGCCCGCCGCGGCCCGCGACAGGGCGCGGCCCAGCAGCATCCGGACCACTCTCGAAGGCGCCGCGCCGACGGCCAGCCTGATCCCGATCTCCTTCCGGCGGCGCGCGGTCTCCGTCGAGATCACACCGAACACCCCGGCCGCGCTCAGCAGCACGGCCAGGCCGGCAAAGCCCGACAGCAGCAACGCGGTGAGCCGATCCCTCGCCAGCGACGCCGCCACCAGGCCCGGCAGCATCGTGATGCGGTAGAGCGTGGCGCCCGGCTCGAGCGTGGAGAGGACCGTCCGCAGCGAGGGGACGATCGATTCCGCGCTTCCGCGGAAGCGCACGACCAGGTCTCGCTCGCGGTCCGGAAAGCGCGCGTCGGCAAGATAAGCGGTGGGCCGGGGCGGCGTCCGGACGTCCATCAGGCGCAGGTCGGGAACGACGCCGATGACGTCGGCGGTGATCCCCCCATAGAGCTCGAGACGAAGCGGGCGGCCGACCGGATCCTCTCCGCGCCAGAAGGCGTCATGGAGACTCTGGCTGATCACCACCCGTGGCGTGCCGCTCGTCGGCTCGTGAGGTCCGAAAACGGTTCCCCGTTCGGTGGGGATCCGGAGGACTCGGAAGAACGCGGCGTCCGCCACGCGCACGTCCGCCACCAGGGACGGCGCCGGCCCCGGTCGGGCCGGCCGCGGGTCGGTCACGTCCGTCGCCACTCCCAGTCCGCCGAACGGCCGCGTGTTGATGAGGCCGGCCGCTTGCACCTCGGGCAGGACGCGCACGCGCTCCAGCAGCGCCTCGAAGGAGGCACGGGCCGGGGAGTCGCCCAGTTCGGCACCGAGGGCCACGCGCGCCGCCATCACGCCGTCGGCGTGGAAGCCCAGGTCCACCGCGCGCAGGCTCACGAAGGTCCGCGCCGCCAGCGCGGCCATGACGCCGATGGCGAGGGCGACCGCGATCTCGGCCACGACCAGGGCTCCGCCACCGGCGAGCGCGGTGGTGCGTCCGCCCGTGCTCCGCATGACGAGCGCGGCGTCTGCCCCCGGGCGCCCTCGTGCGGCGACGGTACCGAACAGCAGGGTGGCCAGGAGGGCCATGGACAGCGTGGCCAGCAGCACCGGGGTGTCGACGCGCACGGCGTCCAGTCGCGGCACGCCGGCCGGCGCGAGCGATACGATGAGCCGCGTCGTGGGCCAGGCGACCAGGCCGCCGATGGCCGCCCCCAGCATGCCGACGAGGCCACTCTGCGCGAAGAGCTGGCGGAACAGGCGACCGTCGGTCGCGCCGAGCGAGCGGCGGGTCGCGAGCTCCGGCGCGCGCCGCAGCGTCTGGGAGAGGCTCAACGTGCCTACGTTGATGACGGCAATGATGAGGAGCAGCCCCACCGCCCCTTGGAGGACGAGAAGGGCGGTGCGTACGTCGCCGGTGATCTGCGCGGCCAGCGGGACCACGGTGACGGTCCAGCCTTCGTCGGCCTTGACCTCGCGGGCCAGCCGATCGGCCAATATGGTCATCTCCGCGCGCGCGCGCTCGAGCGACACGGAGGACCGCCGGCGCGCGACCACGAGCAGGAAGCGTCCCCACGCGCGGTTCTCCGGCGTGGCCTGGAACGGAAACCACAGCTCTTGCGCGCCGAGCCAGCCGAACTGCGGGGGCTCGAATCCGGACGGCATCACGCCGAGGACCGAGTGTGGCGTCCCGCCGACCGAGAGCGTGCGCCCGACGACCGCGGGATCGGCGCCGAACCGCCGTCTCCACAGGCCGTCGCTCAGGATGACGACGCGTGAATCGGCCCGGTTCTCGTCATCCGGGTCGAAGTCACGTCCCAGCGCCGGCGTGACCCCGAGCAGGCGGAAGTACCCCGGAGACACCTCGGTGCCGGCGACCCGTTCCGGCCCGCCCGCGTCGGTGAGCGTCACCGGGCGGGGCACCAGAGCCGCCATCCCGTCGAAGGCCTGGCTGCGCTCGCGCCACGCCTGGAAGTTGGCGACGGACACGACGTTCCGCTCCGCGGCGCGCGAGGCGTTGCGCTCCCACAGGACGACCAGCCGATCGGGGTCCACATAGGGAAGCGGCCGGAGCAGGACGCCGTACACGACGCTGAAGATCGCGGCCGCCGCCCCGCTCCCCAGGGCGAACGTCAGGACGGTCGCGGCGGTGAAGCCCGGATTCCGCCGCAGGACGCGCGCGCCGTAGCCGACATCGGCGATGAACTCCTCCACCGGACGAGTGCCCCACGCGTCGCGTGCGTCTTCCTTGACCTGCTCGATGCCCCCGAACTCCGCCACCGCGACCCGCCGCGCCTCTTCCGGGGACATGCCGGCGCGAACGTGCTCGTCCACCTCGCATTCGATGTGATGGCGGAGCTCGTCGTCCATCGCCTGCTCCCCCGCCCGGCGATGAAGCACGAGGCGAAGGCGGCGCCGCCACCGCCGCCGGCGTTCCCCGCTCATCGCGTCACTCCGTGGCCACGACCCGGTCGACCGCTCCCGAGAACGCCCGCCATGCCTCGATTTCCGTGGACAGTTGCCGCCGCCCGGTTGGAGTGAGCCGGTAGAGCCGGATTCGCCGGCCCTCGGGCGAGACGCCCTCCGCGCTCGTGATCCATCCCCGGTCCTCGAGGCGATAGAGGGCCGGATAGAGCGATCCCTGATTGACGGTGAGGACCTCGCTCGACATCTGCCGGATGCGCTTCGAAACCGCCCATCCGTGCCGCGGGCCGGCCGCGAGGGCCTTCAGGATGAGGAGGTCGAGCGTTCCCTGGAGGAGATCGGCTTTCGGGGTGAGCACGGTCGATACCTTGTCTTTCGACAATACGGTACGACGACCGATTGTCGATTGTCAAGGTATCCCGACGGGCGACACGTTCGGCGCACGGTCATTGCTCTCGCAACGCGATCATCGGATCGACGCGCGCGGCCCGGATCGCCGGAACGATGGCGGCCAGAAACGTGAGCGGGAGGGCCAACAGGAGGGCACCCGCGTACGCCTGGGTGTCCATCGGGGTGATCCCGAAGAGCATGTTCGTGACGATGCGGCTCGTGGCCAGCGCCAGGGCCAGCCCCAGGGCGACGCCGACGGCCACGAGCCGCGCGGCGCCCCGCAGCACCAGCCGGACCACGTCCGCGGCCTTCGCGCCCAGCGCCACGCGCAACCCGAACTCGGACGTGCGCTGGGCGGTGACATAGCTCATCACCGCGTACATTCCCGCGACGGCCAGCATCAGGGCGAGCGTGGCGAACGTCGAGACCAGGGTCATTCGAAAGCGCGGGGCGGCGATGGAATCATTGACCGACGCTTCCATGGTCGTGAACTTCATCGCGACGTCGGGTCTCATCGAGCGCACGGTCTGACGCACGGCTCCGATCAGCGACTCGGGGGCGACGCTCGTGCGCATCACCATCTGCACGTTGGTCGCCGCATACGGATGCTGCCGGAGGGGCATGTAGAGCTGGGGACCGGGCGGCGACGCGGGCGAGGCCTGCCGGACGTCACCGACTACGCCCACGATCGTCATCCACTTGTCGGAATCGAAGCCGCACATGATCCGATGCCCGATCGGATCGCCCGCACCGAAGCTTTCCCGGGCCAGCGATTCGCTAATGACCGCCACGAAGGGCCGCTCGTACCGATCGCCGTCGTCGAACTCCCGCCCGCGCAAGACGGGGATGGCCATCGTTCGGAAGTATCCGGGACTGGCCAGGCGGAAGCCGGCCGAGGGCAGCCGGTGGAAGTCGCCGCCGAAGGTTTGTTTGCCCTCGACCGCGTACGAGCCGTTCGAGTCGTATTGACCCGTCGGCAGTCCCATCGCCCCTCCGGCCGAGATCACGCCCGGGATCTGGCCGAGCCGCGCGAAGACGTCGGCGAAGAGCTGGCCCACGCGGAGGTAGTCGTCGAGGCCGCTCTGGTCGAAGATCGAACCGCGCGCGGGCGCGTTCGCGTACGCAACGAGGATCCCCTGCGTCCGGAAGCCGAGCGGCGTGTCCGTGAGCGCGGCGAAGGACCGGAAGAGCAGGCCGGCGTTGATGGCGAGGATGAACGACAGCGCGATCTGGACGACGACGAGCCCGTTGCGGATGCGTGAAGAGCCGGCGCCCAGCGTGCCCCGCGCCCCACTCTGGTTGAGCGCCGCGCTCACGTCCCCGCGGGAGGCCTGCCGGGCGGGCACCAGGCCGAACGCGACGGCCGTGAGCACCGAGACCGCGGCCGTGAACAGCAACACGCGCCCGTCCGTCTGGACGTCGTCCAGACGCGGCAACGGGACGTACCGAGAGCCGAAGCGCAACAGGGTCTCCAGGCCGACCCGGGCGAACAGCAGGCCGACGGCCCCCCCGACCAGGGCCAGGACCAGGCTCTCCGCGAGCAGCTGACTCACGACATGGCGCCGGCCGGCGCCGAGCGCCGCGCGCACCGCCAGCTCGCGTGACCGTCCCGAGGCGCGCGCCAGGATCAGATTGGCGACGTTGGCGCAGGCGATCAGCAGGACGAGCGCGACCGCGCCCATCATGACGAAGAGCGTCGCACGGACGCGGCTGACGAGGTTGTCGCGCAGCGGGACGGCGACGAAGGTCTTCCGCAGGTTGGTGTCCGGGAACGACCGAGCGAGCTGGATCGCCAGCGCGGAAAGATCCGCATTCGCGGCCTCGAGGGACACGCCCGGGGCGAGCCTGCCCACGGCGAGGTAGTTATGGCCCCCTCGGTTGCGGTTGTTCGGTTCGACGGGAGCGGCCGCCCACACTTCAGTCCTGGCCGGAAACCGCATGGCCACGGGCATCACGCCGACGATCTCGTACGGCCGGCTGCCGATGGACAGGGGCTGCTCCAACGCGCCGGCGGCGCTTCTGAAGTTGCGCTCCGCGAATCCGAGGCTCACGATCGCCGATCGCTGCGCGTCATCACGGTTGAACAGGCGGCCGGCCGCCGGCGGCACCCCGAACACGCGAAAGAAATCCGGGTGAACGAACACCGTTCCGGTGAACTCGGCGCGATCGGCTATTCGCACTCCCACCTCGCCGCCCTGGTAGTACGCGAACGCGTCGAACGTTCCGCGGCGGGCGCGGATGTCGATCTCGTCGCCGCCGGCCAGATTGGGCTGGGTCTGGCCGGTATCCGTCCAGCGGTTCAGGACGACGACGATGCGATCGGCGTCGGGATAGCCGAGCGGCTTCAACACCACGCCGCTGATCACGCTGAACATGGCGGTGTTCGCGCCCACGCCGAGGGCCAGCGTCAGGACGATGGCGGCCGTGAATCCAGGCGCTCGGCGGAGGGTCCGCACCGCAAGCCGCAGGTCACGCCGCGCGTCGTCCAGCCACCCGAAGGACCGAGCGTCACGATGGAGCTCTTTCGTCTGCTCCACGCCCCCGAAGGCGCGCCTGGCCGCGAGCCGGGCCTCTTCCGGAGTCATGCCTCGACGGATGAACTCGTCCTCCAGAAGGGCGAGGTGGGACGCCACCTCGCGGGCCAGGTCCGGCTCGGTTCGGCCCGGACGCAGGAAGTTATGGAGCCTGAGCAGGAACCGTCTGAGGGCGGACATCGTTTCGCGCTCCTCTACTCAAGACTCGTTCAGGAGGAGTTTCTCGACCAGGCCCGCCAGCCGGCGCCAACGCTCGGCTTGCTTGTCCAACGCGCGCCGGCCGGCCCTGGTGATGCCGTAGTACTTCGCTTCGCGATTGGTTTCCGTTCTTTGCCAGCTACCCTTGATCCAGCCCCGTTGCTCCAGCCGGACGAGCGCGGGGTACAGCGTCCCTTGATTGAGCGTCAGCGACGGTTCGGCAACCTGTTCGAGGCGCGCGGCGAGGCCGTAGGCGTGCTGTGGCCCCATCGTCTCCAGGGCGCGCAGCACGATCAGGTCGAGGGTACCCTGCAGCAGCTCCACCCGTTCCTTCGATCCACTGGCCATTCAAGTGGTCCTTCGGGCCCAGCGTCCCTCGCCTGCACTTGAATGTCAAGTAGACGCTCCGGAGAGCACTTGGAGGGACATGGTCGCCTCGGATCTAGCCCCGGCCGCGAGCGCCTAGCTTTGCGCCCAGCCGTTTTCAACCCTAACCGAGCCAGGCCCGCGGGCGCTGGCGCCAAGCTTGTGCGAGTGCGGGTACTAAATTAGGCTCTGAAGCCTCGAGGAGGATGATATGACCGTGAGAACGCTTGCCGCGGCGTCCTTGGCGGCCCTGCTCGTGGCCGGCAGTGCCGCTGCCCAGTCCGTCGGGCCGGCGGTGACCATTACCGAGAATTTCAATCTCGTCGGGAGCTCGGGCGGGGTCTCGATAACCTACGGCTGGCAGTTCCACACGAAAACCGATATCACGATCACAAAACTTGGATTTTGCGACGGGGCACCATTCAGTGACATTGGCCTTAGCGAGCCCCACACCATCGGGATTTTCGACGACAACGGCAGCTTGCTCGTTTCAGCGGAGATTCCCAGCGATACGGAAGGAGCGATGCTGGATCGTAACTTCTGGTACGTGCCCATTTCTCCAACCACGCTTCTGGCCGGCCGAACCTACACCACCGCGGCGCTCCTGCCTGAACCCAAACAGGACATGGTTCTCTATCAGGGTGACGACCCTGGATTCGTGGCGTTCGATCCCAGAATTGCTTGGCTTCAGGGCGTCCACAGCGAGCCGGCTTCAGGCTTGACCTTTCCCAACGAGCCCTGCTGCACCGGTCTCGTGGGCTTCTTTGGCCCTAGTTTCCTTATTGAGACCGTGCCCATGGTTGTCGCGATCGACATCAAGCCGGGGAGCTTTCCGAACAGTATCAATCTTGGCTCCGGCGGCGGCGTCACGGTGGCAGTCTTCAGCACGACGGCCCTCGATGCCCGAAGCATCGATCCGACGACCATTACCCTCGCCAGCGCGCCCGTGCGGCTCAAGGGCAAAGGCACGCCAATGGTATCGATTGAGGATGTCAATCGTGATCAACTCCTCGACTTGGTCGTCCACATCAGCACCGACGCCCTACAGCTCACGGCATCAGACACGGAGGCTGTTCTAGAAGGTTGGACCTTCGATGGAAAGGCCATTCGTGGTACAGATTCCATTCGAGTAGTTCCGTAATCGTTCATCGCCTGGAGCACGCGGCCGGCATCAGCCGTTCGCCCCTCGAGTCCGTAGGCGTGGCCGAGCCAGGACGTCATGGAGGGGTCACAGGTTCGTACAACGGCTCAGAAGTCGATGCGGATGCCACCCTGCTGCCGCCGCTTCTCGTAGGCGGCCGAGGGTTTGCCGAACAGCGGTGAACCGATGCGCCCGGTGTAGCCGAAGAAGTTGTCGGTGTTGAACAGGTTGTAGGCCTCCCAGAAGATCGCCGCCCGCACCCGGCCGCCCAGCTTGACGGTCTTGGTGGCGCGAAGATCGACGGTCGAGAAGCTGTCCCCCCGCCGCGAGTTGCGCGGCTCGGGACGATCCGGGAACGGGTCGCTGTCGAGCTGCTGCCGCGTGGTCACGCTCCAGGGCGCCCCGCTCCGATACACGAAGATCTCGGCCAGCTCGATGTCCCACGGGAAGGTGTAGTTGCCGCTCACGACCAGGTTGTGACGGCGGTCGGCGTTGTCGGGCCCCTGGTCTTCGGAGAGGTCCAGCGGGTTGGTGGGCGCGCCCCCGCCGAAGATGCTGGCGCTGCTGTTGGACGTCGCCTTCGACAGGGTGTAGGAAATCTGCGCCCCGCCCTTCCGGCCGCGGTAGCGCACCTGCGTCAGGAGGGCGTTGTACGTGCTGTTGCCGAGGTTCTTGAGCGTCGAGATCGAGTTGAAGCGTGGATCGGGCTGGACGTACTGCCCGTTCACGAGCGCCACGTTCTCCTCGATGTAGAGGGGCGCTCCCCGGCCCCGGGAGAAGACGTAGTCGGCGTCGACGGTGAGCCCGTGGCCGAACTCGTGGCTCACGCCGGCCGTCGCCTGGTCCGTGTAGGCCACGCCCAGGTGGGGGTCGTTGCGGTTGATGATGTCCGACGGCGCCTGGGCCTTCGAGAGGTCCGGGAAGAACGGGAAGCTCTGCGCCAGGAACGACTGCAGCGCCTCCGGGCTGCCGAAGGGTCCCCACGAGAAGGGATCGGTGGCGTCGAACGAGATGAACCGGTCCGCCAGCAACGTGTTGGCGTAGTAGATCGCGTTGAAGTTGTTGTGGTTCTGGTCGTAGAAGCGGCCCCCGGCCGCCCGCAGCGTGGTCCGTTTGGCGGAGCCGGGAGTGAACACGAGGCCGACCCGCGGCGCGATGTTGTTGGTATCGGCCCTGGTCTTCTCCAGGGGCGGCGCGCCACCGTAACGAGCCACCAGTTGGGCGTTCTTGCGGTCGACCTCCTCGTTGCCGGCCTTCACGCTGTTGTCCAGGTCGTAGCGCAGGCCCAGGTTCAGCGTCAGACGGTCATTCACCTGCCACGTGTCCTGCATGTACACGTACCAGTTCCACAAGTTGGCGTGGACGTCGACGCGGCCGGTGTTGCCGTTGAACACGATCGGGTAGGTCGCCGGGTCCTTGATGTCGAAGATGCGGTCCACGTCCGGCATGACCCAGTAGCCGTCGTGGAAGTTCGTCACGTCGATGATCGTCCGGACCTGGTAGGCCTGCGCCCCCGCCTTGAGCTGGTGGCGGCCGGTCACCCATGAGAAGTTGTCGATGAGCTGTAAAGTCTCCTCGCCCTCGAGGCCGGTGAAGATCGGGCAGCCGAAGACGGCGCCGGGGTATTGCTGCAGCGAGAACGTGCCGGGCGGCCCCTGGTCCAGGTTGGCGACGCCGCCGGTGCCGGACTTGTTGCAGATGATGGGCGGCTTGTTGGAGCCGTAGACGCCCCGGAGCTCGTTGAACGTGGTGTTGCTCAGCGTGCTCGTCCAGTTCCCCACGACGTTCCAGATGGGACCGCCGAACTTGTTGCGGGCACCCTCGGTTTCTAGAGACCCGAAGAGCTGGGTCTGGTTGGTGTCCGTGCGGTCGGTCCGGTCGTAGCGCAGCGAGACGTGGTTCCTTTGATTCACGTTGGCGTCGAGCTTCACGAGGAACGGGTTGTCGCGGCCCTGGAGGGGTAGGACGCTCTTCTCTCCGCGCTGCCGCCAGTAGTCGGTGATCGCCAGGACCTCCGAGGAATCCCGGGAGAAGCGCTCGTAGCCGGCGAAGAAGAACAGCTTATCCTTCCGGATCGGGCCGGACAGGAAGCCACCGAACCGCTTCTGCGACAGCGGGGGCGCCTTGTCCAGGTACTGCGGCTTCCCGTCTTCGGCGAACGTGCCTCCAAACGGCGCGGCGTCGAGCGAATCGTCCCGGAAGAAGCCGTAGGCGCGGCCGTGGAAATCGTTGGTCCCGCTGCGGGTGATCGCGTTGACGATGCCCCCGGCGGCGGTCCCGAACTCGGCCGGGTAGGAGTTGGTCATCACCTGGAACTCCTGGATCCAGTCCTGGACGAAGGTCGACGACTGCTTGCCGTAGTACTGCCACTCCGCGGTCGCGCCGTCGACGTAGAAGCCGTTGGCGAAGCCGCGCTGGCCGTTCATCGAGATGCTGTCGCCGTTGCTGCCGGTCCCGATCGTCACGCCCGGCGAGAGCTTGGCCAGCGACGCGAAGTCGCGGTCGATCACGGGCAGCTCGTCGATCTGGTCCTTGTTGATGATGCTGCCGATCGTGTTGCGGGTGGTCTCCAGGAGCGGGGCCTCGGCGGCGACGGTGACCTCTTCGCTCACCCCGCCCAGCTTCAGCGTGAAGTCGACGGTGCCCTCCTGCCCCACCCGCAGCACCAGGCGGGGGCGCTTCTCGGTGCCGAAGCCCGACAGCGCCGCCGTCAGCTCGTAGGTGCCCGCGGGCAGGTTGGGGATGAAGAACTGGCCGAGGCCACCGGTGGTCACGCTGCGGACCGCGTTGGTGTCGACGTTGCGGGCGGTGACCGCGGCGCCGGTCAGGGCCGCGCCCTGCTCGTCGGTCACCTTGCCGCGGAGCGTCGTCGTGACGTTCTGGGCCCGCGCGGCCGTGCCCGCCAGCAGCGCGGCCAATGCGATCGAGACGGCGGTGCGGGGGAACGGAGGGAGCCTGCGCAGCATGTGATCCTCCCAATGGAACTCTCCGGATGGCGCAGCATGCATCAACTGTTGCGGTGGGTCAACCCTATTTTGCGTGGCTGCATCGGCTGTTGCGCCGGGAGGCAAGCCTCAGGCGAGCTCGGCGAGGCACGCCAGGAGGGCGGCCCGTCGCGGGAGATCCGAGAGCAGTACGAACTCATGGCGGGCGTGGGCCCCGTCGCCGCGGGGACCGAGGCCGTCGAGGGTGGCAACGCCCGCCGCCGCCGTCAGGTTGCCGTCGGAGGCGCCGCCGACGCGGGCGGCGCCCAGCTCGAAGCCGAGCTCGAAGGCAATGCCCCGCGCCCGCTCGTACAGCGTGCTCGCGGCGGGGGAGGGCTCGAGGGGCGGCCGGTCGAAGCCGCCGGCCACCTCGACGGCGACGCGGGTGTCCGTCGACCGGTACGCCTGGAGCGCGGCCTCCAGCCGGCGCGCCTCGTCCTGCGACCAGACCCGGGCATCCAGCGTCAGGGTGGCGCTCTCGGGAACTACGTTGGGCCTGCTGCCGCCCTGGGCCAGGGTGGCGACGACCGTCGTACCCCGCTCCGCGTCGGCAAGGCCGGAGGCATGGAGCGCGAAGCGGGCCAGCTCGAGCAGCGCCGATGCTCCCTTCTCGGGATCGAGGCCCGCGTGGGCGGCCCGCCCCCGGAAGCGAACCTCGAAGCTGCCCGTGCCCTTGCGTGCGATCTTGGCCGCGCCGTCCAGCGACGGCTCGAGGACCAGCACCCGGCGGTGGCGCAACGCCGTTTCCAGCAGCAGCTTCCGGGAGGCGTGCGTCCCGATCTCCTCGTCGGGAGTCAGCAGCAGCGAGACCGGGGGCGGGTCGGGCCGGGCCGCCAACGCCTCCAGCACGCTCACGGCCACGGCGATCCCCGCCTTCATGTCGAAAACACCGGGGCCGGTGGCGCGGTCACCGATGCACCGGAACGGGCTTTCGGCCAGCGAGCCCACGGGCCAGACGGTGTCGTGGTGCCCGAGCAACAGCGTGCCGCCCATCGCGCCGATCGAGGCCAGCACGGCGTCTCCCCGCGGCGGGCAGGGGCACGTCTCGGCCTTCACCCCAATGGCCCGCAGCCGCTCTACGATCCAGGCCCCGAGGGCCGAGACGCGCTCGGGATCGTCCGACGGGCTCTCTCGGGTGACCAGGGCCTCGAGGTCGGAGAGCAGGCGCGGTTGCGCGCGCTCGAAGTGCCCGAGCCAGTCGCTCGCGCTCACCGCTTGCCGCGAACACGCCGCGGCGAGGGCGCGACGGGAAGGCTTTCATACCACCGCGGTCCCGACAAATATTCCTTCTCGCTCTGTCGGAGAAGCGCCAGCGAGCGGCGCGGCGTGAGCTGGGCGCAGGCGAGGACGATGGCGTTGAGCAGCGCCATGGGCGCGACGTAGGAGCCGGTGAAGGTGGAGCTCAGGATCGGCGCCAGGAGGTAGGCGTCGCAGCTGCGGGCGATCGGCGTGGTGTCGCTGTCGGTGATGCCGAAGGTGGGCACGCCGCGCGGCCGCGCCAGCTGCACCGCATCGACGGTCACGCGCAGGCAGCGCCCGAAGCTGATGGCGATCAGGAGGTCGCGGCGCGAGAGCAGGCGCGCCTTGTGCTGGACGTTGCCGCCGCTGCCCTCGGGGGCCTCCGCATCGAAGCCCAGGGGCAGCAGGGCGTAGGCCAGGAACCAGGAGAGCGAGGCCGCCAGGTCGGCGCCCACCACCAGGATGCGGCGCGCCCGGTGGATGCGCCGGGCCAGGTCGACCACCGCCTGCGGATCCAGCGCCGACTGCAGACGGCTCAGGTTCTCCATCTCCCGCTCCAGGCTGTGGCGCACGTGGTCGGCCACGCTGCGTTTCTCACGCGCCGCGGCCTCCATGATCCGATACGGCGTGATGCGCGAGACGAAGTGCTCGCGGAGGTCGGTCCCGAAATCGGCGTAGCGCCGATAGCCCAGCGCCTGAACGGTCCTGACGATGGTGGCGGGATCCACCTTGTAGCGGCGGGCCAGGGCCCGGGAAGACAGGTAGAAGGTCTCGTCGGGGTTCTCGAGGGTGGCCTGGATCAGGCGGCGCCGGCCGGGACTGAGGCGCGTGCCCGACCGGGCCAGCCGCTCCTCGATCGCCGTGCGTGTCGCTATGGCGTCCTCCTCAGGGACCAGGACGGGCCAGCCGCTCGACGGCCTCGCTGCGGCTCTCGAGGAAAGGGACGTCCACCTCGAACCCCAGGCCCGGTCCCGGCGGCACCGCGATGGTCCCGTCGGGGGCCACCTCGACCTCGGGCGCGATGATATCCCGGGCGAAGTAGCGGCGGCTGGCCGAGATGTCCCCGGGCAGCGTGAAGCCCGGCAGGCTGGCGAGGGCCACGTTGTGGGCCCGGCCGATCCCCGACTCCAGCATGCCGCCGCACCACAGCGGCACCCCTCGCGACACGCAAAGGTCGTGGATGGCCAGGGCATGGGAGTAACCGCCGACGCGGCCCACCTTCATGTTGACGATGCGGCAGGCGCCGATGTCCAGGGCCTGGCGCGTGCGGGCGAGCCCGGTGATGCTCTCATCGAGGCACAGGGCCGTCGTGAGCTCCTTTTGGAGCGTGGCGTGATCGAGGATGTCGTCCGGATCGAGCGGCTGCTCGATCATCAGCAGGGCCAGGGCGTCGAGCCCCTTCAGGTGCTCGCGATCGCCGAGCGTGTAGGCGGCGTTGGCATCGGCCGAGAGCAGGACCGACGGATGGCGGCGCCGCACCTCCCGCATCACGTCGACGTCCCAGCCGGGCTTGATCTTCACCTTGATGCGCTGATAGCCCAGCTCCAGGTTTTGGTCCACGCGCGCGAGGAGCGCGTCCAGGCGCGGCTGGATGCCGAGACTCACCCCCACGGCGACCCGCTCCCGCGTTCCTCCGAGCACGCGCGCCAGCGGCTCGCCCCGCAGCCGCGCGACCAGGTCCACGTAGGCGAGCTCGATGCCGGCCCGGGCCATGGGGTGGCCGCGGAAGGCCGCGAAGCGGGCCGCCACGTCGGCCAGGCTGCCGACCCGTCCGTCGAAGAGCGCGGGCGCGAAAAAGTCGCGGATCGCGTGGCGAGCCGTCTCGACGGTCTCGTAGCTGAAGAGCGGACGCTCCCCGGCGACCACCTCACCCCAGCCCGCCGTTCCCTCGGCCTCGAGCCGGATCAGGAACAGCAGCCGCGACTCCATCCGGCCGAAGCTGGCCTCGAAGGGCTCCCGCAGCGGGAGCCGGACCAGCCGCAGCTCGAGCGCGTCGAGGCGGACCGGAGCCGGCGATGCGATCCGTGCAACACTCGATGCAGCCGCCGCGCCCATTCGCAGCTGTATACCACAAGAGAGCCCTCCGGCTTCGGCAATGACGCGGGCGGCCGCATCGTTCGTCGCAACGAGTGTTGACTTGGCCTAGAATGGCGCCTCCACGGGGCACCCATTCTCGACGGAGAAAAGCAATGGCGGGAGGACAACCATGAAGCGTTGGGGGAGGAACCTGGCCGCGACGCTCGCGGTCCTGCTCGCGGCCGCCAGCGGACGGGCGGCCGACGTGGCGCCGCGCCGAGACTACGTCGCGATCGCGGAACGGCTCTCGAGCCTGATCAACGAGCAGCGGGCCGACAAGAAGCTGCCCGCCGTCTCGATCGCCCTCGTCGACGACCAGGACGTCGTGTGGGCACAGGGCTTCGGGTACGCCGACCCCGACGTGAAGCGACCGGCCACCGCCGACACCGTCTATCGCGTGGGATCGGTGTCGAAGCTCTTCACCGACATCGGCATGATGCGCCTGGCGGAGCAGGGACAGATCGACATCGATGCTCCGGTGACGCGCTACCTCCCCGACTTCCGACCGAAGAACCCCTTCCCGGGCGCCAAGCCCATCACGCTGCGGATGCTGACGTCGCACCGGGCGGGGCTCGTCCGCGAGCCGCCCGTCGGCAACTATTTCGTCACCGACGAGCCGTCCCTCGCCGACACGATCCGCAGCCTGAACGACACCACCCTCGTCTATCCGACCCTGCAGAAGATCAAGTACAGCAACGCCGGCATCGCCACGGTGGGCTACGTGCTCGAGGTCACGCAAAAGCAGCCCTTCGCCCCCTATCTGGAGGAGGCGGTCCTCGTCCCGTTGGGCATGGCGCACAGCTCGTTCGAGAAGAAGCCGGAGCTGATGAAGGACCTGGCCAAGGCCTACATGTGGACCGAGGACGGCCGCATCTTCGAGGCCCCCAAGTTCCGCTTCGGCATGGACCCGTGCGGCGCCATGTACTCCACGGTCCTGGACCTCGGCCGCTTCATGAGCGCGCTCTTCGCGGGCGGCCGCACGAGTTCGGGAGGCCAGATCCTGAAGCGAGAGACGCTCGAGGCGATGTGGACGCCGCAGTTCGCGGCGCCGGGAGACAAGCGAGGCTTCGGCATCGGCTTCGCGGTCGGCCAGGTGAACGGTCATCGTCTGATCGGCCACGACGGCGCCGTCTACGGCTTCGCCACGACCCTCGAGGCCCTGGCCGACGACAAGCTCGGCGTGGTGGTGATCACCACCAAGGACTGCGCCAATCCGGTCGTGGACCGGATCGCGCAGGAGGCGCTGAAGCTGGCGCTGGCGCGCAGGGCCGGCCAGCCGCTCCCGGAGCGGGATCCCCCGCCCCAGCCCATCCCCCGCGACAGGGTGCGCCAGCTCGCCGGGCGCTACGGGAAGGGCGAGACCGCCGTCGACCTGATCGATCGCGGCGACGCGTTGTTCCTGGCGCGGAGCCGCGTCGACACCCGGCTGCGGCTGAAGTCGCAGGGCGACGCGCTGGTGACCGACGACGCGAACGGAATGGGGCTCACGCTGAGCGCCGACGCGACGAAGGTCACGATCGGCGACGACGTCTACCCGCGGGTCCCCGTCGCAAAGCCGGCGCCGTTGCCCAAGAGGTGGGAGGGACTCGTCGGCGAATACGGATGGGCCCACAACACGCTCTACATCTACGAGCAGGACGGCAAGCTCCACTGCCTGATCGAGTGGTTCACGGCGTACCCGCTCGAGGAGTCCTCCGCGGATGTGTACCGCTTCCCCGACTGGGGCGCCTACGACGGCGAGCCCGTCGTTTTCACGCGCGACGGCAGCGGCCGCGCCACCAAGGTCACGGCCGCCAACGTCGTCTGGGAACGGAGGGTCGTAGGACCCGAGGGCTCCGGCACGTTCCGCATCACGCCCGTACGGCCGGTGGCGGAACTGACGAAGGAGGCCCTCGCTTCCGAGCCTCCCAAGGAGACCGGTGACTTTCGCGCGCCCGATCTGGTCGAGCTGACGGCACTCGACCCCACGATCAAGCTGGACATCCGTTACGCCAGCAGCGACAACTTCCTGAGCACTCCCATCTACCGCGAGGCGCGCGCGTTCATGCAGCGGCCCGCCGCCGAGTCGCTGGTCCGAGCCCACCGGGCGCTGGCCAAGGACGGCTACGGGCTCCTGATCCACGACGCGTACCGGCCCTGGTACGTGACCAAGGTCTTCTGGGACGCCACGCCGGCCGCGGGCAAGATCTTCGTCGCCGATCCATCCCAGGGCTCGCGCCACAACCGCGGATGCGCGGTGGATCTCACGCTCTACGACCGGGCGACGGGCCAGCCCGTCCAGATGGTGAGCGTCTACGACGAGCAATCGCCGCGGGCGTTCCCGGATTACCCGGGGGGGACGGGACTCCAGCGCTGGCAGCGGAGCTTGCTTCGCCGCGCCATGGAGGACGCGGGCTTCACGGTCTTCGAGTGGGAGTGGTGGCACTTCGACCATCGGGATTGGCGGAGCTACCCGATCCTGAACCTGCCGTTCGACAAGCTGTCCCACCGTTCGGCCGCCGAGTAGATCCGAGGAGGCACTCATGCGCCGCCTGCTGGCCGTCTCGTTGCTGCTGTTGCCGTCTCTCGTCCGAGCCCAGGCCACGACCGAGGCGAGCCTCGTCTTCGACAAGATCGAGGCCATGGTGCCGATGCGCGACGGCATGCGGCTCAACACCGAGATCTACGTTCCGAAGAACACGACGGAGAAGCTGCCGATCCTGCTGACGCGGACACCCTACGGCCTGCCCCACGACAAGAAGGGGTTCAGCAGCGCGTTCGGCCACACCTATGCCGAGCTGGCCAAGGACGGCTACATCTTCGTGTTCCAGGACATCCGCGGGCGGGCGAAGTCGGAGGGAGAGTTCGTGATGTTGCGGCCGGTGCGCGACAAGAGCGACGCCAAGGCGGTCGACGAGTCCACCGACACCTACGACACCATCGACTGGGTTTTGAAGGCCGTGCCGAACAACGGCCGCGTCGGCGTCCTCGGCATCTCGTATGGCGGGTGGCTCACGGTGATGGCAATGCTGGAGCCGCACCCCGCCGTCAAGGCGGTCTCGCCGCAGGCGTCTCCGGCCGACATGTGGATCGGCGACGACTTCCACCACAACGGCGCCTTCCGCCTGAGCTACGGCTTCGAGTACGTCTACGCCCTCGAGACCTCGAACGCGGTCGAGAACTTCAAGTTCGATCGCTACGACACCTATCAGTGGTATCTCGCGCTCGGCGCGCTCTCGAACGTGAACGCCCGGTTCTTTCAGGGGAAGCGGCCCACCTGGAACGACTTCGCCCGCCATCCCGACTACGACGCGTTCTGGAAGCGGCAGGCCGTGGCACCGTACCTCACGCGCGTGACCGTGCCCACGCTGAACGTGGCCGGCTGGTGGGACCAGGAGGACTTCTACGGCCCGCTGAAGATCTATGAAACGCTGGAGAAGGTCGACCGGGAGAGCCGCAGCATCCTCGTGGTCGGGCCCTGGAACCACGGCGGCTGGGCGTTCAGCGACGGGGAGCGCCTGGGCCGGATCGAGTTCGGCAGCGCGACCGCCCGCTACTTCCGCGAGCAGATCCAGGCGCCGTTCTTCGCCTACTACCTGAAGGACCGGGGCAAGCTCGACCTGCCCGAGGCGCTGACCTTCGAGACCGGGAGCAACGTCTGGCGCCGTCACGATCGCTGGCCGGACGCCAAGGCCTTCGAGCGGAGCCTGTATCTCGGCGCCGCCGGAAAGCTGTCGTTCGAGCCGCCCACCCGGGACACCGACGCCGAGGCCGACAGCTACGTTTCCGATCCGGCCCATCCGGTGCCGTATCGGCCGCGTCCGGTCACCCAGACCTATCCCGCCGAAGAGTGGCCGCTCTGGCTGGTCCAGGATCAGCGTTTCGTGCATGGCCGTCCCGACGTGCTGGCCTGGGAAAGCGATCCGCTGAGCGAGGACGTGGTGATCGCCGGCAACCTCGCGGCGCACCTCTTCGCGTCGACCACCGGCTCCGACAGCGACTGGATCGTGAAGCTGATCGACGTCAACCCGGAGGACGTGGCCGACCCCTCGCTGCGCGGCTTCCAGCTGATGGTCGCCAACGACGTCTTCCGCGGCCGCTATCGCAAGGGCTTCGATTCACCCGCGCCGATCGAGCCCGGCAAGGTCGAGGAGTACGTGATCGACCTCCACAGCAGCAATCACCGTTTCCAGAAGGGCCATCGCATCATGGTCCAGGTGCAGAGCAGCTGGTTCCCGGTGATCGACCGCAACCCCCAGACCTTCGTCCCCAACATCTTCGAAGCCAAGGACGCCGATTACCGCCCGGCGACGCAGAAGGTCTATCGCAGCCGCCGATATCCCTCGCGAATAACGATGGCCGTGATCCAGCCGTAGATTGACGATAAGTAGCATCCCAACCCTCGCGCCGGATCTCCGCCCTACTGGAGGAGCGTCTGGGCGAGGCCAACGCTGCCGTGCACCTGAAGCTCCCGCGCATAGCGCTGCTTGAGACGCGCGACCTCCTTCACGACGTCGCGCACGAGCGACGAGCCCGTCCCGTCGACGCGCTCGAGCGTCTTCGAGGCGACGTGCTTGGGGAGCCGGTTGAGTGCCCCCGCGATCGGATCCGCCGGGTCCGTGACGCGTGGCCAGTGCGCGGCGAAGATTTGATAGGTGCGGCGTCCGAGCAGGAACGCATTGGACATGGCTCATCCTCCTGGGCGCGCACCGTGCCGGAGACGCTGCGCAACCCGCTCTACCACTGGACGCACATGGAGCTGGCGCGGCCGTTTGGGATCCACGCCCTGCTCAATCCAGAGACCGCGCGAGGGGTATTCGACCGCTGCAACGAGCGGTTGCGCGAGGACGGCTTCACGGCACTCGCCCTGCTCCGCACCTTCAAGGTCGCCGTGGTCTGCACGACGGACGATCCGGCCGATTCGCTCGAGCCGCACGCCCGCCTCGCGCGACGCGCCGATCCAGTTACCCGCGTCTATCCGACCTGGCGTCCGGACCGCGCGCTGGCGGTCGAGGACCCTGCCGCATGGAACGCCTGGGTCGGCCGCGTGGAAGCGGCGTCGGGCCTCGCCGTGAGCGGCCTCGGCTCGTTCCTGGAGGCGGTCGACCAGCGGCATCAGGCCTTCCATGAGCGCGGCTGCCGGGCCTCGGACCACGGGCTGGAGACGGTGCCGTCCGCGCCGTGGGCCGACGCCGAGGTATCGTCGTCTTTCGACAAGGTCCGCGCGGGCCGAGCGCTCGAGGCCGGCGAGGCGCTGCGCCTCCGATCGGCGCTGCTCCACCGGATGGCGCTCATGGACCACCAGCGCGGGTGGGTACAGCAGTTCCACCTGGGGGCGCTCCGCAACAACAGCACGCGGATGCGCGCGGCGGCGGCGGAGAACGTGGGCTGCGATTCGATGGGCGACTTCGAGATGGCGCGGCCGCTCGCGCGCTTCCTCGACGGCCTCGACCGGCAGGCCGCGCTGCCGAAGACCATCCTCTACAACGTGAATCCCGCCGACAACGAGCTGTTCGCCACGATGGCGGGAAGCTTCAACGACGGCTCGGTCCCCGGCAAGATGCAGTACGGCGCCGCCTGGTGGTTCCTCAATCAGAAGGACGGCAACGAGGCCCAGCTCCGCACGGTATCCAACATGGGTCTGCTCTCGCACTTCGTGGGGATGGTGACCGACTCGCGCAGCTTCCTTTCCTACCCGCGCCACGACTACTTCCGGCGCCTGCTGTGCAACCTCTTCGGCGAGGACCTGCTCCGCGGCCGGGTCCCTGACGACCGGGAGATGCTCGGCCGGCTCATCGCGAAGGTGTGCTTCGCGAACGCTCGGGACTACTTCGGCCTGCCGCTCGGCACGGCCGCGAGCCCCCATGCGGCGGCGTGAGTTGCTGCTGTTCCGCCCTGCTTCACGTCCGGGATCGTCCACTTGCGCCTGCGCGCTGGCGATGTCGGCGGGATCGTCGAGCACTACTCGGCGCGTGCCGATGTGCCTCAGGGCACGAGCTCGAGGTGTTCGCTGCGAACGGCCAGTTGGGTTCAGGATCGACGCAGGTGACCTCGGCCGATCTGAAGGTCGCCCGGATCTGCATCACTTAACCCGACTGTCTCCAGGTCGTGTCTCAAGGTCGTTGACACGCTCCGTTCCGCCGCCGTAGAATCCCCGCTTAGATCCCTGCGCTCAGATATTTCACGTTCCAAGTCGTTGGCTCGACGAGCGATTTCCCCGGCCAGCGACCACTGAGGGGGTGGAGGCCTGCCGGGCTTCGTGGGCCCTCCGCTTCCGCGGGCATAGGCCGTGCTCATCAACATCGTGCCCGTCAGTCCCGCGGGCGCTGGTGATCTGAGGGGTGGGCGTCCGACGGAGCGGTGCCCAACGCCTGGATCCTGAACTACGCCAAGGTCACGGGCCAGTTGCGGGCCGGCGTGTCGCTGAACGTGGGGGCTCACGAAAAAAGAGGAGGAGCGTCATGACGAAGACTGTGTGCAAGTTTCTGGTGTTTGCCGTTGCCTGCCTCGCGTGTGCGGTACCGGTCGCTCTCGCGGACGCGAACTTCAGCGCGCACGATATCAAGGGTCCGTACGGGTTCGCCTTCGACGGATTTGTAGGAACCACAGCCACCTCTCCCGGCGCGCCCGTGGCTGCCACGGGCCGGTTCACGGCAGACGGAAGCGGCAGGATCGAAGACGGCTTGCGCACGCTCGTCGTCGGAGGAACCGCCCTGCGGCAGACCTTCACGTGCACCTATTCGGTGAACGACGACGGCACCGGCCACGCGGACTGCGTCGTTACCGGGGCGCCCGACGAGCACTTCGATTTCGTGATCGTGAGCAAGGGTGATGAGGCATATTTCACGACGGTCCCGGCAACTGTCCCTGGCGCGGGGACCACGACCATCCGAGGCCTGGTGAAGAGCCAGCGATAAGGAAGCGGACGGATCACCGTAGGTTGGCGGCGGCGAGCCGCGGGTGCACGAGATCGCGAAACGCGGTGAGCTTCGCCTCGGGGCGGTACGCCTTCTCGAGGGCCGCGATGTCGAGCTTGACCATCTTCAGCATCGCGTCCGTCACCCGCCTGGACCGAGCGGGGTCCTTGTCCCGCATCATCTCGTTCAGGACCGCGGGGACGATCTGCCACCTCAGCCCGAACCTGTCGATGAGCCAGCCGCACGCCTGCGCCTTGCCTGCTCCGGCGAGGAGGCCGTTCCAGTAGCGGTCCAGCTCGGCTTGGTCGTGCTCGTTCGTTTACGACTTGCGCTGCCGCTCGATCTCCGCGCGGAGACGCTCCTCCTGCGCGCGGAGCTCAGGCGTGAACTCCTTCCCGAAGTCCTCAACCTCGATCACCGGCCGGATCTCGATGGTCGACTCCTCGCCGGGCATCGGGTCGGGGCAGCGCCGGACCCACTCGACGGCCTTCTCGATGGACTTGACCTGCCAGAGCCAGAAGCCAGCGACGAGCTCCTTGGTCTCGGCGAACGGGCCGTCCACGACCGTCTTCTTCCCGCCGGAGAAGACCACGCGCTTGCCCTTGGAGCTCGGCTGGAGCCCCTCGCCCGCGAGCATCACTCCCGCCTTCACCAGCTCCTCGTTGAACTTCCCCATGTCGGCCAGGAGCTTCTCGCTGGGCAGGGCACCGGCCTCGGAGTTCCTGGTCGCCTTGACGATCACCATCACGCGCATCGGTTCATCTCCTTGAGGCTTTCCGCGGGGTTGCCGGGCCGGGCCACCGCTTGCCTCTCAACATAGCAACGAACGGGCCCCGGCCGGATCGACACGCGGGAAAAGTTTCTTCTGATCGCGGGACGGGCGTCCCACGAACCTGAGCTCATTCAAGAAGGTGAACATCGGCGCTCTCGTGCTCGAGTCGTCTCCAGGCACACGAGCGTCTGGAGCGAAGCCCGCAAGAGTGGTCGCTGTATCAGTGGATTAGGTGGTGCGCCCCACGCGATTCGAACGCCTGCCGTCTGGACCCGGCACGGCTGCTTCGGCAGGAGTAGATCCTTGCCACGCTCTGCCTTTCTGCCATCATTGAGCCGTTCTCCTGAATCGAGGGCCCATGCTTCTCGACCAGTGGCAGCAAGATCTTTCCGTCGCCGGGCGCGGCTTGCGTCGCGCGAAGGGCTTCACGGCGGCGGCCGTCCTCACGTTGGCCCTGGGAATCACCGCGACGACGGTGATGTTTGCGCTGGTCCAGGGAGTGCTCTTGCGGCCACTCCCGGTACGAGACCAGGAGAAGTTGCTCGTGGCCTGGAAGGAGCTGGCCTCCTCCGGCTTCGGGCACTACCCGTTCCGAGCGCCCGAGCTCGAGGTGCTCAGGGCCCATAGCCGGCTGCTCGAGAACGTAGCCGGCGTCGACTACAACGGCGCGTGGCCGTACCTCGCGGTCGAGAACGACTCCGCCGCCTTCCTCCAGTGTGTATCGGTCACGGGCGACTTCTTCGGCACCGTCGGCGTTCAGCCGATCCGGGGGCGAACGCTCGATCGCGACGACGATCTCGACGGGGCGGAGAACGTACTCGTGATCAGCCACGGCCTGTGGCAACGCCGGTACGGCGGAGCGATCGACGTCCTCGACCGGATGCTCACGCTGCGTGAACGGCCGTTCCGGATCGTGGGTGTGATGCCGCCCGGGTTCGACTACCCGCGCGGGTCGGAGGCGTGGATCACCGTCGCGGCGCTGAAGTCCACGGTGACGAGCAAGGACTTCGTGCCGTATGTCGACATGATCGCGAGGCTGCGCTACGGCGCGACGATCGAGCAGGCGAAAAGTGAGCTGCACGGGCTGATGACGCGACTCGAGCCCGACGCTCCCCCCGGCGCCACCCGGGGTCTCACCCCCGTCGTGCGCTCCTACGAGGATGTGGTGGTTGGTGATGTGCGCACGGCCATGCTCGTGCTCTTCGGGACGGTCGGCCTGGTACTGCTTATCGCCAGCGCGAACGTCGCGAATCTCCTGCTCATGCGTGGGGAAGCAAGGCGACTGGAGATGGCAGTGCGCGCCGCACTGGGCGCCAGTCGAGGCCGGATTGCGCGCCAAGTGCTTGCCGAGAGCGCAGTACTGGCCCTCGCTGCGGGTGGGGTCGGCCTGGGTGTCTCATGGTGCATCCTGCCGGCACTGATGGCGCTCGTGCCCGGCGAAATGCCCCAAGGGGAATCGGTCCGCATCGATGTGGGCGTTCTGTTCTTCACGATCGCCGTGGCCTTCGTCACCGCGGCGTTGGCGGGCCTGGCGCCGGCGCTCTCCGCCGCTCGCACCGATCCGATCCTACAACTGAGGACCGGTGGGCGCGGCTCAACCCAACCCGCGACCCGCCACGGCCGCCGCGCACTTGTCGTTGCGCAGGTCGCACTCGCGGTGACCGTGGTGGCCGCGGCGGGCCTGCTGACGCGCACTCTTCTCCAGCTCCAGGCCGTGGACATGGGGCTGGCCGCGGACCGACTGGTCCTGGCGCAGCTCGCCTTGCCGCCAACGAAGTACGCCGAACCCGGACGACAGCTGCAGTTTCTCGATGATGTCGTCGCCGCGCTCGAAATGGCGCCCGGCATCGATGGGGCCACGCCCGTCAACACGCCGCCTTTCGCGGGTACGGCCGGCTGGGATGCGCCGGCGTTCACCGCGGAGGGCCAGGGCGCGGAACGTGCGGCGACGAACTCGTCGCTCAACCTGGAATCGATTCAACCGAACTACTTCGCCACTTTCGGCGTCGCGTTCGTGCGGGGCCGCGCGTTCACGCGGGACGACCGTCAGGGCGCGCCCAACGTCGTCATCGTCAGCGAGGACGTCGCCGCGCGCACATGGCCAGGCGAGGACGCGATCGGCAAGCGGATAAGACTTGGCGGCGCGAACTCGCGGGATCCGTGGCGAGAGGTCGTGGGAGTCGCGCGGCGAACGCGCTATCGTGAGCTTCGCGAGCCTCGCGCGACCCTCTATCTGCCGGCCACCCAATTCATGTTCACGCCGGACTTCATCGTGCTGCGGACGGGCTCGCCCACCGCTGCGGTAGCCGCGCTCGTCCGCGACCGCGTCCGGACGGTGGACCCGGCCGTCGAAGTGATGCGCATCGCGCGCTTCGCGGAGCTGCTCGAAGGCCCCCTCGCCCGTCCGCGCTTCAATGCGTTCCTGATCGGCGTCTTCGGCGTGGCGGCGTGGCTGCTGGCGGCGATCGGATTGTACGCGCTGATGGGCGCCTCGGTACGTCAGCGCTACACGGAGATCGGCATCCGTGTCGCGCTCGGTGCGACGGCATCGGACGTGCGGCGCCTCGTCGTCGGAGACGGGTTGCGGCTCGCGGGACTCGGTGCGGCCATCGGCCTCGTCGGCGCCGCGACGGCATCGCGCGTCGTGCGTGCCCTGCTGTTCGAGGTGCATTGGCTGGATCCGACCTCGATGGTGGCGGCGGCCTTGTTGCTGGTCGGGGCATCGGCGCTGGCGTCGTATCTGCCGGCGCGACGAGCTACGAGGGTCGATCCTGTGATCATGCTTCGCGCGGGTTGACTCATCGTCAGCGGCTTCGTTTATACGCGAGTGCCACTGGACCATCGCGAGACCATTGAGTCTTCGGAAGGTGTTGCCGTGGTGCGAGACGCCAGCGCCGGTTCATCACGCAGGCCGCCTCGTTGAAGTCAAGCCTTTCACCAGCTCTGGGTGCCGGTCGCGTCTTCTCGGGAAGGACCCGTTCCACGCGGTGAGCCCCCGCGCGTGGGTTCTCTTCATTCTCAGTTCCATCATCTGGGGGGTCCCGTATCTGTTCATCAAAGTCGCGGTCGACGCGAACGTGCCGCCTGCGTTCGTGGCGTGGTCGCGGATCGCGCTCGCCGCCGCGCTCCTGGTGCCCCTGGCCTGGCACAGAGGCGCCCTCCGCGGCCTGCGTGGGCGCGCAGGGGCCATCGTGGGCTATGCCGCGTGCGAGGTCGCCGTGCCCTTCGTGCTGATCGCCGTCGGCGAGAGGTACATCACGTCATCACTGGCCGCAATTCTCGTCGCGACCATGCCCCTGCTGGTCGCCCTATTGTCGATGCGTCTGTCTCCTGCGGACCGGCCGACCGGGCGGAGGCTGCTCGGACTGGTGATCGGATTCGGAGGAGTCGTTGCCCTGCTCGGCGTCGACGTCGCGGGGAGGCCGGGAGAGCTGCTCGGCGCGGCGATGGTGCTGTTGGCGACGCTGGGTTACGCCATTGCGCCGATCATCGTCAGCCGCTACCTGACCGATCTCGATCCGCTGGGACCCGTCGCCGCGAGCCTGACCGTGGCCGCGATCGCCTTGCTCCCCGCGGCGCTCGCGACACCGCCTCACCGGATGCCCGGCCCAGCCGCCCTCGCGTCCATCGTCGTGCTTGGGGTGATCTGCACGGCGCTGGGGCTCGTCGTCTTCTTTCGGCTCATCACCGAGGTCGGACCAAGTCGGGCAAGCGTGATCACCTACGTGAACCCCGTCGTGGCCGTCGTCATCGGCGTGCTCGCGCTCGCCGAGCGCCTCGGGAGCATGTCGATTGCCGGGTTGCTCCTCATTCTGGGCGGCTCGTGGTTGTCGACCGACGGCCGGGCCTCCTCCACCCACTAGGCCCTTTCGGCAACTCGCGCGGCATGACCCCGAGCTTGTCGAAGTGGCCATAAGTTCATCCATGGACCTGAGGGCCGGTCTTGAGCCTACGAATGCGAGTCGCCGGTGTCCGGAGATGGGATCCTCCCGTCCCACGCTCGGACAGGAGCAGCGAAGATTCGTCGGCGCATTCCGCAAGGCCGTGATTCGCAACGGCGGGGAAGTGGCATGACGATTGCTGCGGCAATGGCCAGCCGTTAGATGTGTGGCGCATATATGTACGCCACATCTAACCGACATGGCCAGGGGGAAGGCATCCATGGGTATGGATCGAGACCGCCGCGAGAGGGAGAGCCTGCCGCTGCGGCGCGTAGAGTTTCACATCCTGCTCAGCCTCGCCGCGGGCGAGCGGCATGGCTACGGAATCATCCAGGACATCGAAGCGCGCGATGAAAAGGCGGTGCCCGACGTCGGCACGATGTACCGGGCGCTGGCGCGCATGGTGGAGAACCGGCTGATAGAGGCGGCGGCCCGCCGGCCGGCGGCGGACGCGGGCGACGAGCGTCGCAATTACTACCGCATCACGGATGCCGGCCGGCGCATGGCGAGGGCGGAGGCGCGACGGCTGGAAGCCCTGACACGGGCGGCGCGCATCGGCGGCCTGCTCGCCAAAGCAACGAAATGAGAGGCGATCGCCTGCTGGACGTGTCGGAGCGCTGGTTCAGGCTCCTGCAGCGGCTTTATCCAGCCGACTTCCGCGACGAAATGGGCGACGCGGTGGTGGAGGCATACCGCGACCGTGCGCGGGAGGCCCTGAACCGCGGCGGCATCATCCGGCTCGCGGCGGTGTGGGTGCGCGCGCTCGTAGACTCGTTACGCAACGGTCCCGGCGAGCGGGCGCGGCCCGCGGCATCGTGGCGGCGCCGCGGCAACTGGGGCCGCGATGCGGAGCTCGCGACCCGCCGGCTGATGCGCGCACCGGCGTTCGTCGTGTCGACCGTGGCGACACTCGGGCTCGGTCTCGGCCTTTCCGCCGTCGTCTACACCGTCGTCCAGAGGGTCCTGATCGACCCGATGCCGTACAGGGATCCGGACGACCTGTACTACGTCTGGCGGGATTACGGCGCGATTGCCGACCTCAAGCGCGGCATGCTGGCCGGGACGGACATCGTGGAGCTTCAGAAGGCGGGCGGGGTGATCGAGCAGGTCGTGGGCCTCGGGCGCCAGCTCCAGACGTTCGCCATCGGCGAGGGGGCGGAGCCAATCGAGATCCCGGTGATGTTCACGTCGCCGGGCTTGTTCGACCTGCTGGGCGTGGCGCCCGCCGGGCGCGCTTTCGCCGCCGACGAAGAGGGGCCGGGGGCGTCGCCGGTCATGGTGTTGACGCATGAGCTGTGGAATCGACTCGGCGCCGATCCCGAGGTCATCGGCCGAAGGGTGCGCCTGAACAACCGACCCTACCAGGTGATCGGCGTCCTGCCGCGCGGCTTCGTGTTTGCCCGGAACGAGAGCGCCGGGCCGCCGCAGCGGGCCGATGCCTTCATCCCGTTTCGTGTCCGGCTCGATGAGGCGAGCCCGCGAGACGGATCTTATGCGGGCCTCGTCCGCGCGCGGCGAGGCACCTCGCCCGAGCAGGTGGCGGCCGCCGTCGAAGGCGTGGGCCGGGCCGTGGACAGGCGCGATTTCGACGGCCGAGGGCTGAGACTGTACCCGCTGGGACTCAAGTCCGACCTCGTATCCGGCATCCGGCCCGCCCTCCTGGCGCTCGCCCTCGGCGGCGTGTTCCTCGTATTGGCGCTCCTGGTGAACCTCGCGTCGGTGTTGCTCGCGCGCGCCTCTCAGCGCGAGCAGGAGCTGGCCGTCTCGCGCGCCCTGGGCGCCAGCGGGGCCGCCATTGTGCGCGCAACGCTCTTCGAGGGGGCGCTGCTGGGGACAGGCGGCGGACTCGCGGCCGCACTCGGCGCGTTCTGGGCGACGCGGGCCCTGCTCGCGCTGGCGCCGCTCGACCTTCCGCGCCGCGAGGCGGTCGTCGTGGACGGCCGCATCGCCGGCGTCGTGATCGCGGCCGGTACGTTGATCGGCCTTCTCGCGGCTCTGGCCCCGGCGACCTGGGCGGCTCGCGCCTCGCTGTCTTCACTCCTCGCGAGCAGCGCGGTCCGCGGCGGCGGCGGCCACGGCCGCTTGCGGCGGGGCATGGTGGTGGCCCAGGTGGCGGTGTCGCTCGTGCTGCTCGCGGCGGGAGGGCTGGTGGTCCGCAGCTTCGAGCGGCTGCTGCGCGTCGACCCCGGCTTCCGGCCTGAAGGCATCCTCAGCTTCTGGGTTCGTATGCCGCCTGAGTTCTTTCCCAAGATCGAAGACGTCATCGCGCTCCAGGACCGGATCGAGCAGGAGCTGGCGGCGTTGCCGGGTGTCAGCGGCGCCAGCGCGACATCGGTCCTTCCGCTCTGCCCGCGGCCGCTGCCGGCGTTCGCTGCCGCGCGGGCCTATCAGACGACGATCAGCTTTCCGGGCGCGCCGGGCAACACCGGCGATGCCGATCGGGACACGCCGCTCGCCGATCAGATCGGAGCGCGAGTCACGTACCTCGACGTGATGGGCATTCGGCTGCTGGCCGGCCGCCCCCTCGACCCCGCGCGCCGAGACGACGTCCGCGAAGCCCTGATCGACAGCGCGCTGGCGAGACAGTTCTTTCCCACGGGCAGCCCCCTCGGCGCGGAAGTACGGATCGGGGACCGTACCCTCACGATCGTGGGCGTGGTGCGGCAGGCGCGTCTGTACGACATCCATCAGGATGGGCGGCCCCAGATCTTCGTCCACGCGGACGGCTATCGGCCTCTCGCGTTCGTGCTTCGGACGGGCGGGGACCCGCGGGCCCTGATCCCGGACGTGCGACAGGCGATACGTCGCATCGATCCACGCCTCGTGGCGGCCGAGATCCGTCCGATGGAGGAGCTGGTCGACCACTCGCTGCGACGCCAGCACATCAGCGCCGTGCTGCTCTCCGCATTCGCGCTCGGCGCGCTGCTCCTCGCCGCGATGGGCTTGTACGGCGTCGTGGCCGGCGCCGTCATGCGCCGCCGCCACGAGCTCGCTTTGAGGCTGGCCGTGGGCGCCGACCATCGTGCGCTCCTGCGACTCGTCCTCCGAGAGGGTGCATCCCTCGTGACGGCGGGTGTGCTGATGGGCGCGCCGGGCATCTACTTCGCGGGACGCGTCATCCGCGGCGTGCTGCTGGGGGTGACGCCGCTCGATCCGCTCACGCTTACCTCGGTCGCCGTGGGCCTCGGCCTCGTCACGATGCTCGCCTGCTACGTTCCCGCCCGGCGCGTGCTGGGGATCGACCCGGCCCAGTTGCTTCGGCACGAGTGAGCCTCGAATGAGACGGTAGGCATGACGCGGGGCGCCTATCGCCAGCGCAAGAACGTTCAAGACATCACCCGGTCAACGCGATAGATTGCCCCTGGCCGCCATGCACCCAGGGATAGCAAACCGACTCTCCTAGAGGTGAAGATCATGTCCGCATTCAGACTGACGCTGGCGTTGGTCGCCGGTGGCTTCACGATCGCTCCTGCAGGTCATGCGCAGGAGGTCCGGCCGGACGAAGTGATCGCCGTTGAACGAGCCGCCCTCGATCGCTGGGGTCGTGGTGATCCTCAGGGCTTCCTCGACACCTATGCGTCGGAGGTCACGTACTTCGATCCAGGACAAGACAGGCGAGTGGACGGTCTCGACGCGATGAAGCAGCTGATCGGTCCCCTAGCGGGCAAGTTCAAGGTCGATCGCTACGAGATGGTGAATCCCAAGGTGCAACGTCACGGCGACATTGCCGTGCTGACGTACAACATCGTGAATTACCGCAAACAGCCCGACGGCTCGGAGAAGGCCGCTTCGAGATGGAATTCGACCGCGGTTTTCCGGCTCATCGGCGGCCGCTGGCGAACGATCCATTCCCACTGGTCGTTCACGAAACCCGAACTCAACCAAGCGCCAATCCAGTAATGGCCGCAAGGACGGGCCAGCTTGCTGCACTGATCGTCAGAGTCAGTGAAGTTGCGCGAGAAGATTGCCGTCTGGCGCCCGGCGGGCAGCCACGCCGCGCCCCGCGCCCGGTCACTCGCAACGGAGAGCGCGCATGGGGTCGATTCGCAGGGCGCGGCGGGCGGGCACGTAGCAGGCCACCAGGGCGACGAGGGTCAGCACCACCGGGACCAGCGCATACGTCGGCGGGTCGGTGCGGCTCACGCGGAAGAGAATGGTGCTCAGTGCCTCGGTGAGGCCGAACGCAAGGGAGAGCGCCAGCGCCAGGCCGAGCGCCACACCGATGGCCGCTAGGGCCATGCCCTGTCCCACCACCATCTTGAGGATGTCGCGGCGCTGCGCACCGAGCGCCACGCGGATGCCGATCTCGCGGGTCTGCTGCGTGACCGAATACGACATGACGCCATAGATGCCGATGGCGGCGAGCAGGAGCGCCAGGGCGGCGAAGCCGGCCAGGAGCTGCGCGGAGAGGCGCTTGGGCGCGCGGCTGTCGGCCACGATCTCCGAGAGCGGCCGCACCGAGAAGACCGGCACGTCCTTGTCCACCGCCTGGACGGCCGCGCGCACGGCCGCCGTCACGCCGGCGGTCTCGGCGCTCGTCTTCACGACGACGACCGCGAAGCCGATCGGATCCTGGAGCGCGGGAACGTAGGTCTCGACGCGCGACTCCTGGTCGACACCGTAGTTCTTGACATGGGCCACGACACCCACCACCGTCAGCCACGGCTTCTCCGGCTGGTCGTGGCCGCCGCCGCCCAGGTGCAGTCGCTTGCCGATCGGATCTTCGCCCGGCCAATACGTGCGGGCCATCGTCTCGTCGACGATGCAGACGAGCGGCTGGCCCTCGCGGTCCTGTTCGGTGAAGTAGCGGCCACGGATGAGCCGGATGCCCATGACCTGGAAGAAATCACCGCCCACGCGAGCGATGTCCGTGGAGGGTCCCTGGCCGGGCGGCGGTTCGGGCTGGCCCTCCACCCTGAAGCCGGTCTGCCATCCGCCCAGCAGCGGCGTCGTGATGCCCCTCGCCTCGATCCCCGGCGTGCCGTCCAGCCGTTCCCGCACCTGCTCGAAGAAGGCGCGCGACTTCGCCGGTTGGTCGTAGCGGGCCTCGGGCAGGCTGACCGCCATGACCAGGACGCGGTCCGAAGAAAAGCCGGGATCGGCGTCGAGGAGGCGGAAGAAGCTCTTCATCATGAGGCCGGCGCCGATCAGCAGCACGAGGGCCAGCGACACCTCCGACACCACGAGCAGGGCGCGCGCGCGGTGCCGCGCAGGCCCGCCGCTGGAGCCGCGGCCGCCTTCCTTGAGCATCTCGGACGTGTCGGGCTTGGCGGTCTGGAGCGCGGGGATCAGGCCGAAGATCAGGCCACTCGCCATCGAGACGAGGAGCGTGAAGCCAAGGACCACTCGGTCGAGAGAGACGCCTTCGAGCCGCGGCGTGTTCGCGGGCAGGATGCCGACCAGGGCGCGCATGCCGGCGTAGGCGAGGAGCAGTCCCAGCAGGCCGCCCGCCAAGGAGAGCAGCACGCTCTCCGTCAGGAGCTGCCGCACGATGCGCGCCCGGCCCGCGCCGAGGGCCATCCGCACCGCGATCTCCTTCTGCCTCGTCACCGCGCGGGCGAGCAGCAGGTTGGCCACGTTCGCGCAGACGATCAGGAGCACGAAGCCGACCGCTCCGACCAGGATCAGCAGCGCCGGCCGGAGGTCGCCCACGACGGCCTCCAGCGCGGGCCTCAGCGTCATGCTCTGGCGGGCGTTCGATTCCGGATATTGCTCGGCCAGCCGTTTCGCCAGCGCGACCACGTCCGCCCGCGCCTGCTCGACGGTGACGCCCGGCCGCAGGCGGCCCATGACGTAGATGCCGGGATGGTTGCCGCGGTTCTTCGCCCCGCCGACCTCGTCCTCGAGGCGCCCCAGCGACGTCCAGACGTCGGTCTGCCGCCAGGACGTGTGCATGGTGCCGGGCAGCACGCCGATCACGGTGTACGGCTCGTTGTTCAGCACCAGGGGACGTCCCACCACGGACGGATCGCGGCCGAAGCGACGGGTCCAGAATCCCTCGCCGAGCAGGACGACGCGCTCCGCGCCCGGGCGGTCCTCCTCCGCCGTGAAGACCCGGCCCACGACCGGCACGAGGCCCATGGTCCCGAAGAGGCCCACGGTCGCCTGGCGGCCGCCGAGCCGCTCGGGCTCGGCGGTTCCGGTGAGGATGTAGTTCTGGTTGCGGGACGCCACGAGCGCCTCGAAGACGCGGCTCTGGTCCCGCAGGTCGTTGAAGTTGGCCACCGAGAAGCTCATGTTCGGGACCTGCTGGGACCATTCGGTGAGGAAGACCAGCCTGTCCGCCCCTGGGTAGGGAAGGGGTTGCAGCAGGATCGCGTTCACGAAGCTGAAGATCGCGCTGTTGGCGCCGATGCCGAGGGCCAGCGTGAGGACGGCCACCGCCGTGAAGCCACGGCTGCGGGCCAGCATCCGCGCGCCGAAACGCATGTCCTGCCAGATGGTCTCCATGTGGCCTCCTCGGGGCGGACGTCTCCAGCACCGTTGACGCCGCTCGGACACGAAAGGTTGCCTCGGATCCGAAGCCGCTGAATCACATGATGCGCGTCAACCTCACTTCTTGAGCTCGTCGTAGATCACGGCCACGTTCAGCTTCACGCGGTCCGGGTTGTTCGTGTAGCCGGCGTACTTCTCCGGGAGCTTGTACTCGGCGGCGGCGACCTCGGCGGTCTTGCCCGCCTTCATCTCCGCCCGCACCCACTCCAGGAAATCCTGGTTGAAGCGCGCGTACTCCTCCAGGTCGGGCCACGTCATGAGCGTGCTGTGGCCGGTGATGACGCTATCGACGCCCTTGATGCGGGAGGCAACCTTCGAGAGCGTGTCGCCGATGGCCACCCCGCTGCCGCCGTTGTTGGCGTCGAGGAGGGGCGGGCCCTTGCGCGCAAACATGTCGCCGGCGTGCATGATGTGCAGGGCCGGAAACACGACGAAGGCGTCGCCGTTCGTGTGGCCGCGGCCGAAATAGTAGAGATCGATCCGGTCCGCGTCCTTGCCGAGCGTCATCGTGTCCTTGAACGTCCGCTTGGGCATCCCGCGGCTGCTACCGGCCTGGAACACGTTGGCCATGGCGCCGGCGGGGATGCCGGTGGGAGTCGTCATCTTCTGCATGTTGGCCTTCGTGTTGTCCTGGGTCACGATATCGACGGTGGCCGGGAACTCCACGTTGCCGCTGACGTGATCGCCGTGCGTGTGCGTGTTGATGATCGTGGTCACCGGCTTGGGCGTCAGCTCCTTGATCTTGTCGAGGATGGGCTGGCCCCAGCCCGGCAGCTTCGTGTCCACGACCACCACCCCGCTCGTGCCCACGAAGACGGCGGTGTTGCCGCCCCCGCCCTTGAGCATGTATAGGTTGGGCTTGACGTTCTCGACCTCCACCACCTTCGGACCGGCCGGGGAGGGCGACTGGTAACCCGATACCGCGAGCGACAACGCGCCCACCGCCAACAGCACGCCCAGCGCGATGCTTCGTGTCATCTGACGCCTCCTCGCGCTCGGCCCGCGGGCCTCGCGCTCACAAGAGAAACACCCGTTGCACGAACCAGAACGAGCCCGCCACCGCCACCACCACCGAGCCGACCACCGCCAGCCGCCGCCCCGCCCGCTCACTGCGGGCCCGAAGCAACGCGAGGGCGAAGGCGACCGCCAGGACCACCAGGAGCTGGCCGATCTCGACGCCGAAGTTGAACGAGAAGAGCGACCAGCCCAGCGCGCGGCGCGGCAGGTCCATCTCACGCAGCACGCTCGCGAAGCCGAAGCCATGGACGAGGCCGAAGCCGAGCGCGATCCAGGCGCGCACATCACGTCCGTTCTTCACCAGCAGGTTGTCGATGCCCACGTACACGATGCTGAGCGCGATGGCCGGTTCGACGATCCGCGCGGGCGGCGTCACCAGGGCAAGCGCCGCCATCGACAGCGTCAGGCTGTGCGCGGCCGTGAACGCCGTGACCATCCAGGCGAGCTGTCGGAGCGACCCGCCAAGGAGCAGGAGACCCACCAGGAACAGCAGGTGGTCCGGCCCGATGAGGATGTGATGGACGCCGGCCGGCAGGAAGCGGCGGACCACGGCCAGGACGCCTTGCCGCGTGCCCGTGAAGTACTCCGCCGCCGGATGGTCACGGTCGAGGATGAATTGGCTCTGCAGCGCACCGCGCTCGTACACGTTGAGGAACGTCTGGTGAGCCGGGTCGTACGGGAACAGCGCCGCCCGCACCTGCAGGACTCCGGCCGGACCGTCCGCATCGCACGCGAGGCGGAGCCGCACGGCGCTGCGGTCCGGCAGCGCTTCCGGCGTCGCCGAGGGCCGACAGGAGAGCACATGGCCATCGGTGACGAGGCCGACCCGCGGAAGGAGCCGCGCCACGATCTCATCGCCACGCGCGACGAGCTGCTTTGCGTCGAGCAGGAGGTCCGGCGGCTGCGCGGCCAGCTCGTGAGCCACGTCAAAGACGTGCGCGACGAGCGCGACGCCTACCTGCCGTTCGCCGATCGTCACATCGACGTAGCTGAACGGGGTGGGGTGCGCGGATACGCGGGACGCGGCCAGGACGGTCCCCACGATCGCCAGCGCCAGCCTGCGCACGGGGGACGATCCTAGCGCAAGTCCCATCGCGACCGCAGCCGGAGCCCCGAACCCAACCCAGGTAGCGGTCCAGGATTTGCATAGACATGCGGGAGTCCGCCGCCTACGACGCACGAGCACAAGGAGCACACAAGTATGAAGGCCAAGAACACGATCTGCCTCTGGTTCGACAAGGACGCGCATGAGGCGGCGCGCTTCTACGCCGCCACCTTTCCGGATAGTGAAGTGATTGCTGTGCACGAGGCCCCCGGTGACTACCCGGGCGGCAAGGAGGGCGATGTCCTGACGGTGGAGTTCACCGTTCTGGGCATTCCCTGTCTCGGTCTCAACGGCGGCCCGGAGTTCAGGCACAGCGAGGCCTTCTCCTTCCAGGTCGCCACGGCCACCCAGGAAGAGACGGACCGCTACTGGAACGCGATCGTCGGCAATGGCGGCAAGGAGAGCCAGTGCGGTTGGTGCAAGGACCGCTGGGGCCTGTCCTGGCAGATCACCCCGCGCGCGCTCACCGAGGCGCTTGCGGCTGGTGGCGGTGAGGCGAAGCGCGCCTTCGCGGCGATGATGCCGATGAAGAAGATCGACATCGCCACCATCGAAGCGGCGCGGCGGGGCTGACGACCCAGGTCGGCCCCTGCGCGGGCCAGCTCCTTGAGCAGCTCGCGCTGAGGGCCGCCCACTTCAGGGAGGGTTGAGCTCCCCGAGCCCGTGCCGCCGCGCACAGCGCGGACAGTACGTCGGCGGATCCGCGTTGTTCACGCGGTGGCGCACGGGCGGGACCGAGCGGAGGAACTCGAAGATCGCGCCCAGGTCGTCGTCCGTGAGCTTGCGGAACTCGAACCAGAGCATGGCGCGGGAGAGCGGCCGGATCCCGGCCACCCGGGCGAGCGCGCGCCTGACCTCGTCGACCCGCCGAGGCTTGAGGGTGCCAATACGTGAAAGCAGGCGCTGCTTGGCGACGACATGGACGTTGTCGAAGTTGGCGACCGAGCGGTGCCGGAGTCCCTCCGCGGATCCAAGGCTGACCTCCGCAGGGATGTTTCGGACGGTCGACGTGATCTCGACGACGATGACCCGCGTCAGGTATTCGTAGGCCCGACTGCGGGACAGCAGCAGAACCGGTCGCCGACCTATCGGGTCCGGCATCTGCGCCCACCACAGCTCGTACTGTCTCAACGGCGGCGCTGGCGGCGCCGGGTTGCCGGCTTTCGCGACTCCCAGGCCTCGGGATCGATGACCTCCGGCTCCGCGTTGTCCGGCTGCTGCCGGTAAGTGTCGGCCATGCGCCGTTCGATCTCCGCGTCGAGGACTTGCCGTAGGACCCGGCGCACGGACTCAGAGCGCCTTCCTGAGCTGCATCGATTAGAAGCTTCAGCCGCCAAACTCGATCGTCTCGTCTTCGGCGAGGCTGGCCGCGTACCCCAGCGCTTCGTCGATGTCCGCGGCCTCGAGGTAGGGATACGCTGTCAGGATCTGATCGGGCGTCTGCCGCGCCGCGAGCAGCCGGAGCAGCCGTGCCACCGGAAAGCGAAGATCCCGGATACATGGCTTTCCCGTACAGACATCGGGGCGGACGGTGATGCGCGTGAGTCTCATGTCGCTCCCAATTATGGGCCTGGATTGCAGCCTTGCCTTCTCCTGGGAGTCCCACTGCCCGGACGCGCCCGGCGCAGGAACCTCACGAGACTGGACACGGCATCGGCAACAGCGGGACAGCGGGAGGGTCGGCGGCCGTCTACAACCTGCTCTGGTAGAGTGAGCGAAACAGCGTGGAGGGGCGATGAAAAGGCAGAACAGTCCCTTGTTCTTAATCCTCGGTCTGGTTGCGTCCCTCACCCCACTGTCGACCCGGACGCAGGCTGCGGCCGCGCGCGACTACCGGCCGCTCGCGCGTGAGATATTTCGAGAGCTGATCGAGATCAAGACGACGGACTCCGGCGTCGGCTCGACGCCGGCCGCGGAGGCCGTGGCGCAGCGACTGCGCGCGGCGGGGTTTCCCGAAGCCGACATCCAGGTGATCGGGCCTTCGGCGCGCAAGAAGAATGTCGTCGCGCGCCTGCACGGCAGCGGGAAGGCCAAACCCATCCTGATCTTCGGGCATCTGGACGTGGTCGAGGCGCCGAAAGAGGACTGGTCGCCCGATCTCGATCCGTTCAAGTTCGTCGAGCGCGACGGATACTTCTACGGGCGCGGCACCCAGGACATGAAGGGAGCCGCCGCGATCGCTGTCACGAACTTCAT
>QHVJ01000174.1 GCA_003222275.1 Acidobacteriota bacterium | reverse complement strand
GAGCACCTCGGCGATGCCGCTCATCCCCGAGCCGCCCACCCCGACGAAATGGATCCGCTGGATCTTGCGAAACACCTACGGCTCCACCGGCTCTTCAACGCGGAGGGCGCGGAGAACGAACGGAGAGTACGCAGGGGAAAGGAAAGAAACGCTGATACGAATCCGTTCCTGTTTTCCCCTCCGCGTCCTCTCTGTTCCCCTCCGCGCCCTCCGCGTTAAAAGGCAGTTCATGCCTGACCTTCCAGCAGGTCCGCGACGCGGGCGGCGGCGTCGGGGCGGCCGACGGCGCGCGCCGCGTCTTCCATCGCCTCGAGCCGCCCCGGGGTCTCCAGCGTCTCCATCACCGCCTGCGCCAGCGCCGGGCCGCTGAGCTGCTTCTCCTCGATCATCCGGGCCGCTCCCGCCGCCTGCAGGGCGAGTGCGTTGCTACGCTGGTGGTCGTCGGCCGCGAGCGCGAACGGCACGAGCACCGACGCCTTGCCCGCCGCCGTCAGCTCCGCACAAGTCGTCGCGCCGCTCCGGCAGAGCACGAGGTCGGCCTCCGCGAATCGCGCTTCCATGTCGTCGAGGAACTCCGGCACCTGCGCTTCGCGGCCCGCGGCGGCGTAGGCGCCGGCGACCCGGTCTCGCATGGCCACGCCCGTCTGGTGGACGATGCGCAGGCGCTCCGGTCCCGGCAGGTGCGGCAGCGCGGCGACGAGCGCCTCGTTCAGCACCCGCGAGCCCTGGCTCCCCCCGAAGGCGAGCAGCGTGTAGGGCGCTCGGTGCGCCTTCCGCGGCAGGGCCGCGAAGCCGCCGCGCACCGGGTTGCCCGTCACCACACCCTTGGCGCCGAACTCCCGGCGCGCTTCCTCGTAGGAGCACGCGGCCCGGCCGACGAAGGGCCGCAGCACGCGGTTGGTGAAGCCCGGCTTGGCGTTGGGCTCCAGGATCACCGTGGCCACTCCCGCGAGGGCGGCGGCGAGGACCACCGGCCCTCCCGCGTAGCCGCCCACGCCGAGGACCCCCGCCGGTCGCAGGCGGCGCACGAGCGCGGCCGCGCGCAGGAGGCCCCAGGGGAGGACGACGAGCCCCGCGAGCGCGCGCGCCACGCCGACGCCGTTGAGGGGCCGGATGGGGAGCAGAACCAGCTCGTAGCCGGCGCGGGGTACGAGGCGCGACTCGAGCCCCTTCGGCGTCCCCGCGAAGACGACGCGGGCGGCGGGATCGCGCCGGCGCAGCTCGTCGGCCACCGCGATGCCGGGGAAGAGATGGCCCCCGGTGCCACCCGCGGCAATGATGAAGACCCGGACCATGGTTCAGTCCGCATGCTGCGAGACGTTCAGCACCAGCCCCACCGCGAGCAGGGTGAAGAGGAGCGACGAGCCCCCCGCGCTCAGGAACGGGAGGGGTATGCCCTTGGTGGGGAGGAGTCCCACGACGACACTCACGTTGATGAAGGCTTGCAGGACGACGGCGAGCGTCAGGCCCGCCGCCAGCAGCGTGGCGAAGGTGTCGGGGGCCTTCCACGCGGCCCGGACGCCCCGCCACAGGAACACGACGAAGGCGAGCACGACCGCGCAGGCGCCGATGAGGCCCAGCTCCTCTCCCACCACGGCGAAGATGAAATCGCTGTAGGGATAGGGAAGGTAGAAGAGCTTCTGCCGGCCCTGGGTGAAGCCGACGCCGGTCACGCCCCCCGTGCCCACCGCGATCAGGCTCTGGATGATCTGGTAGCCGCTGCCGCGCGGGTCGGAGTACGGGTTCAGGAACGCTTCGATGCGGTCCCGGCGGTAGGCGGCCGTCATCACCGCCTGATAGAGCAGCGGCACGCCGAGGACGGCCAGGACCGCGAAGTAGCGCAGCCGCACGCCGCCGATGATCAGCATCACGCCTCCGATCACGAGGAGCACGAGCGCGCTGCCGAGGTCGGCCTGGATGAAGATCAGGTAGGCGAACCAGCCGAGGAGGAGCAGGGCCGGAAACAGGGAGGGCAGGAACTCGTTCACGCGCTCCCCCTTCCGCTCCAGGTGATAGGCGAGGAAGAGCACCGACGTCAGCTTGGCCAGCTCCGCGGGCTGGAAGGACAGGCTGCCCAGGCGGATCCACCGGTGATGGCCGTTCACCGGGCTCATGAAGAGCACCACGATCAGGAGCACCGTGGTGAGGGCGACCGCCGAGTAGACGGTCGCGGGCTGGCGCAGCTTGCGGTAGTCGACGCGCATGGCCGCGCCCATCACGACCAGGCCCAGGGCGGCCCACACGACCTGGCGGACGAGGAAGTGGTAGGCGTTGCCGTGGGACTCCTCGGCCAGCGCCGACGACGAGCTCCACACCATGACCAGGCCCATGGCGAGCAGGGCCATCGTCACCGCGAACAACGTCGTGTCCGACGACAGCTTCTTAGCCATTGCGCGTCGCCACTACCCTCCGGCCCCCAGCTCCTTCAGCTCCAAGCGGTGGACCTCCGCCTTGAAGGCCCGGCCGCGCGCCGCGTAGTCCTCGAACATGTCGAACGACGAGCACGCGGGCGCGAGGAGCACGGTGTCGCCCGGCTCCGCCTCCGCCCACGCCACGTCCACCGCCTCCGCCAGGCTCGGGCACGCGATCACCGGCAGCACCGACCCCAGGGCCTCCGCGATGCGCCCCTGCGCCTCGCCGATGGCCAGCACGGCCTTGCCGTGCGTGGCGAGCACGCCGGCCAGGTCGTGGAAGTCGCCGCCCTTGTAGCGGCCCCCCATCACGACCAGGAGCGGCCCCGGGAACGCCTCGATGCTCTTTCTCGCGGCCTCCACGTTGGTGGCCTTGGAATCGTTGAAGAAGGCCACTCCTCCGATCTCGGCCACTCGCTCCAGGACGTGCTCGACGCCGGTGAATGCGCGCACTGCCCTTTCCACCGCTTCGGGGCCGGCGCCGAGCAGGCGGGCGGCGGCGGCCGCCGCCAGCAGGTCTCCCGCCAGGTGCGTCCCCGGCAAGCGGACCGCCGAGAGCGGGAAGAGGACCTCCACGGCTCCGTCCCGGCGCAGGCGCGCCTCGTTTCCCGCGAAGAACGCGGCCGGCCCGCGGCCCTCCGGAGCGGGCGACGCGGAGGGCAGCGGGTGGAAGGGCAGCGGCCGCCCGCGGCCCTCGCGGGCGAGCGCGATCACGCCGGGGTCGTCGGCGTTCACGACCGCCCAGTCGTCCTCGGTCTGGTTGCGGAAGATCCGGGCCTTGGCGCGCGCGTAGTCGTCGAAGCTCGGGTGGCGGTCGAGGTGATCGGGCGAGAGGTTCAGGAACACGGCCACTCGCGGATGGAACGCCTCGGTGCCCTCGAGCTGGAAGCTCGACACCTCGAGGACGAAGACCGTCTTCTCGGTCGACCCCTCGACGAGGCCGGTCACCGCCTGGCCGATGTTGCCGCCCACGCGCACGTCCTGGCCCGCCGCCTTCAGCATCGCGCCCAGCGCCGCGGTCGTGGTCGACTTGCCCTTGGTGCCGGTGATCGCCGCCACCGTCCCCGTGAGGCAGCGGAATCCCAGCTCCAGCTCCGCGATCACCTCGACCCCGGCCCCGCGCGCGGCGACGAGCTCCGGGAGGTCCCAGGGCACGCCCGGCGAAACGACCACCAGGTCGGCGGCGGTGAACGTCGCCGCGTCGTGCGCCCCCAGCGCGAGCCTCGCTCCCTTCTCCTGCAGCCTCGTCACCTCCGGCGGAAGCTCCGCCGCCGGCTTGCGGTCGGCGGCAACCACGCGCGCCCCCCGTCCGAGGAGGAACTCCGCCGCCGCGACGCCCGACCGCGCCATCCCGACCACGACCGCGCTCTTGCCCTCCAGCTCCACGGGCTCCTCACCTCAGCTTCAGGGTGGTGATGCTGAACAGGGCGAAGATGAAGGCGACGATGAAGAAGCGGATGATGATCTGCGGCTCCTTCCAGCCGATCAGCTCGAAGTGGTGGTGCAGGGGGGCCATGCGGAAGATCCGCTTCCGCGTGAGCTTGAACGACGCCACCTGCAGGATCACCGACAGCGCCTCGATCACGAACACGCCCCCCACCGCGGGCAGCAGAAGCTCCTGCTTGATGAGGATGGCCACCGTGCCCAGCGCCCCGCCCAGGCTGAGGCTGCCCACGTCACCCATGAAGATCTGCGCCGGGTAGCAGTTCCACCACAGGAACCCCATCGAGGCCCCCACCATCGCGCCGCAGAAGATCGTCACCTCGCCCACGCGCGGCAGGTACAGCAGGTCCAGGTACTCCGAGAACACCCGGTGGCCGGTCAGGTAGGCCAGGCCGGTGAAGGTCGCGGCCGCGATGAGCGTGCAGCCGATGGCGAGGCCGTCGAGGCCGTCGGTCATGTTGACCGCGTTGCTGGCCCCGACCAGCACCATCACCGCGAAGAAGACGTAGAAGACGCCCAGGTCCGGCATCACCGTCTTCAAGAACGGCACCACCAGGCGCGTGGAGTACTGGCTGGGCTGGGCGAGCGAGGACCAGTACACGCTCGCGCCCACCAGCAGGCCGAAGAGCACCTGCAGCGCCATCTTGTCGCGCGCGCGCAGGCCGAGGTTCCGCTTCTTGACCACCTTGAGGTAGTCGTCGGTGAAGCCGATGGCTCCGAAGGCGAGCGTGGAGAGGATCAGGATCCACACGTTGCGGTTGGTGAGGTCCGCCCACAGCAGGGTAGGCACGATGACCCCGGTCAGGATCAGCAGGCCGCCCATGGTCGGCGTGCCCGCCTTCGTCTGGTGGGCCTGCGGCCCTTCCTCGCGGATGTACTGGCCGACCTGCAGCCGGCGCAGCCGCTCGATCATCCACGGCCCGAGGATCAGCACCAGGAAGAGGGCGGTGAGGCTGGCGACCGCGGTGCGAAAAGTAATGTAGCGCACGACGTTGAATCCCGTCACGTCGTGCCGGAAGAAATAGAAGAGGTGGTACAGCATTCCTACTGGCCATCCCGCCCCCGCCCCGCCGGGGGAAACGCGGCGACGAGGGCGTCGACGACCGCCTCCATGCGTGCCCCGCGCGAGCCCTTCACGAGGACGGCGTCCCCGGGGCGGACCAGACGCGGAGCCGCCGCCGCCGCCGCCGCCGAATCCGGGAACGACGCCAGCGCGTCGTCCTCCAGGCCCGCCCGCCGCGCACCTTCGAGGAAGTGCGCGGCCAGCGGTCCCGCGGCCACCAGCGCCTGCAAGCCGGAGGCGACGCGCTCGCCGGTCTGCCGGTGCAGATCGGGACCGGCCGCTCCCAGCTCGAGCATGTCGCCGAGGAAGGCCACGCGGCGCCCCGGCGCGGCCATGCCGAGCGCTACGACGGCGGCCTCCACCGCCGCCGGGTTCGAGTTGTAGCAGTCGTCGAGGAGCGTGACGCCCTGGCCGAGGACGAGCACCTGTCCGCGGTGCCGGGCGGGCTTCATGTCGAGGGCGGCGCGCGCGATCGCGTCGGCCCCGATGCCCAGGTGATGCGCGACCGCGGCCGCGGCCAGGAAGTTCGAGAGGAAGTGCGGACCGGGCAGCGGCAGGGCGACGTCCACGCTCTCTCTGCCCAGGCGCAGGTCGAAGCGCATGCCGTGCACGGTGCCGCGCCAATTCTCGGCCGACACGTCGTACCGGCGGTCGCGCCCGAACCAGATCCGCTGGCCGCGATACGGCTTCCCGATCCTTCCTTCTCCGATGGCCCGGACGAGGGGATCGTCGGCGTTGAGCACCGCCGCGCCGTCCGCGCCGAGCCCCTCGAGGATCTCGGCCTTGGCGGCGGCGATGGCCTCCACCGAATCGAAGAACTCCAGGTGGACGGGCGCGACCATCGTGATCACGGCGACGTCGGGGCGCGCGAGGCCCGTCAGCGCCCTCAGCTCGCCCGCGGCCGACATGCCCAGCTCGAGCACCGCCGCCGTGTGCTCGGTCGCGAGGCGAAGGAGGCTCAACGGCAGCCCGTACTGATTGTTGAGGTTTCCCTCGGTCTTGAGGACGGGGCCGCGCGTGGCGAGAAGAGCGGCCGTCATCTCCTTGGTCGTGGTCTTTCCCGCCGACCCCGTGATCGCCACCACCGGCACGTTCGCCGTGGTGCGCACGTGTCGAGCGAGGTCGGAGAGCGCGCGGGTGGTGTCTTCGACCCGCACGAGCCCCAGCGCGGGCGGCGCCGCCACG
The DNA here is from genome assembly GCA_003222275.1 of Acidobacteriota bacterium. Taxonomy (GTDB): domain Bacteria; phylum Acidobacteriota; class Vicinamibacteria; order Fen-336; family Fen-336; genus AA32. Next base: position 10,947 of record QHVJ01000174.1, on the reverse strand, counting down.
TCCCGGTGAACGACGGCGGCGGCCGCGCCGGCCGCGGCCGCGGCGAGGAGGAAGTCGTGGCCGTCGAAGCGCGGGCCGGCGATGGCGAAGAACACCTCTCCGGGCCGGACCGTGCGCGAGTCGATCGACACGCCGGTGAGATCGAGGCGGGCGGGACGGGCCCGCAGCCGCCCGCCCGTCGCCGTCGCGACGTCCTCGATCCTGAGCGCTCCCACGGCCATGGCCGGCGCCCTCACGCCTTCCGGCCGCGCAGGGACAGGCCGGCAATGAGCTCGCGGGCCACCTGACGGTCGTCGAAAGGAACCGTCCGGTCCCGCAGCACCTGGTAGGTCTCGTGCCCCTTGCCCGCGATCACGACCGCGTCGCCCGGCCCCGCCATCTCGAGGGCGCGGCCGATCGCCTCGCGGCGGTCCACGATCGCGTAGCGCTCCCCGCGGCGGGACCCGCTCGGCATCCCCCGCTGTATCTCGTCGAGGATGGCCTCCGGCGGCTCGCTCCGCGGGTTGTCGGAGGTCACCACCACCACGTCGGAGAGCCGCGAGGCCACGGCGCCCATCAGCGGCCGCTTGGTGCGGTCGCGGTCGCCCCCGCAGCCGAACACCGTGACGAGCCGCCGCGGCCCGAGCGCGCGCACCGTCTCCAGCAGGTTCTTGAGCGCGTCGTCGGTATGGGCGTAGTCCACGATGACCGCGAAGTCCTGCCCGGCGTTCACCCGCTCCAGCCGGCCCGGCACGCCCGTCATCGTGAGCAGGCCGCGCAGGGCCACCACGGGATCGACGTCGAGGGCGAGGGCGGCGGTGAGGCCGGCCAGGAAGTTCTCCACGTTGAAGCGGCCGATGAGCGGCGTCTCCACGTCGAACTCTCCCCGCGGCGTGCGGGTACGGAAGCGGGTGCCTTTCAGCGAGAGCGTGATGCCGGAAGCGCTGACGTGGGCGGGGCGGTCGATGCCGTAGGTCCACACCTTTCCCCGCGAGACGGCGGTGAGTGCTTTGGCGCGGTCGTCGTCGGCGTTGATGACCGCGTGCCCGTCCTCGCGCAGGTACGTGTCGAACAGACGGCGCTTGGCCGCGAAGTAGCTCTCCATGTCGCCGTGGAAGTCGAGGTGGTCGCGCGTGAGGTTGGTGAAGACCGCGACCTGGAACGCGCAGCCGTGCACACGCCCCTGCGCCAGCGAGTGGGACGAGACCTCCATCACCACGTCGGTGCAGCCCTCGGCCACCATCTGCCGGAACAGGGCCTGCAGGTCGGAGGACTCCGGTGTCGTGCGCGAGGCCTCCACCAGACGCGCGCCGATGCGGTAGTGCACCGTGCCGATGAGACCCACCGTGTGTCCGGCCGCCCGCAGGGCGGCGTCGATGAGGTAGGTGGTGGTGGTCTTCCCGTTCGTCCCGGTCACGCCGACGAGCCGGAGCGACTGCGCCGGGTCCCCGAGGACCGCCGCCGAGAAGAGCGCCAGCGCCGCCCGCGCGTCGGGGACCTGCACCCACGGCCCGGAGCCGTCCGGTGGCTCCTCGGAGACGATCGCCGCCGCGCCTTTCTTCCGGGCCGCGTCCACGAAGCGGTTCCCATCGGTGACCGCTCCGCGGATCGCCACGAACAGGGTGCCGGGCGCGAGCCGGCGGGAGTCGTACGTGACCTCCGTCACCGGCAGCGACGGGTCGCCCTGCAGGCGCGCTTCGGGGACGCGCCGCAAGAGCTCCCCCAGCCTCACGGCGTGTTCTTCCGCTCGCGCGGAGTGAATCCGCGCTCGCTCGTCAAGCGGGGGGGACTCTCCGGCCCCCCCAGACCCCCCACCGGCGTTCCCTCCCGGCCGGGAGTCCGGCTCAGGGTCAGGACGCACGTCATCACCGCTTCAAGCTCCGTGCCAGGCGCCGGCGTCTGCGCGATCACCCGTCCCGAGCCCTTCAGCTCCACGATGAGCCCTTGCCGCGCGGCCAGGGTGGCCGCCTCGCGCGCGGAAAGCCCGCGCAGCTCCGGCATCCGCGTCGTCTCCGTGGGGCCCGGCGGAGCCGGCGCCGATGGCGTCGGGTAATAGGCGGCGGCGACCGCAGTCGGCTCCGGTCGGTACGCCACCATGCGGAGCGCGCGGTCCGGGTCCTCGGGGGGCACCGCCAGGTGGGCGAGGGCCTGCTCCGCGATGCGCGCGAACACCGGCGCCGCCACGTCGCCGCCCTCGTTGTGCTCGCCCCGCGGGGTGTCGAGCGAGACCAGGATGACGAGGGCGGGCCGCGCCGCGGGCACGAAGCCGACGAAGGACGCGACGTGATCGACCATGGAGTAATGGCCGGAGCCGTCGATCTTCTGGGCGGTCCCGGTCTTTCCCGCCACCGTGTAGCCGGTCACCGCCGCCCGCGCGCCGGTGCCGCGCCGGACGACACCCTTCAGCAGGTCCGTGAGGACGTCCACCGTGTCGGGCTCGATCACGCGGCGCACGGCCACCGGCCGGGCCGCCTTCACCACGCGGCCGGACGCGTCCTCCACCTGCTTCAGGACCACCGGCTTCATGAGGTAGCCGCCGTTGGCGACCGCGGCCATGGCCGCCGTCAGCTGCAGCGCGGTGACGCCGACCTCCTGGCCGAACGACAGGGACGCGAGCGAGAGCGCGCTCCAGCGCGACGGAGGCCGGAGCAGGCCGCTCGACTCGCCGGGCAGCTCGACGCCGGTGGCGGAGCCGAATCCGAAGTCCCGGATGTGGCGGTTCAGGCTCTCGCGCCCCAGGCGCTGCGCGACGCGGATCATGCCGATGTCGCTCGAGTGCGCGAGCACGTCGCGGAAGGTGAGCTGGTGGAACACCGCGTGGTCGTTCACGCGGGTGCCGGCGATCTCGATGGTCCCGTCGCCGCAGTCCACCGTCTCGTCGGGATCGACCACCTTTTCCTGCAGCGCGGCGGCGGCGGTGAAGACCTTGAACACGCTGCCCGGCTCGTAGGCGTCGGCCACCGCGCGGTTGCGCCACCGCGAGCTGGGGTACGCATTGAACCGGTTCGGGTTGAAGGTGGGCCGGCCGGCCATCGCCAGCACTTCACCCGTGCGCGGGTCCATCACCACCGCCACCCCGGCCACCGATCCCGTCTCGGCCACCGCGCGCTCGATCTCCTTCTCCGCCGCGTACTGGATCGCCTCGTCCAGGGTGAGGACGACCGCATGTCCGTCGGTCGAGGGCTTCTCGGTCGTCTCCATCGGCCGGCGGCGGGCGTCGATGCGCACGCTCACCTTCGCCGCGCGCCCGCGGATCTGGTCCTCGAACGCGTACTCGATCCCGCTCATGCCGGTGTTGTCGAGGCCGACGTAGCCCAGCACCTGCGCCGCCAGCTCGCGCTTGGGGTAGTAGCGGCGGGTCTCGGTCAGGAACCCGATGCCGTCGAGCTGCAGGTCGCGAACCCCGCGGGTGACGCGCGGATCGAGCTTGCGCCGCACCCATACGAAGGCCCGGTTCCTCTGGAGCAGGGCGACGAGCTCGCGGCGAGCGGCGGCGTCGAGGCCGAGGGCGCGCGCGAGCGTGGCCGCCGTCTTGTCCGGCTCGTGGATCTCCTGGGGCACCGCGTAGATGCTCTCCGCGTCCACCGAGACCGCCAGCGGTCGGCCGTTGCGGTCGAGGATCGGCCCCCGGCGCGGGTCGAGGTTGATCGTGCGCTCGCTCTGGCGGGCGGCCTGGCGCTGGAAGGACTCCCGCCCCAGCACCTGGAGCTGTACCAGGCGCACGATCATCACGACGCTCCACAGGCACACCGACAGCGCCACCAGCATCAGGCGGAGCCGGACGAGCCGGTCCCGGACGGTCGGTGGCGCCGGGGGCGGCAGCATCAATTCCTCCCCCCCACGCCGTGTTCGGCGCTGCCGGCGAGCCGCGCGCCCGCGGGCACCTCCTTCGGCTTCTCGACGACCACCAGCTTCTCGGGCGGGGGCGTGACGAGCCCGAGGTCGCGCCGCGCGATCGTCTCCACGCGGTGCAGGTTCTCGAGAGCCGCCTTCTCGAGGCGGAGCTTGCGGTTCTCCTCCAGCAGGCGCTCCCGCTCCTTGGACATCTGCTCGCGCGCGAGTGTCGTCTGCCGGATCTCCAGGCTCGGCCAGGCGTAGAGCACGAGGCTGCTGACGAGGGCCACGGCCAGCAGCAGGAGGAGCCACAGGTCGCGGCTCGAGCGCGGGTCCACCTCCCGTACGACCTGGGAGTTGTCGATCGCCTTGGGGATGAGGTCCACGTCCAGCGCCTCGTCCCTCACGCCGCCTCCCGCTCGATCGCTCTCAGCCGCGCGCTGCGGGAGCGCGCGTTGCGCCTCACCTCGTCCTCGCCCGGCCGCACGGGCTTGCGCGTGAGAAGTCGGAAGCCGGCCGCGGCCAGGGACCGGAACGCCTGCTTCACCTCGCGGTCCTCGAGGCTGTGGAAGGCGATGACCGCCAGTCGCCCGCGCGGCGCGAGCCGGCGCGCGAGGCTCGCGAGCACGTCGCCCAGTCCCTCCAGTTCGCGGTTGACGTGGATGCGCAGGGCCTGGAAGGTGAGCGTGGCGGCGTCGATGCCGCGCCCGCGCGGACGGCGGGCGGCCGAGCGCACCACCTCCGCCAGCTCCAGGGTGCTGCGAAACGGTGAGCGCCGGCGCGTCTCCACGATGCGGCGGGCGATGCGGCGCGACGCGCGCTCCTCGCCATAGCGGTAGATGATGTCGGCCAGCTCGGCCTCGGGCAGCCGGTTCACGACGTCGGCCGCGGTGATGCCGCCGCGCCGGTCCATGCGCATGTCGAGGGGACCGTCGCTCTTCAGGCTGAACCCGCGCTCGGCGCGGTCGAGCTGCAGCGAGCTGACGCCGAGGTCGAGGAGGATTCCGTCGGGGGGTTCTTCGATGAGGGCGGGCAGCTCGCGGTAATCGGCCTGGAGCAGGCGCGCGCGCGCGGCGAAGGGCGCCAGCGTCTGCGCGGCCGCCGCGAGCGCCTCCGCGTCGCGGTCGCTCGCGAGGAGGCGGCCGTCGGGCGCGCTGCGAGTCAGGATCTCCGCGGCGTGCCCACCCGCACCCACCGTCCCGTCGACCCAGAACCCGCCCGGCCTCACCGCGAGCAGCTCCAGCGTCTCGGCGAGCAGGACGGGCTCGTGCAGCGCGCCCACATCAGATGCCGAACTCCGAGAGGACCTTCCCGTCCTCGTCGGTGAAAGGCTCCTTCTTGAACAGCCGCTCCTGCAGCCGCTTCAGGTTCCAGACCGCGAGGTGGTTCTGCTTCCCGAGCACGCTCACCTCGCCGGCCATCGCCGCGGTCTCGCGCAGCGTCTGCGGAAGCAGCACGCGGCCCTGCTTGTCCATGCTCGTCGTCTGGCCGAAGAAGTTGACGCGGTCGAGAAAGCGCTGCTTCGACGGGTTGGTGGACGGGACCTGGGCGAGCTTGCGCTCGATCTCCATCCACACCGCCATGGGATAAAGCAGCGCGCTCTCGCCCGTGACGCTGGTGACGAACAGCTCGGCGCCGTACTGCGACTCGACGAGCGAGCGGAACCCGTTGGGGATCTTCAGGCGCCCCTTGTCGTCGACGCGCGCCGGATGGTTACCGCGAAGCATCGCTCCCCGAGACTGTGGCCAAGAAAGCAGCCCGGCCGACGTGCGTCGGCCGACCACTTTTTTCCACAAAATTCCACCAGGAGTCTAGAAGGGGTCCCTAGGGGTGTCAAGGGGAAAATGAACTAGCGACTAGGTTTCGCCTGTGGACGAGGGCCCGGGGCGGGAGGCCATTCGACCCCCAGGCTGGCATCCCGGAGCAATTGCTCGGAGCCCTCCAGAAACGCCGACCAGCGCTCGGGGGCCCAAACCTCGAACCGGTTCAGCACGCCGACGACGGTGGCCTCCCGGCCGAGCGCCGCGTCCCTTCTCAGCGCGGGCGGGAGGAGGATGCGTCCCTGCCCGTCGAGCTCGCAGTCAGCGGCGCGGCTGGCCAGCAGGCGCGTGAGCCCCTTGACCGGCCTGCTGAACGCGGGCAGCGCCACCAGCTGTGTTTCGAGCCGCTCCCATTCGGCCGGCGGGTAGGCCGCGAGGCATTCGTCGAGCAGCGTCACCACGAGAGCGCGCGCGCCGGCCGTCGCGAGGCGGCGGCGGAACGGTGCGGGCACCGGCAGGCGTCCCTTGCCGTCGAGCCGGTAGTGATAAGTACCTTTGAACACAGGGAGCTAGAAGTATTCCACACTTTTCCCCACATTTCCACATCCGCATCCTATTGCCCTTCAACGCGGAGAACGCGGAGAACGAACGGAGAGGACGCAGAAGAAAAAGTGTCCTCCGCGTCCTCGAGCCGAGCTCGCAAGTCCTCCGCGACCTCCGCGTTGAAAGCTCGGGAGCTAGTCCAGGTGCTGGACTTTGTCGAAAAAGAGGTCCACCAGGCGGGCGTCCCACATGCCGGTGCTCGCTTCCTCGCTCATGATCTTGAAGGCGCGGTCGCGGGGAAGCGCCTTGCGATAGGAGCGGTCGGAGGTGATCGCGTCGTACACGTCCGCGATCGTGAGACAGCGCAGCGGCACCGGCACCGCGTCCGCGCGCAAGGCATCGGGGTATCCGCGCCCGTCGAGCCGCTCGTGATGGCCGCGGATGAGCGCGAGCAGCGGGGCCATCGTCCGCAGCGGGCGGCAGATCTCGAAGCCGACCACCGGGTGCTTCTTGACCTCTTCGTACTCCGTGGTCGTGAGCGGGCCCGGCTTGTGGAGGTACTCGAGGTTGGTGCCGATCTTGCCGATGTCGTGCAGCAGCCCCGCGCGGCGCAGGTTCCGGCACTCGATGCGGCCCAGCCCCATCTCCGCGCCCAGCGCCTCCGCGTATCGCGCGACCCTCTCCGAATGGCCGCGCGTGTAGTTGTCCTTGGCGTCGAGGGCGTTGGCGAGGCTGACGAGGACGTTCTCCGCCTGCTCCAGCTCGTCCACGAGCGACTTGGTGCGGAGCAGGTTGCGGGTGCGCGCGATGAGTTGCTCGGAGTCGACGGGCTTGGTCAGGAAATCGTCGCAGCCGGCGGCGATCCCCTGGATGCGGTCTTCGCGCGCCACGAGGCCGGTGACGAGCACGATGGGCACGAGGTGCGTGCGCTCGTCGGCCTTGAGCCGGCGGCAGGCCTCGAAGCCGGTGAGGCGCGGCATCGAGACGTCCATCAGGATCAGGTCGGGCGGAGAGGCCAGCGCCTTCTCGACCGCTTCCGCGCCGTCGACGGCGGTGTCGACGGTATAGCCTTCCGAACCGAGCAGGTCCACGAGGATCTCCCGGTTCTCGGCCCCATCGTCGACGACCAGGATCCGGTCCTGCCCGATGTCGGTCATGGCGTGCACCTATTGTAATATCGCTCGCCCTCGACTGCGATGCCGACCCGGACCGCCCCTCGCTCCCGCGCCGGCGCATACCTGTCGAGCCGCGTACGCTTCGGCATCAAGTTCGGCCTGGAAACGATGCGGTCGCTCTGCGAAGAATTGCATCATCCCGAGCGGGCGTTCGCTTCATTGCTCGTCGCGGGCACCAACGGAAAGGGCTCGGTCGTGGCCTACGCCGACGCCGCCCTGCGCGCCTCGGGCCTCGCCGTCGGGCGCTACACCTCTCCCCATCTCGTCCACGTCAACGAGCGCATCGCGGTGGGGGGGCGGGACGTCGGTTCCGCCGCGTTCGAGGCCGCCGTCGACCGCGTCCGTCGCGCGGCCGCGCGCCTGGTCCGCGCGCGCACGATCCCCGCCCACCCCACGTACTTCGAGGTGCTCACCGCCGCCGCCCTCGACCACTTCCGCCGCGCGCGCGTGGACGTGGCCGTGCTCGAGGTCGGCATGGGCGGCCGCCTCGACGCGACCAACGTCGCCGAGCCGCTCGCTTCCGCGATCGTCAGCGTCGAGAAGGACCACGAGGCCTACCTGGGCTCGACGCTCGCCGCCATCGCCCACGAGAAGGCCGGCGTGCTAAGGGGGGGGCGCACCACCGTGCTCGGCCCGCTCGCCCCCGAGGCCCGCGCCGCCGTCGAGAAGGAAGCGGCCGCGGCGGGCGCCCGCCTCGTGAGCGCCCGCGAGGGGGTGGCCGTGAAGGAGACGAGCGACGGGCTCGAGATTCAGACCCCGCGCTTCGCGTACCACGGCGTGCGCACGCTCCCCGGCGCTCATCAGCGCGACAATGCGCTCGTGGCGCTGCGCCTGCTGGAGGAAGCGCGGGCCGCGGGCGTGGCCGTGGACCTGGGCGCCGCCGCCGCCGCGCTGGCCCGGACGCAATGGCCGGGACGGCTCGAGCGCGTCGTCATCGAGGGCGCCCCGCCGCTGCTCCTCGACGGCGCCCACAACCCGGCGGCGGCGCGGGCGCTCGCCGCGTATCTCCGCGATGCCGTGCCCTTCGTGCTGGTCTTCGGCGTGATGGCCGACAAGGACGTCGAGGTGATGACGCGCATCCTGTTTCCCCTGGCGCAATCGGTCGTCCTGACCCGGGCGCCCACCGAGCGCGCCGCGGCGCCGGAAGAGATCGCGCGCCGGGCGGGGGAAGCGGCCCGCCGGGCGAAGATGGAAGCCAATCCCCGCCGCGCGCTCGCCCTCGCCCGGCGGCTCGCTCCGGCCGGCGGCCAGGTCGTCGTGGCGGGCAGCCTCTATCTGGTCGGAGAGATCACCCGGATCCTCCGGACGGCGCGCCGGGCTTGATCAGGCCGCGGAGCCAGTTGACGGCCTCCGGCGTGTCCCAGCGCGCGGGGCCCACGATCTTCCGGACGATCCTTCCCGCGCGGTCGAGGACGAAGGTCTCGGGCCAGCCGGTCGTGCGCCAGGCCGTGGCCGGTCCGCGGCCGCCGGGGTCGCGCACGATGGGGAAGGTGACGCCGGCGCGACGCACGAACGCCTCCAGCGCGGCGCCGTCATCGTCGATGGAGACACCCAGGACCACCAGGCCCTCGCCGGCGAGCGCGCGGTGCAGCCTCTCGAGCGAAGGCATCTCCTCGACGCACGGCGGGCACCACGTCGCCCAGAAGTTCACGAGCACCACGTGGCCGCGATACGACTCCAGGTCCACTTCCGCGCCCTGGAGGGCAGGCAGCCGCAGCGGGGGCGCGGGGGTGCCTTCGGTGAGGCCGTAGCCCTTCTTCTGCTGCAGCGCGACGAAGGCGAAGGAAGCAGCCAGGATGGCGGCCACCAGCGCGGCGATCTTCAGAATGTCCTTCACCCAGTTAGAATTCTCCCATGGCTCGCCTGTCGCCCGAAGTCTTCGCCCTGCGCGACGACATCCTCGCTCTTCGGCGCGATCTCCACCGTCATCCCGAGCTGGCCTGGGAAGAGCGGCGGACGGCCGAGCAGATCACGAGCTTCCTGAGGGGGAGCCGGGTCGAGCTGCGGACCGGGCTCGGCGGCACGGGGGTCCTGGCGGAGGTGAAGGGCGATCCGAGCCGGACGCTGCTCCTGCGCGTGGACATGGACGCGCTGCCGATACAGGAGGATTCCCGCTCTCCTCACGCCTCCGAGGTCCCGGGGGTGATGCACGCCTGCGGCCACGACGGCCACGTGGCCATGGGGGCGGCCGCGGCGCGCCTGACGGCGGGACGCGGCGCGCCCATCACCGTGCGGGTGCTGTTCCAGCCCGCGGAGGAGGGAGAAGGGGGCGCGCAGGCGATGGTGGCCGCGGGCGCGATGGACGGGGTGGCGGCGGTGGTCGGCGTCCACCTCTGGAACGAGCTGCCCGTGGGCACGCTCGGCGTGAAGGTGGGGCCGCTCATGGCGGCCGTCGACCGCCTGCGCATCGTGGTGCGCGGCCGCGGGGGCCACGGGGGCAAGCCGCACCGGTCCGCGGACCCGGTGGTGGCCGCCGCCCACGTGATCACCGCGTTGCAGACGATCGTGTCCCGCGAGGTGCCGCCGACCCTGGCCGCGGTGGTGACGCTCGGCTCGGTGCACGGCGGCCAGGCCTTCAACGTCATCCCCGACGAGGTGACGCTCCTCGGCACCATCCGCACCTTCGACGGCGCGCTGCGGCGGTCGATGCCGGAGCGCGTGGCGCGCATCGCTTCCGGCATCGCGGAGGCGCTGGGCTGTCGCGCCGAGGTCGAGGTGCGGCCCGGCAACCCGCCGGTGGTGAACGACGCCGCGGTCGCGGAGCGGGCCCGGCGGGCGGCGGCGCGGGTGGTCGGCGAGGAGAACGTCGTGGAGCCGGAGCCCACGATGGGCGGCGAGGACATGGCCGTCTACTTCGAGCGCGCGGCCGGGTGCTTCGTCTTCGTGGGCTCGGCCAACCCCGCGCGTGGCCTCGACCAGCCCCATCACAGCCCGCGCTTCGACTTCGACGAGGACGCGCTTCTCGTGGGCACGCAGTTCCTGCTCGAGGTCGTTCAGGAGGCGTTCGGCTAGGCTATAGGCGGATCGCTCGCTGCCGCACTCGCGCCATTGACGCGTTCACTCAACGGGCGATCGCCTCCGCCGCCGCCCGCAGGTCCGACCGCTCGGGATCGAGGCTGGCCGCGTGGCGGGCGATCTCCGGGGCCGATGGGTCCCCGCGCTCGGCCCGCGCCCCGGCCAGGAGCAGCCACGCTTCCGCGAGAGCGGGCCGCCGCCGCAGGATCGACTGCAGCGCCCGCTCCGTCCGGTCGAGGCGGAGGGCCCGCGCCTCCGGCACCACGCTGGCCGCGGCCAGTCGCGCCTCGGCACGCGCTTGCTCCCACGGCGCCGAAGGATCGACGGGGAAGGCCGGGCGGGGCAGCGCGAAGAGCGTCGCCAGGCCCAAGGCCGCGGCCGCGACGCGGGTCGCCCAGATGGGAGCGGAACGCACGGGAACGCACGCCGCGGCCACCGAGGCGAGAAAGGCGGCGAGAATCGCGTTGGAAGGAATGCGGAGGTTGAAGTCGAACGCGCTGTGCACGAGGAGCGCGGCGAGGCCGCCGGCGGCGCCCGCACGGAGGCCGCCGAGGACGGACGGAGGCCGGGCGGCCGCGACGCGCAGGGCGGAGAGCAGCAGCGTGGCGAGAACGACGGCGAAACCGGCGAGGCCCGCCTCA
>QHVJ01000357.1 GCA_003222275.1 Acidobacteriota bacterium | reverse complement strand
GAGGCGCCGCGCGCGGCCGGTCTCCTTCTCGCGCGCCATCTCGAGGATGGCGTCGATCGACTCCTGCTTCGCCCGGTCGATGAAGGCGCACGTGTTGACGACGATGACGTCCGCCTCCCGGGCGTCGGCGACGAGCCGGTGCCCGCGCCGCGTCAGGTGCCCGAGCATGACCTCGCCGTCCACGAGGTTCTTGGGGCACCCCAGGCTCACCATGCCCACGGACAACGGACTCAACGCAGAGGCCGCAGAGGAACGCGCAGAGGACGCAGAGGGTTCAAGGGAACGGGAAGGTCCAACCGACCCCCCGAGCGGGATCGGCACCCATTCCTCGTTGGTGCGCTGCACTCCCACTTCCGTTCTCTGCGGCCTCTGCGTGCTCTCTGCGGCCTCTGCGTTTGAAGACAACGCGGACGTCAATGGGCCTTGTCGGGGGTGTCGATGTCGTTGCCCCACTCGCGAAGCTTGTCGCGGTCGCTCGCGGCGTAGAGCTCGTCGCCGAGATCCGCCACCTGCTCGCTCACGCCCCCGAGGATCTCGAACTCCTCTCCCTGCTGGGCGATGAGCGAAAGGTGGTGGGCGATCGCGTCCAGGCGCGGGACGGACTTGTCCATGGCGAGAAGAAGGCCCTCCACCAGCTCCACGAGCGCCGTGCGACTGAGACCGTCGTGCCAGGTGGGTTCCATCGAGCCTCCTCCGAACGACCATGATATCGTTCCGGCTCCCCCCGCACAAGGAGGCCAGTTGGGAACCGGAGGAAAGATCGCGATCGGGTGCGGCATCGCCGTCCTCGTGGCCGGCATCGTCGCCGTCGTCGCCCTGGGCGGCGTGGCGTACTGGGTGAAGGGCAAGGCGGAAGAGCTCACGGGCGAGCAGAACCGGATCGAGGAGCTGCACCGGAAGGCCAACGCCAACCGCTTCGCTCCTCCCGCCGACGGCGCGATCTCGGAGGACCGCCTCCAGAAGTTCCTCGACGTCCGCAAGCGCGTGTACGCCGTGTACGAGAAGCACAAGGAAGAGCTGGACGAGATGGGCAAGAAGAAGCAGGGTGACTTCGGCGACGTGCGCAAGGGCTTCGCTCTCATCAACGAGCTGCGCCTCGCCCAGGCCCAGGCGCTGGCCGACCTCGGGATGAGCGAGGACGAGTACCGCTTCCTCGTCGAGCAGATCTACAAATCGATGTGGGCGTCCGAGGCCGCACGCTCCGCGGCGACGCCGGCCGCCGGAGCGTCGTCCAGCCCGTCCTCCGCGCAGACCGACGTTCCTCCCGGGAACATCGTGCTCTTCCGCAAGTACGAAGCCGACATAAAGAAGTACGCGATGGGCGGGCTCGAGTGGATCGGCCTTTGAGCCGGGTCGGTCAGACGAAACCGTGCGGTCCTGCACCATTTGGTGCAGCCCGTCCGGGACGCATCCTTAATTGAAGATGATTCGATTCCGTTCGATCGACGCAGGTTAGGAGGATGCCGTGCGGTCTCTTCCGCTGGCATCGCCGTTGCTCATATGCCGTCGGCGTCCACTCATGGCTTTCGCCAATCAAGGAGAGAAACCGCAAATGAAGAAGTTCCTGCTGCCCCTGGCCCTGGTCCTCGTGGCGGGCGTTGCCGTCGCGCAGGCTGCCGACACGAAGCCGGCCGCCAAGGCTTCGGAGAAGACCACCGCTTCGGAGAAGACGGCCGCTCCCGCGAAGGCGGCCACCAAGACCCACGTCGTCGAGGGCGAGGTCGTCTCCGCCGACGCGACGGCCAAGACGATCACGGTCAAGGTCGCCGGCGAGGACAAGACCGTCCCCGTGCACGGCAAGGCCGCTGCGCGTCTCAGCTCGCTGAAGGCCGGCGAGAAGGTCGCCCTGACCTGCGTGGACAACGCGAAGGGCGAGCACCAGTACGTCTCCGGCATCAAGGTCGAGAAGGCCGCGGCTACGACCGCGGCTCCGGCCAAGACCACCGCGAAGGGCAAGAAGCCCAGCTCCAAGTAAGTCCACCGGCTCCGAAGCCGACGGGGCGCGCGGCCGCTGGCCGGCGCCCCGTCCTGTTTCTGGAGGGCTCAGCCTCGCGCGATGGCCACGAGCCGGCGGGACGCGGTTTCCGCTCCCCGCAGGTCCGGCGGGGGCGGCACCGGGCGCGCGAGCACGCTCTCGATCGCCGCCCGCCAAAGGCCCGCGAGAAAGTCCTGGTTGCCGACGTGCGCGCACGGGACGTAGCGCGGCATCTCTGCGACGAGGATGGGGTACTCGGGGAAATCGCCCCGCTCCGTGTACACGATGCGCGTGCCCGCCGCGATGGCGTCGCTCACGATCCCGTAGCCGGGCTTGGTCACGACCACGTCCGCGGCCCGCACCAGATCCTGGTATCCCATCCCCAGCGCGTCGCGGCCGGCCGGGTCGAGGGCGACGACGTTGGGGGGCCAAGAACCCTCCGGCGCGTCGATCAGGAAACGGACGGGAGCGAGGTCCGCGAGCGCGCCGGGCGAAACGGCGGGCATGCCGAGACCCCCGAAGGAAACGAGCACGCAGGCCCCCGTCTCCGGAAGACCGAGGCGCTGCCGCGCATCCCCGCGGCTCATCCGAGGACGGCGGGCCACGAGAGGGATCGCTTCTCGCCTCGGGAAGGCGGAGAGATCGCCCGCGAAGGGAAGCTCGAGCAGCAGGGCCGCCGTGCGGTAGGCGGCCGTCGCCGCGGCGGCGGCCGCGCCCAGCGCGGGCTGGCGTTGCGCGAGGTGGCGGTAGATCCAGTCCCAGGAGAAGTTCGCAAGGCCGACCGCGGGCACGTGCGCGGCGGCCGCGGCCTCGAAGGCGAGCGGGGGCACGTCGCCGAGAACGACGCGGGCTCCGAGCTCGCGCAGCCAGCGCGCTTCGGCCGCCGCGCGCGCGGCCCGACCCGCCGCGAACGCGCGCCAGCGCCGCGCGGTGCCCTCCTCGTCGATGACGAGGGGCCCCTTCTGGGCGAGGCCGACGTCGCACTCGAGCGAGCGGAAGAGGAACGGGCCGGGCACCGCGTCGCGAAAGAGCTTCTCCGGAGCCGCGGTCACGACGGCGAGGGGCAGGTCCCCTGCCTGCTCCCGAACCGCCCGCAGCACCTCGGCCACGCGCGTCGCGTGGCCGTAGCCGTGCCCGGACACGTACGCGACGATCACGATTCGCCCAATGGATTCAACTGCGGCGATGGGTGATGCGCAGCGGCTCGATCCGTTCCCGGACCTGGCCGGTCGCCTTGTCCTCGACGCGCAACACGAGCTCGTAGTCGCCTTGCGCGATTCCGTCGAGGGGCAGAGCCAGCAGGCGCAGGAGCCGGCCGTCCGCGCTGGGCGACACGAGGCTGGGCTCGCCTCGCCGCATTACCTCGCCGTCGCGGCGGCGCAGCTCGTACGATGCTTCCACCCCGGATCCCGGGCCACTGCGCGGCGCGGCGCCGAAGACCTCGAACTGGCAGTACAGGCGATCGCCCGAGGGAAACTCGCGATGCGCGACGAGGACGGGCCGCGAGGGAAGGCCCTCTCTCGCCGCCGACACCCGGTTGGTGATCACCGGCGTCGAGAGACGCAGGCTGGCTGCGGGCGGCACCACGAAACGCAGGGTGAGAGCCCCCAGCCGTCCCAGGAACTCGTCGCGAATCACGATGCGCGCCTGGGTCACGCCGGGAACCAGGTCCAGCTCGCGGCTCAGGGCCAGCCAGCCTTCGTCCCACGCCGGCGCTGTCCTCGTTGCGCCCGCCCTGGCCGGGCCGGCCTCCACCTCCACGCGCTGGTTGATGCGCTGCGTCTGGCCGCTGTCGCGATGCGCCGCGGCGATGCTCAAGGTCAAGACGGCGCGCGGATGATCCTCGCCGCCCAGATTCGCCAGGCTGCGCATGTCGGCTTCGACCGCGATGAGGGTCCGCACGGCGCCGGTGGGCCTCCCCTCGAAGGCGTACGCCATCGCGCGCAGAGGAATGGCGTCCGTGTCTCGGACGCTCGCCAGAGCGCGGGCAACGTCGGTGGGAAGGAGCGGCGCCGGGCCTGCTTCCCGGCCCGCGCCCGCCTTCGGGCTCGCGGGCCGGCTCTGCGCAGCCAGACGGGCCTCGGCCGCAGAAGCAATCTCGGCCGCCGTCCTCAGCGTATAACCCTTGCGCGCCCGTACCTTCAGGCCCGGGCGCCCAACCTCGACCTTGAGCTTGCGCCAGTCGCGCGGCCCCTTGCCCTCCGGTGGCGCGTATCCGAGCAGGTAATAGACACGCGACTCCTCGGCCACGCGCAGCGCGCCGCCGCCGAGGTCGTTCGTGTTTCGTACTGCGAAGCCGCCGGTGTCCTCGGCGAGGCCGACGCTGCCCGCGGCCTCCGCGTCGGTCTGCTCGACCTGCATCGCTCCCAGCTCCGCGGTGTTCGGCGTGCCGGCCGCATCCGCCGAGGCCAGACCGGTCATGAGCCCCCGCACGTCCAACGAGTACACGGCGATGTTCGCCTCGCGGCAACGGCCGGCCACCTCTTGCGCCAGGTCCAGGTCGGGGTCGTTGAGGAACCCCTCGGTGAGGAGCAGCAGCGCCTTTCGCCCGCGCAGGCCGGTCAACGTGAACACCGCGCGGTCGACGGCGGCGAGGGTGTCGCGGGTACGGTTGCGGCGGCGCGCGTCCACCTGTCCGGCCCGCGCGAACACCATGCCGCGGCACACCGAGACCGGCGTGGCGGCGGGTAGCTCGGGGATGCAGACGCGATTCTGGTAGTAGCGGTCCACGACGCGCTGGGTCGTGCTCGTTCCGGCCACCGTCGCCGAGGGCCGGCCCGGCTGGGGCGCGAGGGACCCGGAGGGAGGGCCGGTCGCCGCCGCCGCGCTGCCGGCATCGCCGCCTTCCCCTCTCCCTTCCCAATGGCTGATGCGGAAGGCCTCCCACTCGCTCAGCGCATCCTTCCCGGTGTCGGCCAGGCTCCGCCCGCGCACCCGGGCGGCGACGGCCAGAAGGTCCTCGCGGCCGTCCGGCATTCGGGCGGTCCACCACGCGTCACCGCTGGTCG
>QHVJ01000356.1 GCA_003222275.1 Acidobacteriota bacterium | reverse complement strand
CAGCTCGTCGGTCGCGAGCTCGTTGCCCTTCTCGGCGGCGATCATCAAAGGTGTCTTCCCGTCCGGTCCGGCGCGCCGGTTCACGGCGGCGCCGGTGCGCACGAGGTCACGGATCGCCGGCACCGATCCGGAGGAAGGGTGGGCGGCAGCATGCATGAGAGCCGTCCAGCCGGCGCGGTCCGCGACGTCGGGCGCAGCACCGAGCCGCAGGAGTGAAGCCACGGTTTTCTCGTGGCCGCTCGCCGCCGCCTTCATGAGAGCGGTCTGGCCGCTGCGGTCGGCCTGGTCGGGATCGAGTCCCGCCTCGAGAAGTGCCTCCGCGACCAGCGACTGGCCACGAGCGGCGGCCGCGTGCAGGGGCGGCTCGTTCTCCCACGGGGAGAACCCGAGCGGCGCTTTCGCCTCCATCAGCGTGCGCGCGACGTCGACGTGCTCTTGCTGCGCCGCGAGCTGCAGCGCCCGCCCTCCGATCTCGGGCTTGCGGACACCGGCGCCCGCCTCGATCAGCGCGCGCACGAGCGCGTGTCGGCCCCGCTCGGCGGCGAGGCTGAGCGCGCTCGCCTCTTTCGCCAGCGCGTCCAGGCTCGACTGCTTGGGAGACCGGATGATGGCGCGCGCTGCGGCCAGCGTGCCTTCCTTGGCCGCGAACATGAGGGCCGTCCAGCCGTCCTTGTCCGCGACGTTCACGTCCGCGCCGGCGGCGACGAGGTCCAGCGCGGGCATCGCCTCCTTCCGTCTGGCGGCCTCCATCAGGGCTGTCCGGCCGTCCTGATCGCGGGCGTCCAGGCCCGCCCCGGCCTCGATCAGCGCACGGACGGCGGCGAGCTGTCCGCCGCGAACGGCATGCAGGAGAGGCGTGCGCTGAGCGCTGTCGTGAGCGTTCATGTCCGCTCCCGCCTGGAGCTGCGCGCGGACCTGGCCGGCGTCGCCCTGCTTCGCGGCGGCGATGAGGGCGTCCTGGGCTTTCTTGATCGCCTTCTGGCGTGCCTGCTCGGGAGTGTCGTCGGCGATGAGGGGTGTGACGGCGAGGAGCAGCGCGGCGGCCATGAGGACCCACGATCGCCACCGGGACCGGACAACCCTCGTCCCCACGGCGGAGAATGATAGCGCAAGCCCCGGCCCCGGGTTATCCGCTTCGGCCGTCTCAGGTAAACTTGTCACCGTTTTGGAAGGCCCCCAGCCGACCTTCGGGGACGGGCGCTACCTCATCCGCCGCGAGCTGGGCCGCGGAACGATGGGCGTGGTGTACGAGGCCGAGGACGCGGCACTCGCTCGTACCGTCGCGGTCAAGACCATCGACCTGGCGTTCGCCGCCGGCGCGGCGGCCAGCAACGAGTTCGAGCGGCGGTTCTTCAGGGAGGCGCGGGTGGCGGCCCGGCTCTCGCATCCGGGGATCCTCGTCTGCCACGACGTCGGCAAGGACGCGGCGAGCGGAAAGCTCTTCATCGTCTTCGAATATCTGAAGGGGCGGACGCTTGCCGCCCGCGCGGCTGAAGGGCCCATGGACTGGCGCGCCGCACTCGGGGTCGTGGTGCAGGTGGCCCGGGCGATCCACCACGCGCACGCGCACGGCGTCGTCCACCGCGATCTCAAGCCGGCGAACATCATGCTCCTCGATCCGGGCACGAGCGGAGCGTCGGCCGCGGGCGCCGAGGCGGTCGTCAAGATCATGGACTTCGGGGTCGCCCGTTTCGAATCGCTCGGACAGCGCCTCACCAAGACGGGGCAGTCCTTCGGCTCGCCGCTCTACATGTCGCCGGAGCAGGCACTGGGTCAGCCCAGCAGCGTCCGCTCGGACATTTTCTCGCTGGGCTCGGTCCTGTGCACGCTGCTCCTGGGCCGGCCCTGGTTCGATGCGCCCAGCCTCCCCGAGATCGTGGCCCGCGTGGTGCATGACGATCGGCCGCATCTGTCGAGCGTGCGACCCGACCTGCCGGCGTCGCTCGACGCTGTGTTGGCCATGGCGCTCGCGAAACGGACGGACGATCGCTATGCCACCGCTGCCGACATGGCGGACGATCTCGAAGACGTCCTGGCCGGGAAGGCCGCGAGACATGCCGCGGGCGCACACGACCCGCTGGCCTCGCTGCTCGATGAGTCGCCGGTGCCCGAACGGGCGCCGATACCTGGCGCGACTGGCCCCGCTCCTACCGCGAGGCCCACGCCGGCAGGGGCTGCGACCGCGACCCTCGTCACGACCGGTTCGAGACGCCGCTGGGTGGTGCCGGCCGGTGCGGTTCTCGTGTTGGCGGTGCTCGCCGCCGTCGCGTTCGTTTCATGGCGCCGCTCTTCCGCGTTCGATCCGGCGCGCCCTCCGAGCGGTCCCGCCGCATCCGAAGAGCCGCCCACGACAGTTGCGGCGACCGCGCCGGTGCCTCCGGCTCCCGCAGCCTCCACCACGGCTCCGATCGTACCTACGACCATGGCTCGGCCGGCAGCGACACCCACGGTCCCGACCGTCCGGCCGAGAGGCCCGGCGGCGCGGGCGGTGAGTCCGATCATCGAACCGCCAGCCGCGAGCGCGCCCGCGGCGAGCCGCATCCGGCTGACTGTCGAGCATCCGTTCGAGAACGGCCGCCTGGTCGTCTGGATCGACGGTGTGCTCGTCTACGAGACGAAGCTGCAGGCGACGGGTTCCAAGAAGATCGTCACCTTCAAGGTCCGCGAGGGGCGCGTCGAAACGCTGCTCGACGTCGAACCGGGCCCGCACCAGGTGCGGGTCGAGGTGACGTGGGAGCAGGACCGCCGCGTGAGTACAAAGGTGGTCGACGTCGCCCCGGCCGCGACGGGCCTGCTGGAGGTCCGTGTGGGCCGCATGAGCAAGGACCTGAGCCTCTCCTGGAGTCGCCTCGCGAAAGACTGAGGGCGTCGAACCTACAACCTTCGACTCCGCCTCCTCGAGTTGACAGGCCGAGGCTTCTATGCCTAGATAGCTATGCTATGGGCTCGCCGCGTCCGAAGAACGACGTGCTGCAGGGGACGCTGTCGCTCCTGGTGCTGAAGACGCTGGCCTCGAACAAGCGGCGGCACGGGTACGCCATCACCTCGCACATCCAGCGGGTCTCCGAGGACCTGCTCCGCGTGGAGGAGGGGTCGCTCTATCCCGCGCTGCACCGCATGGAGCAGATGGGGCTCTTGCGCTCGGAGTGGGGGGTGACCGAAAAGAACCGTGAGGCCCGCTTCTACTCGCTGACCGCGACGGGACGCCGGCAGCTCGCGCTGGAGGAGGAGAGCTGGAACCGCCTGACGGAAGGCGTGGGGCGGGTGCTGCGGTACGCCTGAGGGAGAGCGGTCCATGTCCTGGCTGAAGCGGCTGGTGAACACGGTGCGGTCGGGGCGGGTCGAGCGGGAGATCCGGCGCGAGCTGGAGTTCCACGTGGCGGAGCGGGCGGACGAGCTGCGCGACTCCGGGCTCTCCGCCGAGGAGGCCGAGCGGCGCGCACGCATGAAGCTCGGGAACCCGTTGCTGCAGGCGGAGAGGACGCGCGACATGGACGTTGCGCTCTGGGCGGACGGCATCGCGCGGAACCTGCGCCACGCCGCGCGGAGCCTGGGGCGGACGCCGGGGTTCGCGCTCACGGTCGTGGCCACGCTCGCCCTCGGGATCGGCGCGAACACCGCCGTGTTCGGAGCACTCGACGCCGTCCTGCTGCGGCCGTTGCCGTTCCCGGACGCGGACCGACTGGTGCGGCTCTCGCAGGTGCAGCAGACCCGCTCCGAGAGCATGATCGCGCCGGTGCGCTTGGAGGAATGGAACCGGCTCAACTCCACCTTCAGCGCGATCAGCGGTTACGGGGTCGAGGACGTTTCCGAGACGTCGGGAGACCTTCCGGAGCGTGTGCGCCGCGCGGTCGTCACGCAGCGCCTGCTCGAGGTGTGGGGGGTAGCACCCGCGCTCGGGCGCGGCTTCTCGGAGCAGGAGCACCGCTTCGGCGGCCCGGCCGCGGCACTCGTCAGCGACCGCTACTGGCGCAGCCGGCTGGCATCGACCCCCGACGTGCTGTCGCGCAGCGTCCGCATCGGAAACGCGTCGGTGCCGATCGTGGGGGTGATGCCCCCGTCCTTCCGCTTCCCCGATCGGGACGTGGACGTCTGGTTCCCCTCGCCGGTGGACGCGCCCAACGCCCAGTCGCGTCACAACACCTGGTACACGGGGGTGGGCCGCCTGCGGCCGGGCGTGACCCTGGAGCAGGCGCGGGCGGATCTTTCGGCCGTGCAGGCTCGGCTCGCGCAGCAGTTCCCCGACCCCGACCGGAAGATCGGCGTCGACCTTCGGCCGCTCAAGCAGGACCTGGTTGGCGGCGTCGGCCGCACGCTCTGGCTGCTCTTCGGCGCGGTGTCGCTGCTGCTGCTGATCGCCTGCACCAACATCGCGGCGCTGTTCGTGGCGCGCGGGGCGGCCCGCCGTCCCGAGATCGCCCTGCGCCTGTCGCTCGGGGCGTCCCGCGCCGCCGTCGCCGGGCTCGTGCTCGCCGAGACGCTCCTGCTCGCGCTCGTGGGCGGGGCCCTCGGGCTGCTGGTCGCCGGCTTCGCCACGGCCGCGTTCCGCGCCCTCGGGACCGAGCTGCCGCGCATGGACGAGGTGGTAGTGAACGGCCGGATCCTGCTCTACTGCTCGTTGAGCACGCTGGGCGTGGCGCTCGTGAGCGGTCTCGCTCCCGCGGTGCGGGCGATGCGGGAGGACGCCGGTCTGGCTTCGGGCGAATCCGGCCGCACCCAGGTGTCGGGAGGCCAGCGGCTGCAGTGGGTGCTGGTGGGCGGGCAGGTGGCGCTGTCGGTCACGCTGCTCACCGGCGCGGGACTGCTCGTGCGCAGCTTTCACGCGCTCGCGCGCGTCGAGCCGGGCTTCGAGAAGAGCGGCGTGCTGACCTTCCGCATGAGCGGGAGCTGGAGCGAGACCGGGGAGTACCCGGCCCTCGTCGCGCGCGTGGACCGCACGATCGACACGCTGCGCGCGCTGCCCGGCGTCGAGGGGGCGGCCACCACCGGCTGGGCACTGCCGGGAACGCCGACGCAGTGGGAGTCGAGCTTCGCGGTCATGGAAGCCGGCGGCGACGCCGACCGGCGCATCGTCACCGACTTGCGCGTGGTGTCGCCGGAGTACTTCGCGACCATGCGGATCCCGCTGCTCCAGGGCGAACGGTGCGAGCGGCGCTCCGTCGACTCGCGCGGCGCCCCATCCGGCCAAGGCTTTGATCTGACTGTGAACCGTGCGTTCGCGGTCCGCCACCTGTCGGACTTTCCGTCGGCCGTGGGGCTGCATCTGCAGGCGTTCGGCGAGACGGCCCTCAAGCCCGGGCGCATCGTGGGCGTCGTGGGAGACGCGCGCGAGCAGGGCATCGACCGCGTGCCGGTGCCGGTCGTCTATGTATGCCTGAGCGCTCCCGGCCCGACGCCCTTCTTCCTGGTGCGGACGAGCGGCGACCCGCTCGCGGTGGTGGGAGCGGTGCGCGCGCGGATGAAGGAGCTCGAGCCGCAGCGGTCGGTCTACGACATCGCCGTGCTCGACGAGCGGATCGACGGTGCCTACGCCCTGCGCCGCCTGCTGACCTTGCTGCTGGTCGCGTTCTCGCTCTCGGCGCTGTCCCTCGCCTCCGTCGGCCTCTACGGGACGCTCAGCTACGCGGTCGGGCTGCGCCGCCGCGAGGTGGGCCTGCGCATGGCGCTGGGTGCGCTGCGGGCCGACATCGTGCGGCAGTTCCTGGGCCAGGGACTGCGCGTGGTGGGCCTCGCCTGCGCGGGCGGCGTCGGCCTCGCGCTGGCCCTGCGCCGCGTGGTGGCCGGCCTGTTGTACGGGGTTTCGGCTACGGACGCGGCGACGCTCCTCGGAGTCGTCGCGATGGTGGCCGTGGTGGCGGCCCTCGCCTCGCTCGTCCCCGCCCTCCGCGCCGCGCGTCTCGATCCGATGCGGGTCCTCCGCGAATCGTAGTCCACTGGAATCGCCCGCGTCAGAACGATCCGCGGAGGAACGCCGCCGCTTGATCCGAGATGCTGACGATCTTGTTCGTTGCCTGACGATAGAACTTGAAATTGAGCTCGGTCTCGGGTCGACCGTCGTTCCAGTCGGAAAAACGCCTGAGCTCGCTCCGCCCCAGGCGCCGCTTCGCGAGGGCGGTGCGTCGGATGGTGATACTCACGCGCGGCGTCTGCCGGGCGATCCCGCGTTTCTTCGCGATCGCTTTCGCCGCGGTGACGACGCCGCTCGCGATGAGGCCTGGCCCGCCTTCGTTCTCGCTCGCGAAGACGAAGATCGTATCGCCTTTGGCGATGTGCTTGCCACCATACATCGTCTTTTGAGCGCTGAACGCGAACGTCTCCGCCCGCGGATCGTCAACCTCGGCTTTGATGGCGAACGTCATGCCTTCATCTCATAACACTGATTCCGAGGTCGCCCATGGGCTTTCTGAGCGCCGTCGCTACGCCGACCAGAATGACGCGCTCTTCTCGGGTGAAGCGGCCGATTTCTCGGCGAGCACTCGCTCCGAGAACCGTGTCGGCCGTTCGGGTGGGGTCTCGGTGGGAGAGAACCAGCCCGTTGGTCAGCGCTTTCTCCGCTGCGTGTGCTCCGTTAGTCAGTGGACGGTGATCGCCGCGCTGTACACGTCGAACCGGTCGAGCGCCCCGTCGGGGTTGCCACCGGCGCTGTCAGAGTTGTCCGCCCAGGCCGGGTGAATGATCCCGCCGGCGAAGCCCAGCCCCGTATAGTCGCCGTACTGAACGCCATTGTGTGCCGCCTCGGCGTTCGAGGTGCCGGCACTGACCTGCACGTTGGCCGAGAACGAGGCGCCGGCGTCGCGGCTCACCGCCACGAAGTACTGGGCGTCGTCATTGGGGATGCCGTTCGTGTCGCCCGAACCGCCGGTTCCCAGATCGTTCCGCGCGTCGTGGAAGCCCACCGCGATGAAGCCCGTGGCCTGGTCAATGGCGATGTGGGGGTTGAACTGGCTGTTGGTGCCGGCGTCGTCGTTGACGCGGACCGGCGCGCTCCAGGTCGCGCCGTCGTCGTCGGAGTGGCGGACCCAGATGTCCGTGTTATTGCTTTCGTTCGACTGCTCGTCGGTGTAGAGAAGGTACACGCGACCGTGATGGGCTCCGCCGCTCCGGTCGTAGGCCAGCCCGGCCTCGGCGTCGACCGATCGCCGCGCCTGCGGCGGGATGTAATCGAAACCCCCGACATTGGTGGCGGTCGCGGCCCGCGCGTCACCGAAGCCGTCCGGCCCGAAGCCGTCCGGGTCCAGGTTCGTCCAGATGGTCGAGGGGCCTTCAGTCGGGATGTTGTCCTGGTAGGTCACCAGGACCTGGCCGTTCTGACCCACCGCGATGTCGCCAAAGCTGCCGTACTTCGATCCGGGCACGGACTGCGAGGCGCTGAGTGGCCCGAACTGGCCCAGACCGCTGACGGGCAGCCCCCGGACCTGGAGCAGCTGGCCGCCCTGGCTGAACATCTTGTAGACGAACCAGGTCCCGCCCGGGCCCGTTGCCAGGCTCGGCTGATCGGCCCCGGCGCCCCACTTCTTGCCGTTCGCCATCGGGTTGCTGCGATCGCTGTGGTCGAGCGTCGCCAGGAACTGCAGCGTGAGCCCGCCGTCTGTGCTGTAGGCCGTCTGGACCTTCTTCGCCCGCAGGTCGAGATAGACCAGGAAGAAATTACCGTATTGGTCGAATGCGGCGTTCGGGTCACAGCAGGCGACGCCAAGGTCGTCGCTGCCGTTGGCGATCATCCGGGCCGACCACGTCGCGCCGCCGTCGAAGCTGACCGATTCCATCAGCGCGTCGGCGGTCTGGAAGTTGGAGATGACCACCACGTTGTTCGGGTTGGCCGGGTTGACCGCGACTGTGGTCTCGGCCTCGTTGTCAGCGAAGCCACTGATGTCGACATTGGGACCGGCCGTCAGGCTGGCGGCGAGGACGCCAGACACCTGGCTGATGGCCAGGACGATGCCGGCGGTGGCCGTTAGAAAGGCACGCCGAGCAGGCGAGAGAGTCATTGCTCTCCTCCACGATTGAATGGCTGTCGAGAATCAGCGGACCGGTTTGAAAGCATGGTTGAGGCCGTAGTGCGCGACCTTGCGTCCGAGGTGCACGCCCGCCTCGCTCGAGCGGCGGTAGTGGAGGCCGGCCCACAGCCGCGCGCCAATGATCTCGTTTCGGAGCTCGGCGGTTGTGTCGTAGTGCCGAACGGCGTCGAGGTTTCCGGGCGCGCCCGCGGCGTCGAAACCGCGGATGTCGAGATCGATTTCATCGGTGCCCAGGAATTCGCTAAAGACTTCTGCCATCGCCGACGTGTTCGTACCGTGGGCAGCTGGGTACTCGGGATGGTTGGGCGTCGTCACGAGGGGTCGCCAACCGGGCTCTTCAGCGGTCGCCGGGTTGCCGTCATCGAATCCAGGCACCGGCCCGAAGCCGTCTGCCGTCACCGCCGTCGGGTCGATCGCAGTCACCGGACGCCAGAAGAGGAATCGGTACTTGGCGTTCAGCACCGACATCAGGGCGTCGGCGCTTACGGTGTTGACCATGGCTAGCAGTCGCGCCGTATCGAGTACGCCCAGCGCTCGGGCGGCGGCGAGGTCACGAGCGGCCCGGTTGAACTGCCGGACCACATTCGCCGTGTAGAACCTTGCGATCGCAGTCTGCTCCGGGGTACGAACCGCGCTCGTCGCCCCGCCATAGCTCTTGATTTCGTTGAACTGCTGGACCCACTCATTACTCTGCAGCGGGATCGGAGGTTCGGGTTGAAACTGTCCCGGGCGCTTCAGCAGGAACGGCCGCACCGAGCCCAGCCACGGCGTTTGCGGAGGCGCAAACGGCGGAGTGCGTCGCCACACGCCCGGGCCTGGGTTCTTCATCTCGAACGACGACGTTGTCCCAATCGGCGTCATGCGCCCGTCTCCGGTGCGAAGATCGATGATGCTGTTGGCCGCCGCCAATCCGACGCTCGTTCCCTTCCCGGCGTCGCCTGTGCATCCATCCAAGTTGGAGGGTGAGAGTGCCTCGGCGTAGTACCCGTCGAGGCTCGCAACCAGAGCCGGATTGGACAAGAAGTAATGGCGCAGCGTTCGATAGGCGGCCTCGACCACTGCGCAATCGAGGGAAGCACCCGCAGGTGCATTGATTGCAGGACCGTACGGCTCGAAGCCCCCTTCAATGGCGACGACCGCGTCGTACACAGCGGTCGCCACATAGCTCATGTAGACCTCGCCTTCACCCTGGAACGCTCCGGACCCGACCACCGTGTCCTCGGCGATCTTGTTCCACTGCTGAACCGTGTTCGGCAGAGGGGGAAGGGCCGCCTGGGCAGTCCGGGTGGTAGTCGCCCCTACCGCGGCTACCAGCGTGAGCCCGACGAGCAGTCCCACCATCCGTGTTCTCAAGGAATTCATCTGTCCTCCCCTCGCCAAAGGGCGAACCTCGTTGCGGATGAACGACTCAAACCGTTCTTCGAGATGGTTGGACGAAGATTGTCCCACAACGTGGCGCGTGTTACACCTTTCAAGCCGGTGCGACATTGTTGCCAGATTCTCGCTGTGCGGCGTTGTGGAAAGA
>QHVJ01000173.1 GCA_003222275.1 Acidobacteriota bacterium | reverse complement strand
TTGCAGCGTGCGGCGGCGGTTCGTCTCGCCGATGGCCGTCTTCATGGAATCGGTCTCTTTGTCGGCGTACAGGATCGCCATCCCCTCGACGTGGCGGGCGGCGCGGCCGATCGTCTGGATGAGCGATCCCCCCGAGCGCAGGAAGCCCTCCTTGTCCGCATCCAGGATGGCGACGAGCGAGACCTCGGGCAGGTCGAGCCCCTCGCGCAGCAGGTTGATCCCCACCAGCACGTCGAACTCCCCCTTTCGCAGGTCGCGCAGGATGCGCACCCGCTCGAGGGTCTCGATGTCGGAATGGAGGTAGCGCACCCGCACGCCGAGGTCGTGGTAGTACTCGGTCAGGTCCTCGGCCATGCGCTTCGTGAGCGTGGTGACGAGCACGCGCTCGCCGCGGGCCGCCCGGATGCGGATCTCGGCCAGGAGGTCGTCCACCTGGCCCTTCACGGGCCGGACATCCACCTTCGGGTCCATGAGGCCGGTGGGCCGGATCACCTGCTCCACCACCACTCCCCCCGCCTTCTGCAGCTCGTAGGGACCCGGGGTCGCGGAGACGTACAGGCTCTGTCCCAGCCGCTGCTCGAACTCGTCGAAGTTGAGCGGCCGGTTGTCGAGGGCCGACGGGAGGCGGAAGCCGTACTCCACCAGCGTCTGCTTGCGCTGGCGGTCACCGTGGTACATCCCCCGGACCTGCGGCACGCTCTGATGGCTCTCGTCGATGATGATGAGCGAATCCTTGGGCAGGTAGTCGAGCAGCGTCGGCGGCGGTTCGCCGGGGGCGCGGCCGGAGAGATGCCGGGAGTAATTCTCGATGCCGTGGCAGTGCCCGACCTCCCGCAGCATCTCCAGGTCGAACATCGTTCGCTGGTAGACCCGCTGCGCCTCGAGCAGCTTCCCTTCCCGCTCCAGCTCCGCCTTGCGCTCGAGGAGCTCGGCCTCGATCGTCTTGAGGGCGTCCGCGAGCCGCGGCCGGGGCGTCACGTAGTGGCTGGACGGGTAGATGGCGACCTGGGCCAGCCGGGCCAGGCTCTTGCCGGTCAATGGATCGAAGGACGTGATCGACTCCACCTCGTCGCCGAACAGCTCGATGCGGATCCCCGTCTCCTCGTAGGCGGGAACGATCTCCACCACGTCTCCCCGCACGCGGAACGTGCCGCGCTTCAGCTCGTAGTCGTTGCGGTCGTAGCGCGCCTCGACGAGCTTGGCCAGGATGTCGCGCCGGTCGAGCGTCTCGCCCTGGCGCACGAACAGCAGCATCCCGTAGTAGGCCTCGGGCGAGCCCAGACCGTAGATACACGACACCGAGGCCACGATCACCACGTCCCGCCGCTCGAAGAGGCTCCGGGTCGCGCTGAGGCGCATCCGGTCGATCTCGTCGTTGATCGTCGCTTCCTTGTCGATGTAGGTGTCCGACTGAGGCACATAGGCCTCGGGCTGGTAGTAGTCGTAATACGAGACGAAATACTCCACGGCGTTGTGGGGAAAGAACGCCTTGAACTCCTGGTAGAGCTGGGCGGCGAGGGTCTTGTTGTGGGCGAGAACGAGGGCCGGGCGGTTCACCCGAGCCAGCACGGAGGCGACGCTGAAGGTCTTTCCGCTGCCCGTGACCCCCAGCAGGACCTGGTGCTTGTCGCCACGCAGCAGCCCGGCCTCCAGCTCGCCGACAGCGGTCGGCTGGTCGCCCTTGGGCTGGAAATCGCTGACCAGCTGGAACCTGCTGTCGGCAGGGGTGGGGGCCAGCCGGGCCTCCTCCGCGCGAATTCGGGGCATCTTCCCTCCGGGTTACAATGATGCCACGAGCGGCGAGCGAAGCGCGATTCATTCGCGCGGAGCGAGGGGGGTCTGGGGGGTGCGCCGCTAGCACCCCCCAGGTAGGAGAAGGATGAACGCTGAGAAGAGCACGGTAATCGATTCCCAGGCGGACGTCGAGGGGAAGCTCCGGGGCAAGGATGCCCAGATCCTGGGCCGCTTCCAGGGGGAGATTCATCTCACCGGCCGGTTGCAGACGGGCGATGGATCCCGCGTCCAGGCGATCGTGGTCGCGGATGTGGCCGAGATCGGCGGGGAGTTCAAGGGCGAGCTCAAGGTGCGCAGCCTGGTCCTGCTCGAGAAGGGGCGCATCGAGGGCAACGTCGAGGCCCAGACCATCGCCGTCCGGGAAGGCGCGCAGCTCAACGGTTCTGTCAACGTGGGCAGCGCCCTCCGGCACCAGGCCGCCGTCGCCGTCCCGCCCGCTCATCCCGCGGGGGGATTGCTCGCCGGGTGAACCTCCGCGAGCTGTCCTCGCGCCTCGGATGTGCGCTCCGGGGTGACGGCGCCGTGGATGTGAGCCGGGTGTGCGGAATCGACGACGCCGGTCCCGGCGACCTCACGTTCGTTTCCAATCCACGTTACGTTCCCCGCCTCGCCACCACCCGCGCCTCCGCGGTGATCGTCCCCCCCGAGCTGGAGACTCCCCTGCCCAGCCTGCTGGCCGCCAATCCGTATCTCACCTTCGCGCGCGCGGTGGCGATACTGCATCCCCAGCCTCGTCCTCTCCCCGGCGTTCATCCGACCGCGGTCGTAGACCCGACCGCCGAGCTGGGAGAAGGCGTGCACGTGGGCGCGCTGGCGGTGATCGGGATGGGCGTACGGATCGGAGCCCGGACCGTGATCCATCCCCACGTCGTCCTCTACCCGGAGGTCCACGTCGGCGAGGAGTGCGTGCTCCACTCCGGGGTCCAGGTGCGCGAGCACTGCCACCTCGGCCACCGGGTCGTCGTGCAGAACGGCGCCGTCATCGGGGCGGACGGCTTCGGCTTCGCCAAGGACGACGCGGGGCGCTATCTGAAGATCCCCCAGATCGGTGCGGTGGTGCTCGACGACGACGTGGAGATCGGCGCCCTGACCGCGGTCGATCGCGCCAGCCTCGGGCAGACGCGTATCGGGCCGGGAACCAAGATCGACAACCTCGTGCAGATCGGGCACTCCGTCACCATCGGCCGCGACAGCGTGCTCGCCGGCCAGGTGGGCATCGCCGGCAGCACGAAGGTCGGCGACCGGGTGACGCTGGCCGGGCAGGTCGGCGTGGTCGGCCACATCCGCATCGGCGATGGCGCCATCGTCACCGCGCAGACGGGGGTTCCCGGAGACGTGGCGCCGGGCGCGGTCATCTCGGGCTCGCCCGCCATCGAGAACCGGGCCTGGCTCAAGTCGATTGCCGTGTTCGCGAGGCTCCCCGACCTGCAAAAGCGCGTTCGCGAGCTGGAGCGGCGCCTGGAAGGGCTGGTGCGGAAATAGCGGCGGTCAGCGGCTCCCGCCGGGCGCGAAATACCCCAGGCGGTGCCGCACCTTCAACCCGTCGCGGCGCACGTCCACCTTCAGCTTGCGGAACTTGCCGTCGCGGCGCTGGTTGTCGGAGACGAACCCGATCACGTATTGCGCGGACAGCTCGTCCAGGATCTTCTGGTAGATGAGCCCGAGGTCCTTCGAGGTGTTCGGGGTGAAGAGCTGGCCGCCGGTGGTCTCCGCGATCTGCTGGAGGAACGCCCGCGACTGCAGCAGCCGCGCGCTGCCGGTGGGAAAGCCGCCCATGAAGCCGATCGGGTAGATGGTGACGGCGCTGGAGCGGATGGTCTGGAGCAGGTCGCCGAGGCTGACGGCGCTCCGGGAATCCTCGCCGTCGGTGAACAGCACCAGGACTTTTCGCCCGCTCGAGTCCTGCACCCGGGCGAGGTAGACGGCGATCGCGTCGTAGAGCGCGGTCCAGCCTCCGCCCTTGATCGTCTCGATGCGCTCGATCAGCCCCTGCTGGTTCTCGCTGTCGTAGCGCGAGAGCCGGATGTCCTCGTCGAAGAAGATCGTGATCAGGTCGCGCGCCCGCGGAATGGACTGCAGGAAGCGCACGGCCGCCTGCTGCGAGAGCTTCAGCATCTTGAGCATGCTCTCGCTGGTGTCGAGGAGGAGTCCGAGGTTGAGGGCGAGCGTCTCGTCGTGGCCGGGTTGCACGGCCCGGGCGAACACCTGCACCGCCTGCAGCCGGCCGTCTTCCTGGACCGCGAAGTCTTCGCGCGTGAGGTCGGAGATCAGGTGACCCTGCCCGTCCCGCACGGTCAGGGTGACGTTGACGATGTCGGTGCCGGCGGAGAAGACCGGCGGCTCGGATTTTTCCTGGGCAAGCGCGGGCGCGGCTAGCGCCGCCGCGGCGAGCAGGAACCAGGGGACCCCGGGGGACTTCACCGGTTCATTTTACTCCCGTCCGTCCGCCGGGCCGGCGGCGGGGAGGAAGAGTGGCCGGAGGATAACTCGGCAACCAACTCGTCCCGGGACGAGTTCAGTGGATAAATGTCAGTAAGCGCGAATACTAGCCCAGCGGCTCGATGACGCGGACGGCCAGCTCCACCTTGTTGAACGGCGGCATGATATAGGTGCCCTGGGCGAGCTCGCGCGCCGCGAGCAGCGCTTCCTGCGCGATCGCCACCCCTTCGAGCTGCGCCTTCTCCCCCGAGCCGGCCTTGTGCATGCGCTCGCGGATGTCGTCGGGAATCCTCATCCCCGGTACCTCGTTGTGGAGGAACTCGGCGTTGCGGTGGGAGTAGAGGGGAAGAATTCCGATCATGATCGGCACCTGGAGGTGCCGGACCGCCGAAAGGAACCGCTCCACCGTGGCCGGGTCGTAGACGGGCTGGGTCATGACGTACTCGGCGCCCGCCTTCACCTTCTCTTCGAGCCGCCGAATCTCCTTGTCCCAGTCCGGCTTGCTCGGGTCGGCGCCGCAGCCGATGTGGATGCCGAGCGCGGGCCCGATGAGGTTGCCGGCGAGATCGCAGCCGTGATTGAGGTGGTCCATGATCCGGATGAGACCGATCGAATCCACGTCGTAGACCGCGGTCGCGTCCGGGTAGTCGCCGAGCTTCGGCGGGTCCCCGGTGATGGCCAGGATGTTCCGCAGTCCCAGCGCGTACGCGCCGAGAAGATCGGACTGGATTCCGAGCAGGTTCCGGTCTCGGCAGGTGTAGTGAAGGATGGTGTCGATCCCGACCTTGTTCTGCAGCAGCACGCAGAGCGACTGCGCGCTCATCCGGGCCGAGGCCCGCGGGCCGTCGGCCACGTTGATGGCGTCGATCTCGTTCTCCTTGCAGTACTGGGCGCGGTCGATGATGCGGCCCGGGTCGGCGCCCTTGGGCGGATCCAGCTCCACCGACACCACGAACTGCTTCCCCAGCTTGCGCGCGAGCGGGCTCTTGTCGTCGCGCGGGATCGGCGCCGGCGCCTCCTTGGCCCGGGCCGGAGCCTCCAGCGTCACCACCTCGCGCGCCGGCTGCCCCATCCGCACCGAGCGGACGAGATTCCGGATGTGGGGCGGCGTCGTCCCGCAGCAGCCGCCCACCACGCTCACCCCGGCGGCGATGAAGCGCCGCGCGTACGACGCCATGTACTCGGGCGTGCAGAGGTAGACGTAGCGCCCGTCGATGAGGGCGGGGGCGCCCGCGTTCGGCATCGCGGACAGCTTGACGCGCGACGCGGCGGCGGCCATCCGCTTCACCGTCTCCAGCATCTGCTGCGGGCCCTGGCTGCAGTTGGCCCCTACCACCGCCACGTCCCACTCTTCCGCCGTGCGCACGACGTCCTCCGGCTTCTCGCCGTAGGCGGTGGTGCCCTCCTCGTTGAAGGTCAGGGACACGACGATCGGGAGCTCGGACAGCGTCTGGACCGCCGTCACCGCGGCGCGGGCCTGGTCGAGCGAGGGCATCGTCTCGAGCAGGAAAAGGTCCACGCCTCCCTCGACGAGCCCCTGCGCCTGCTCGCGGTAGGCGGCGACCGCGTCGTCGAAGGCGATGTTGCCGAAGGGCTCGAGCGGCTTGCCGAGCGGGCCGATGGAGCCGGCGACGAGCGCCTGGCCCTGGGCGGCCGCGCGGGCGATGCGCGCTCCCTCGCGGTTGATCTTCACCACCTGGCCCTCGAAGCCGTGGGGGCCGAGCTTGAAGCGATGCGCCCCGAACGTGTTGGTCTCGACGACGTCGGCTCCCGACTCCACGTATTCCTGGTGGATGCCCTGGACGAGCCCGGGGTTGGACAGGTTCAGCTCGTCGAAGCAGCGGTTCACGAACACGCCGCGCGAGTAGAGCATCGTCCCCATGGCGCCATCGCAGACGACGACGCCGTCACGCAGCCGCTCCAGGAACGGCTTCACACCCGAGGCCTGGGCCTTCGTCTCGCCCATGATCGAGGCAGTGTATCGCGCTCTCGTCGCGGCCGCCATGGGCGGCGACTCCTATGACGTAGACTCGTGTCATGCGCCTCGCGTCGCCCCCGCGTCACTCGTTCGCCGCGATTCCGGCCCTGGCCGCGCTGTTCCTGGCCGCGGCTGCCGGCGCGGAGGCTCCCCTCGTACGGCCCGAGGCCGTGCGCGCCCACGTCGAGTTCCTCGCCAGCGACGCGCTCAACGGCCGCGGCAGCGGCACCCGGGACGAGCTGATCGCCGCGACGTACGCCGCCTCGCAGCTACGCCTGTTCGGCGCGGAGCCCGCCGGGGACGGCGGTGGCTACATCCAGCACGTCGACCTCGTGCAGCGTGAGCTGGCCGGCGCCCCGGCCATCGTCGTGTCTCCGCATTCAGGACCCGAATCACGCTTCGCTCACGGGCGCGAGGTGATCGTGGCGGCAATGGCGGGCCCCCGCATCGAAGCGCCGCTCCAGAAGCTCGATGGCGCGGGCGCCGGCAAGGTGCGAGCAGGCGCGGCCGTCTTGCTCGCCGACTCTCGCCCGCCGGGGATCGCCGAGGCGATCGAACACGGCGCGGCGATGGTCCTGACGGTAGCCGACGCGCCGACGACGGCCCGATGGGAGTCCCTGGCCGCACGCATTCCCCGCCTGGCGGCTTACCTGGCCGCGTTCGGCGAGGCTCCCTCCGAGGGCCGCCCGACGGTCGTCATCCTCGGCCCGGACGCCGCTCGCGTGGTGACGGCGCTGCCGGAGGGATCGCGGGTGCGCGTGGAGGGCGAGCTGAAGGCGATGGAGCGCGGGTCCACCGCGAACGTCGTGGCCCGGCTGCCCGGAAGCGATCCCAAGCGCGCCTCCGAGGCGGTGCTGCTGACGGCGCACATCGACCACCTGGGGGTCGGCGAGCCGGTGGACGGCGACGCCATCTACAACGGCGCCAACGACGACGCCTCCGGGGTGGCGGCGGTCCTCGAGCTGGCCCGCGCGCTGGCGAGCGGCCCGCGCCCCAAGCGCACCGTGCTCTTTGCGTTGTTCGGCAGCGAGGAGCAGGGCGGCTACGGGGTGGGCTATTTCCGCGAGCGGCCGCCGATCCCGCTCGATCGCATCGTCGCCCACATCGAGTTCGAGGAGATCGGGCTGCCCGACCCCCAGGTCCCGCCGCACACGCTGTGGCTCATCGGCTGGGAGCGCTCCGACCTGGGCCCGACCCTTGCCGCCCACGGCGCCCGGCTCGTCGCCGACCCCCATCCCGAGCAGGATTTCTTCCGCCGCTCCGACAACTATGTGCTCGCGCGCAGGGGCGTGGTGGCCCACACCGTGTGCAGCAACGCGCTCTACCCGCAGTACCACCAGCCGTCGGACGAACCGGCCATCCTGGATTACGGCCACATGGCGGAGGCCATCGGCTCGCTGATCGACCCGATCCGCTGGCTGCTGGACTCGGACTTCCGCCCGCGCTGGACGAAGGACGGAAGGCCCTAGCGCCCCGTCGCGTCGTGCAGGAAGGCGGCCACGTCCTGATGGAGCCGGGCCAGCTCCTTCTTGTCGATGTACATCATGTGGCCCGCTTCGTATTCCCGCGTGCGGACGTTCCGGCGGAGGGCCGGGTCGAGCCCCATGTGGCTGAGCGTGTACTCCACGGCGAAGTACGGCGTCGCCAGGTCGTAATAGCCCTTGGCGACCAACAGCTTCATGTGCGGGTTCTTGGCGAACGCGCTCCGCAGCGATTCGCTCACGTCGGCGAAGCCGTTGCTGGTTCCCCAGTCCCAGGCGCCGATCCCGCCGCCGAGGATGTGGTAGGTGAGGTCGCTCTTGTAACCCAGCTCGGCCCGCACGTAGTCGTTGAACATCGCCGTGTACGGCGGCCGGATCGCGGCCAGGCTGGGATCGAAGTCGGGACGCTCACCGGCGGCCAGGGCGTCGCTGCCCTGGAAACGGCTGTCCAGGCGCCCCACCGTGAGCTTCTGGTCGCGGAGAAGCTCCTTGTCGAAGCGCTGGATCTCGACCCTCATGTCCGACTGGTCGAGGAAGCGCTTGTCGAGGCCGGTGTATCGCGCGAGCGTGTCGACGACGGCCTGCCGCTCGCTCCCGGACAGGCGGTCGCCCTTGGCCAGCGCGAGGGTGTACTCGCCGAGCGCCCATCGCTCCGCCTCGTCGAGCACGGCCCGCAGGGGCTTCGCCTGCAGATCGGCGGGCAGCTTCTTGTGGTACCACGCGGTTGCGGTGTAAGTGGGAAGGAACAGCACGTAGGGCAGGTCGTTGCCCTTGGTGAAGCGTGCGGTCTCGAAGTTGAGGATCGTCGAGATGAGCACGATCCCGTTGAAGGCGATCCCCTTCTCGATGAGATGGCCGGCGAGGCCGGCCGCCCGGGTCGTGCCGTAGCTCTCTCCCACGATGAACAGCGGAGATCCCCACCGCTGGTATCGGCTGAGATAGAGTCGGATGAACTCTCCCACCGACTCGATGTCGCCCTGCACTCCCCAGAACTTCTTGCCCAGCTCCGGCTTCGTCGCCCGGCTGTAGCCCGTCCCGACAGGGTCGAGGAAGACGAGGTCGGTCTGGTCGAGCCAGCTCTCGTCGTTGTCGGCGAGCTCGTAGGGCGGGGCCGGCATGCGGCCGTCCTCCAGCATCTTGACGCGCTTGGGACCGATCGCGCCCAGGTGCAGCCATACCGACGAAGAACCCGGACCGCCGTTGAACGAGAACGTCAGGGGCCGCTGCGCGGGAGCGGCCGCGCGGTCGGCGGTATAGGCCATGAAGAAGATCCGCGCCTCCGTCGCCCCCGCCTCGCTCTTGAGCGGCATCATGCCGGTGGTCACGGTGTACTTGACGAGCCTGCCCCCGATGCGAGTCTCGTGGCGCGTGACGACGGGAGGCTCCTCCTTTTCGGGAACCTTCTCCGGCTTCTCCGGCTTCTCCGCCTTTTCGGCCGGGGACGGCGAGGGAGAGGGCGACGGGGTCTGGGGCGCGAGGAGCAGGAGGGCGAGGACGAGGCCGGTCATGGAGTGGCCGCTATTCTAGCGTCAGCGTCCGGCGCGCGGACCGGAGTGCGCCGCATTACAGACCAAGGATCGCCTTCTCCACGTTGACGACGCGCTCGCGGATCTTCTCTTCGAGGATCGTCCGCACAGCGTCGTACTGAGAGGAGGGAATGGGCAGACGGAAGAGGCCGGAGCGCCCGCGCGGCACCAGGACCAGGACGATCTCCGGCGCCTCGCGGAAGGCCATGCGGGCGATCTTGTCGTAGCGCAGGAAGCCGGCGTCGGCCCACACGCCGTCCCGGTACAGGCCGACCTGGATGCGGGCCGACAGCGGCACCATCACCATGAAATAGACGGCCATCACGCCCTGGCTGTAGACGTGGTGGAAGGGGCGGTCCAGCGTGCTGTTCAGGACGGCGACCGCGGCCGCCACCAGGCCCAGGGCGAACATGAACACGAAGTGCGCGGGCCGGCGCGCCGGCCATGTCAAGAGCGCGGTCGGGCGCACCTTGAGGAACAGCAGGTAGCTGGCCACGCTCCGGGCGACCAGGACCGAGAAATAGATGGCCAGGGCGAGGAGGGCAAGGGTCAGGACGGTCTCGTTGGAGACGCTCAGACGCCCTCCAGCGCGCGGTCGGCGTCCTCCACGAGGTCCGCGGCGTCCTCGACTCCGAGCGCCACGCGCACGGTGCCGGGGTCGACGCCCGCGGCCTTCAGCTGCTCGTCGGTGTAGCCGTAATGGGAGGTGTGCACGGGCAGGCTCACCAGCGTCTCCACGCCGCCCA
This sequence comes from Acidobacteriota bacterium, assembly GCA_003222275.1. Classification (GTDB taxonomy): domain Bacteria; phylum Acidobacteriota; class Vicinamibacteria; order Fen-336; family Fen-336; genus AA32. Next base: position 30,475 of record QHVJ01000173.1, on the reverse strand, counting down.
GGCTCGCGGCGCGGGCCATCAGCCGCAGGCCGTCGTAGAAGCGCTCCGCCGCCGGAAGCCCGCCGTGGAGGACGACCGCGAGCACCCCACCGAAACCGGACATCTGCAGCCGCGCGACCTCGTGGCCCGGATGCGAGCGCAGGCCGGGATAGAGCACCCGGGCCACCTTCGGATGGCACTCGAGCTTGAGCGCGAGAGCGAGGGCGTTCTCGCACTGTCGATGAACGCGCAGGTGCAACGTCTTCAGGCCGCGCAACGCGAGGAACGCCGAATGCGGGTCCAGGCAGCCGCCCAGGACCTTCATCAGCGACCGCGCCTCGTCGATCCGCTCCCGCGAGCCGATGAGCGCGCCGCCGATGAGGTCGCTGTGCCCGCCCAGGGCCTTGGTGAGGCTGTGCATGACCAGGTCCGCGCCGAGGGACAGAGGCTGCTGCAGGATCGGGGTGGCGAACGTGTTGTCGACCATGACGGCGGCGCCGCGGTCGTGGGCGGCCGCGCACACCGCCCGCAGGTCGACCACGTCCAGCGACGGGTTGGTCGGGCTCTCCACGACGACGGCCTTCGTGCGCGGGCCGGCCAGCGAGCCGAGCCGCGCGAGGTCGGCCGGAGGCACGATCCGCGACGTGACGCCGAGAGACGGCAGCACCTCGCGCACGAGGCGGGTCGTGCCCCCGTAGAGCGAGGCGCTCGCCAGCACCTCGTCTCCTGCCTTTACCAGGGACAGCAGCCCGGTCGTCGAGGCGGCCATGCCGGAGGAGAGCACCAGCGCCGCTTCCCCCTCCTCGAGCGCGGCCAGCGTGTGCTCGAGCTCCCGCAGCGTCGGGTTCTCGTAGCGGGTGTAGAGGTAGAGGTCTTCGCTGCCTTCGAGGTACCGCCGCATCTCGGCCGACGAGCCGAAGACGAAGGTGGAAGACTGCACGATGGGTGTGGTGAGCGGGCCCGGGCGTGGGTCTTTCGCTCCGTGCACGGCGCGGGTGCCGATCCCCCGCTTGCTCACAGCTCCACCGCGTGCGTCTCTTCGGCCTCCGACGCTCCGCGCCGCCGGGGCTCCGGTACCGCGCCCACTACCGGCTCCACGAACATGCGGTACGCGTCGCGGTAGCCCTGCTCGAGGAGGTCCTCGGGGGTCTCGAGCACCTCGGTGGCGGGGTCCTGCGCGCCGTCGAGCTCGAGCGGGCCGAAGGCACGGTGGTCGGGGCGAATCACGTAGACGGGCACGTCGCGGTAGACGCGGCCCGTCGCGGGGTCCTGCCAGGCCCGGCCCCCGTCCTCCATCCGGTGGCCGAGCGTCTCCACCATCCGGCTCGTGCGCTCGGCCCCTCTCACGTCACCTTCGAGCGCCTGGCGCTCCAGCGCCGCCAGCACCCCGTCGGCGGCGGCCCGCGGTCCGCGGCGTCGCGGCGGCGTGCTCGCGGAGTGCGGGGAACCCGAGGCCACGATCACCTGCTCCGCTCCCGCCGCGATCGCCTCCGAGATGCCGCAACCTGCGGCGAGCGTCGCGTCGGTCAGCCGATGCGTCTCGCCCGCGAAGATCCCGCCCTTGGGGAAGGAGACACGGCGCACGGGTGCGACGAGCGGAGGCAGGAGGCCGGTCACCACCGCGTCGAACAGCAGCGAATCGTGGCCCGGCTCGCGCAGGTCGACCGCGTCCGGAATGCCCTCCAGCCGCGACCGCGATCCGTGCGCGCGGGTCGCGGCGAAAGCGGCCTGGGCGCCGTCATGGAGGAAGACGAAGGGCAGCACGTTGCCGGTCTCGAGGTCGGCCACGCGCAGGATCAGCTCGCGGAAGCCGGGCTGGCCGAGGTTCTCGCCGAGCAGGGCGACGAAGCGCTGGCCCAGCTCCGACTCGGAGGGTGGATCCGCCGAGATCGCCGAGCCGCGCGCCACCTCCCACAGCGCGTCGGAGAGCCGCTGGCGCGCCGGGCGGGCGTCGAGGGGCGTCTCGAACGCCTCGGCGAGCTTCCGACCGCTTCTCAGCCAGCCCAGGAGCAGGTAGACCACGACCAGCACCGACAGCGCGAAGACGGGCACCGCGAGCGCGGCGAGGTACGGAGCGCGGAGAACGGCCGGCGCGGCCCACAACCCCTCGATGAGCCGTGAGGGAAGGCCCGGCGCCACCACATCCACGATCAGGACGAGCGGGAAGAGAAGACCCGCGAGGAGGGCGAGACCCACCGGAAAGAGGAAGACGCCGAAGGCCGTGGCCAGGAGGAGAAGCGCCACGCGGAGCACGGGCGGAAAGCGGTAGAAGGAGGCCCAGCCCGCGTCATCCCAGAATCCGCCGGTACCGTAGAGCTTGCCGCCGCCGGCGACCGCCGCGAACGCCGCGGCCACGGTCCCGACCCCCGAGCCGACCACGAGGTCGACCTTCACGCCGCTCTCGTCGAGGGCGCGCATCACTCCCGCGTGGTAGGCCCCCGACGCGCCGCTGCCGGTGAGCACGAGGGCCGTGCGGCGCTTGGGCGAGTAATCCCTCATGGTGCGCGAGGTTTCTACGTTACCACATCGGTCACGCGGGCGATCTTCTGCGCCAGCGCGCGCGCGTCGTCGGCCTCGCCGACTACGAGGTAGACACCGGTCCGCTTCGGCGCGTGGAGCCATGCCGAGAGCCAGCGCCGGTCGTCGCGCGGCGGATCGGGCGCCGGCCAGCGCAGGCCCTCCACAGCTTCCGGGAGACCTCCTTCCGCGACCCTCACGCTCGCCTCCTCCATCACCGCTCCCTCGCGCACCGGATACAGCTCGATCGAGTCGCGCGCCTTCTCGACGACCAGACCTCGCGCGCCCGTGATCGCCGCGACCCAGGGCGGCACCCACGACGCAATCTCTGCCGCCCGTCGCTCGGGCCGCGACAAGAACGCCTCCGCCTGGACCGCGAGCGCGCGGTAGTCCTCCTCGCTCGTCCGCACCAGGCAGGGCGCCGCGCAGGTGCGGACCTGCGCATACACGCAGCCCAGGCCCAGCGCCAGGTCGGCGGCCGGCTCGAACGTGAAGTCGCACGGCCGGAGCGGGAAGAGCTTGTGGAGGGCGTCGATGGCCCGCGCCGCCGCCCGCCGGTCGCGGAACGGGCCGAAGAGATGGCTCGGGGGCGCGTCGGGACCGCGGACGGACAGGCGCGGAAATCGCTCGTCCGTATCGAGGTGAATGTAGGCCGTGGGCTTCAGGTCGCGGCGCGCCTCCGGTTTCACGTACTCGGCCATCAGCCGCTCGTAGACGAGGCGCTGGTGGAAGGCAGACGTGGTCGCGGCCCAACGCACCGCCTTCGCGATGGGCCGCAGGTCGGTGCGCGGCCGCCGTCCCTTCGCCGCCGGGCGGCCCTGGCCCAGGTGTCCCGCGGCCCAGCGGCGGAGGTTGGCCGCACGCCCGATCACGAGGTTCTTTTCGCCGGGTCCGAGGATCTGGCCCACGCCGGGACGCGGGGGCAGGGCGTCGAGCGCTGCGGACAGGTCCGGCTCGAGGGGGATGACGGTGAGCGGAATGGCGGCCACGGCCGGCGGCGGGAGCGTCAGGCCTCCGCGGGAGAGTCCTCGACCTGGTCGTGGATCGTCACCAGGCGGGTGATCTCGTACTCCTTCGTGCCCGAGGGCACGCGCACTTCGACCACGTCGCCTTCCTCGTGGTTGAGCAGGCTCTTGCCGATGGGCGACGAGGGCGAGATGCGCCCCAGCGTGGGGTCGGCCTCCTCGGGTGTGACGAGGTCGTAGACGATCTGGTCGCCGCTGGCGGTTTCACGGAGGGTCACGGTCGAGCCGAGCCCGACCTTGTCCTTCGGGATCCGGTCCAGGTTGACCATGGACAGCGCAGCGAGCCGCGTGCTGAGCTGGCCGATCCTGGCCTGGAGGAAGCTCTGCCGCTCCTTGGCTGCCTTGTACTCCGCGTTCTCCCGCAGGTCGCCGTGCTCCCGGGCCTTCTGGATCTCCTTCGGGAGCTGGATCTTCAACTCGTGATCGAGCGTCCGGATTTCCTCTTCGAGACGCTTCTTGATGTCGATCATCGGTATTTTCGCGATAGTATCACGCCCCCGCGATGGACGAAGGCATCATCCGCAGCCGCAGCAATCCCCTGGTGCGCCGCCTGCGGGCGCTCAAGGAGAAGGCGGCCGGCGAGCTGATGCTGCTCGAGGGCCCCAAGCTCATCGAAGAGGCGCTCGCGTCAGGAGTGGCGATGGTGGAGGCGGCCGCTTCGCCGCGCCTTGCGGGCCTCCGCGGGGGTCTGGTGGATGCGCTTCGCAGCCGCGGCGTCGCCGTCCGGCTCGTGGATGAAGGCGTGCTGGCATCACTCTCCGAGGTGGAGACGAGCCAGGGCATTCTCGCCCTCGCCCACCGGCCGGCCTTCGACGAGGCGCGCCTGTACCAGGGGACTCCGCTCGTCCTGGTGGCGGCGGGGATCCAGAACCCGGGCAACCTCGGGGCCCTGCTGCGGACGGCGGAGGCCGCGGGGGCCACCGGGGCCTACCTCACCGACGGCGCCGCCGATCCCTTCTCATGGAAGGCCCTCCGGGGCTCGATGGGAAGTGCGTTCCGCCTGCCCCACCGGCGGCGGCTCACCACCGCCGACGCCCTCGCTCGGCTCGAGGCGCACGGGATCAAAGTCGTCGCCGCCGATCCCCGGGGCGCCCTGCCTTACAACGAGGCGGACCTGCGGCTTCCGGTGGCGATTCTTCTCGGACCGGAGGGCGCGGGGCTGGCTCCGGCCGCGCGGTCGCGAGCGGCAGCCTCCGTCGCCATCCCGATGGCGCGTGGTGTCGACAGCCTCAACGTGTCGGTGGCCGCCGGCATCCTGCTGTTCGAGGCCGCCCGCCAGCGCCGCGGTTGAGCGCGATCAGGGATTCTCCGGCGGCAGCGCCGGCAAGAGGACGAGCACCGCGGGCGGCGCGACGCCCGCGGCGTGACGTTGAAGCGCCTCCCGCAGCCGCCCCAGCCCGTCGAGATAGGCCGAGACACGCAGGCTGCGCCCGTCGCGCGTCCGGATGAGAAAGGACTCCCACAGCGCGGAGAACCGCACCTCGGCCACCTCGGGCCAGCCGATCTCGATCTGGCCGCCGCCGAGCCGGGGCTCCGTGACACCCCGGTGATCGACCCGCACCCGCGTCAGCGCGACCGCGATGAGCATCGAGGCGGAGAGCACGAACGCGCCGCCGAACATCACGACGTAGCCGATCATGAACCAGAAGCTTCCGATCGCCTCCGTGCGGTGGGCCCACAAGCCGAGCGCGAGGAAAGTGCCGAAGGCCAGCGCCAGCGCCGCCCAGAAGGCTCGCACCCGGGGCCCGTGCTCGAGGACGAAGCCCACGCCGTCGGCGGCGCTACGAGCCTCGGGCCGGCGGCCGGCCTTCACCCATCGCTCGATCCGGCGTGAGAGATACTCGCCGAAGAAGACGTCCAGCAATCGCGCTCCGCTCGCCGCTCGTTTCGGGTTAGTCTCTATCATGCCAGCCTCAAGGGATGATTCCTCGCGGCTGCTCTTCCCGACCCCGCCGGCCGTGCCCGACGCTCCGCGCCCGGACGCGCCCCTGGCCGATCGGATCCGGCCGCGCACGCTCGAGGAGATCCTCGGCCAGGACGAGGTGCTCGGCCCCGGCAAGCCGCTGCGCCGGGCCATCGAGTCGGACTACCTCCGCTCGCTGATCCTGTGGGGCCCTCCGGGCTCGGGCAAGACGACCCTCGCCCACGTCATCCGCCTCCGCACGCGCCACCACTTCGAAGCGATCAGCGCCGTCCTCACCGGCGTGAAAGAGCTGAAGGAGCTGCTGAAGGCGGCGGAGGTGCGGCGCAAGCGCGACCAGCGCCGCACGATCGTCTTCATCGATGAGATCCACCGCTACAACAAGGCCCAGCAGGATGCGCTCCTGTCGCACGTGGAGTCCGGCGACGTGGTGCTCATCGGGGCGACGACCGAGAACCCGTCGTTCGAGGTGAACGCCGCGCTGCTGTCGCGCTGCCGGGTCGTGGTGCTGAAGCCCCTCGGCGCCCCCCAGCTCGTCGACGTCCTGCGGCGCGCGCTCACGGACGCCGAGAGGGGCCTCGGCGCCGCCGGCGCGGACGTGGGCGACGACGCGCTGGAGTTCCTGGCCCAGGCGTCGGACGGCGACGCGCGCACCGCCCTCAACGTCCTCGAGATGGCCGTGATGACCGCCCCGCCGCAGGACGGCCGGCGGCAGGTGGACCTGAAGGCGATGCGCCAGGCCTTCGCGCGCAAGGCCCTCCTCTACGACCGCGCCGGAGAGGAGCACTACAACATCATCAGCGCGCTGCACAAGTCGATCCGCAACTCCGACGCCGATGCGGGGCTGTACTGGCTGGCCCGGATGCTGGAGGCGGGCGAGGATCCACTCTACGTAGCGCGCCGGCTCGTCCGCTTCGCCTCCGAGGACGTCGGCATGGCCGACCCGCAGGCGCTGGTGCAGGCGATGGCCGCGCAGCAGGCGGTGCACTTCGTCGGTTTGCCGGAGGGCAGCCTGGCCCTGGCGCAGGCCGTCGTGTACCTCGCGGCGGCGCCGAAGAGCAACGCCCTCAACACCGCTTACAGCGCCGCCGCGCGAGACGCGCTCGAGACGCGGGCGGAGCCGGTGCCGCTCTGGATCCGCAACGCGCCCACCCCGCTCATGAAGCAGCTCGGCTACGGCAAGGGCTACCGCTACGCCCATGACGAGGAGGAAGGCGTGTCGGGCATGGACTGCCTGCCCGAGGCGCTGGTGGGAAAGCGCTACTACGAGCCGACCCCGCGCGGCGGGGAGCCCGGCGTCGCCGAGCGCCTGGACGAAGCCCGCCGCATCCGCGAGCAGAAGAAAGACAAATAGCCCGCGTCCGCCCCTGGCCTAGTCCTCTTCCAGCTCCTTCAGAAGCGCTCGTCGCTCGCCTGGCGTGAGCAGCCTCGCTTCGCGCAACAACGGCCGCAAGTCCATCACGTACAGGGCGAGCGTGAAGAACGAGATGTAACCCGTGGCCGGCGCGACGGCGGGGATGTCGAGGGTGCCGAGCGACAGTCCCTGGAAGATCGCGCTGGCGATGCGCTGGGTCCAGCTCCCTCCCGGCGCGGCGAGCGCGCCCAGGACCATGTGCTTCAAGACGAACGCGGTGCCGAAGAGGACGCCGAGGCTGCGCAGGAGACGGAACGGGTCGAAGGCCGAGAACTGGTCGTTCCACAGCGTCCACAAGAAGAAGAACGCGAACATCCAGTGGAGCAGGCCCTGCTCGGGCAGCACCGAGTTGAACGCCTGGGCCGACGCGAAGAAGAGCGCAATGAGGGTCAAGGCGTGGGAGATGTTGGTGAGCACGCCGTGCCGGCTTCCCAGCCACGTGTCCAGACGAACCAGCCGTCCGCGCATGAAGAGCGACGACAGCAGCGCGGCCATCACCAGGGTGACGAGGGGCGGGGGCAGGAAGACGAAGGACCTGTCGACGGCGACCCGCATGCCGCCCAGGAGAGCCACGGTGAGGAACACCAGCGGCAGGAGGAGGGCCCGAGCGGCCGCCCGCCGGCGCGCCGGATCGTCTTTCATTTGCGCTCCTCGAGGACGCGCAGCGGGTTGAGGTCGCTCCAGGTCTTTTCCCGGCCCTTTTCCAGCTCCGCCTTCAGCTCGGCCGCGCTGTGCATCTTCAGGTCGGGGTCGTCGACGATCAGGCTGCCGGCCGGGACGAGCGCCAGGGCCCGATCGACCGCCTGCAGCCCCTGCCCATACAGCGCGTCGTCGTGATACAGCCGGCCCCAGCCTTCTCGGTAGAGCGCGTACGCGATGTAGAACTGGGTGCGGGCGTCGGCGCGGGCGGGATCGGCGCGCTCCCACTCCTCGCGGGCGGCGCGGAAGAGGCCGCGATGGAAGAGGGAGAGCGCGGTGTCGTAGCGCGCCGCATCGACCTTGTACGCACCCGACGCGATGCGCGCGCCCTCGGTGACATCCTTGAAGGTCCGGGGCTGGGTCGCGTAGACCCAGACGACGAAACCCGCATACAGCAGGGTGGCCGTGATGCCGGTGGCGTGGAGCAGCGGGTACCTCATGGCCCTGGCCTAGGACGCCGGGAGAAAGCCGTGCCGCACGGCGTGGATGAAGTCCGTGTAGGCGGGCTCGAACCCGGCCGCGCGCAGCTCGCTCGCCACCTGGCCCCGATGATAGGCCGAGTGGGTCACGACGTGAGTGAGGATGTCCCCCACCGTGCTCGTCCACGGTTCGCCTTTCGAGTTGCGATAGGCAACGCTTCGATCGAGATCGACCGGCGGCGGGCCGTCGAGAAAGCCCGGCCATGCCTGCGTCATGGCCTCGGCCGCCGACGCGCACTGCTCGAGCGTCAGGTCTGGCCACACGACGACCAGCGTCGCTTCCTGGCGCAGGCGCCCAAGCCAGAGACGCTCCGCGGCCGGAACGTGGGACATGAAGCGCTGCGCGCGAGCCGGAGGGTTGGCGGCGGCTCGCAGCGACGCGATGGCCTCGCGGTTGGCCCAGCCGTCCCACGCCAACAGCCGGCGGAGATGGCCCCTCAACTCCATGGCGTCCTCCGGAGCGGAAGCATAGCTCAACGCTCGACCACACCGCGTGGGTTGCGCGCGGGAGAAAGCGCTGCTAGCTTGCCTCTCTGTGGAAGGCGACCTCGTGATCCGCGAAGCGGGCCCCGCCGACGCGGAGGCCATCCTCGCCATCGGCCGCGAGCTGGTCGAGGACGGGGACACCTACGTTTTCGCGCCCACGACCACGGACGACGAGCTGAAGGCGTATTGGCTCTCCCCGGCGGGTCGCACCTTCGTCGCCGTCCTCGACGGACGGACCGTCGGCTGCTACTTCCTGCGATCCAACTACCCCGGCCGCGGCCGGCACGTGGCCAACGCCTCCTATGCGGTCGGCCGCAGCTTCACGCGCCGCGGCATCGGCCGCGCGATGGCCGAGCATTCCCTCGAGAAGGCGCGCGGGCTTGGCTTCCAGGCCATGCAGTTCAACCTCGTGGTCAGCACCAACGACCGGGCGGTGACGCTGTGGCGGACCCTCGGCTTCCGCATCGTGGGCACGCTCCCCAAGGTGTTCGACCACCCCACGCGCGGCCTGGTGGACGCCTACGTGATGCACAAGGCTTTATAGGCTATCGGCGCGCCGGATGGGCTATCGCCACGTACTCAAGAGCGGCGTCGTCATCGCTTCCACGGGGCCCGAGCACGCGGGGCCGCTGGCGGCGCTGCAGGAGCTCTGCTTCCCGACGCTGGCGCCCGAGCAGCGCTTCGTCGCGGCGCACTATCGCAAGCACCTCGAGCTCTTTCCCGAGGGACAGTTCGTGGCCCTCGACGGCGACCGCGTCGTGGGCGGCACCAGCACCTGCCGGCTGCATTTCGACTTCAACCACGTCGGACACAGCTTCGACGACGTCATACAGGGAGGTTGGCTGACCTCCCACGAGCCGGATGGGGACTGGCTCTACGGAGCCGACATCTCGGTGCACCCCGATCATCGCGGGCGGGGGCTGGCCCGCGGCCTGTACGCGGCCCGGCAGCACACCGTGCGGCGCCTCGGCCTCGAGGGCCAGGTGACGGCGGGCATGATGCGGGGATACGGCGCGGTGAAGGATAGGATGTCCGCCGAGGAGTATTACCGGGGGCTCGCGAACGGCTCGATCAACGACGCGACCCTTTCCGCGCAGATGAAGATCGGCTTCGAGCTTCGGGGCCTCCTGCCCCACTACGTGCACGACCCGGTGTGCGATGACTACGCCGTCCTCATCGTCCTCGACGCTTCTCGCGACGTGCCGAGCGAGTGACGATCACGAGCTGAGCGTCGCGGAGGCTGCGCATGGGAGCGATCCGACTCCAGACCGAGATCCCGGGCCCCAAGAGTCGGGAGGTTCTCGCCCGCCGGGCCGGCGCCGTGGCCGGGGGCCTGGGCAAGGCGACCGAGGTGGTCGTCGAGCGCGCGGAGGGGGCGCTCGTCCACGACGTCGACGGCAACACCTTCATCGACTTCGCGGGCGGGATCGGGATGCTCGCGGTGGGCCACAGTCCGCGCGGTGTCGTGGCCGCGCTCGCCGCGCAGGCGGAGAAGCTCATCCACGTGTGCGCGCTCGTCGCCACCTACGAGCCGTACGTCCGGCTGTGCGAGGTCCTGAACGAGATCACCCCCGGCGCCTTCCCCAAGAAGACGCTCCTCGCCAACAGCGGGGCGGAGAGCGTGGAGAACGCGGTCAAGCTCGCCCGCCGCTACACCGGCCGGCCGGCGGTCATCTCTTTCGAGGGCGCCTACCACGGCCGCACGCTCCTCACGCTCTCGCTCACCAGCAAGTACGGCCTCTTCAAGAAGGGCTTCGGCCCCTTCGCCCCCGAGATCTACCGGCTGCCCGTCCCCAACCTCTACCGGACCCCGGACGGGATGAGCGAGGAGCAGTACGTCGACTGGAGCGTCCGCCAGCTCGAGAACGCCTTCGTCGCGCAGGTGGACCCGTCCGCGGTGGCCGCCATCATCATCGAGCCCGTGCAGGGCGAGGCGGGCTTCATCCCCGTCCCTCACCGCTTCCTGCGCCGCATCCGTGAGCTGTGCGACCAGCACGGCATCGTGATGATCGCGGACGAGGTGCAGAGCGGGTTCGGGCGCACGGGCAAGCTCTTCGCGATCGAGCACTCGGGGATCGCACCCGACCTCCTGACGACCGCCAAGTCGCTTGGCGCGGGCATGCCGATCAGCGCCGTGACGGGACGAGCCGACATCATGGACTCGGCGCACCTGGGGGGCATCGGCGGGACCTACGGCGGCAGCCCCGTCGCGTGCGCGGCGGCACTCGCGGCGCTGCAGATGATCCGCCGTCCCGGATTCCTCGAGCGCGCCGAGCGCATCGGCGAGATCATGCGCGACGCGCTGGAGGGCTGGAAGGCGCGCTGGCCGCTGGTGGGAGACGCGCGCGGGCTGGGCGCGATGCGGCTGGTGGAGCTGGTGCGTGACCGCCAGACCAAGGAGCCGGCGCCCGAGGAGACGCTCGCCGTGATCAAGCACGCCGTCGCCCGCGGCTTGATCGTCATTCGCGCCGGGCTCTACAGCAACTGCGTGCGCCTGCTGCCACCGTTGATCATCGGCGACGAGCCGCTCCACGAGGGCCTCGAAGTGCTGGGGGCCGCGATCGGCCACGCGCAGGAGGGGGTCGATCCCCAGAAGGCCCGATAGGGAATGGCCGGGCTCGTCTTCATCGACGGGAACCTGCTCACGCAGGATCCTGCGCGACTGCACGCCGAGGCACTCGCGGTCGAGGGCGATCGTATCGCGGCGGTGGGCTCGCGGACGGACGTGGAGCGGGCGGTGCGGCCAGGGGCCCGCACGGTGGACCTCGGCGGACGCACGCTGGTCCCCGGTTTCAACGACGCCCACGCTCACGCCTGGAAGCTGGGCCAGCTCCTGACCAGCGTCCTCGACCTTCGCGGGATCGACAGCGTGGGTCTCGTGTCGGGGCACCTGCCCCTGCCGACCGCGGCCGAGTACGAGGAGATGGTCGGGGCGTTCGGCCGGCACCAGCTCGAGCGAGGCATCACCAGCTCCAGCGACTGCGGCGTCCGGCCGGAGCTGGTCGAAATGTATCGCGCCCTGGACGCCCGCGACACCCTGACGCAGCGCCTGAACGTGATGCCCCTGAGACGGCTCGACGGAAGGAGCGACAACCTTCCGCTGCCCGATCGATCGCTGACCGCGCGCCTGCGCGTGGACACGGTGAAGCTGCTCGCCGACGGCGGTCTCAGCTCGGCCACCGCCGCGCTGCGCGAGAGCTACCGCCACGCCGACGGCCGAGGCGTGCACCGGTTCGAAGAGGAGGAGCTGCGCGAGCTGATGCGGGAGACGCACGCGGCGGGCTGGCGCCTCGCGGTCCACGCGATCGGTGACGAGGCCATCGAGCGCGTCCTCTCCGCCTACGAGTCGCTGGGCCCGGAGGTGCCGCGCCGACGCCATCGGATCGAGCACCTGGGGCTGCCGGACCGGGGCCACCTGCGCCGAGCCGCGACCCTGGGGATCGTCGCCGTGTCCCAGACCGTCTTCATCCACAGCCTCGGCCGGAACTTCTGCGAGTACCTGCCGGAGGCGCTCCTGGCCCGCACCTATCCGGTTCGGGAGATGATGGAGGCGGGAATCACGGTGGCGCTCTCGTCGGATGCGCCGGTGGTGGAGGAGGACAGCCCGCTCCTCGGAATCCAGGCCGCCGTGCTCCGGCGGGACGCCGAGGGATTCGCGATCGCCCCCGACCAGGCAATCAGCGCGGCCGAAGCGCAGCGCGCCTATACCGCCGGCGGCGCGTTCGCGAGCGGCGACGAGGCCAACCGGGGGACGCTGAGCCCGGGCAAGCGGGCCGACATGGCTGTCCTGAGCGACGACCCGGTCGCCGTGGACCCCGAGGGACTGAGCCGGATCCGCGTGGACATGACGGTGGTCGGAAGCAAGGTCTTCGAGAGATAGACCGGGGGTGCGCGCCGTGGCCTACACGTACAAGCAGTACATCGACGGGGAGTGGGTCGACGCCTCGAACGGAGCGACGTGGGACGTGATCAACCCGGCGACCGAAGAGGTGATCCGCACCGTCCCCTATGGGAACGGCGAAGACGCGAAAGGGGCGATCCAGGCCGCGGCCCGCGCCTTCCCGGCCTGGCGCGCCAGCACCGCCTACGAGCGGGCGGCGATCCTGAAGCGCGCCGCCGACATCATGCGCGCGCGGCTCGACGAGCTGGCGCGCACGTCGGTCCAGGAATGCGGGAAGCCGGCCGCGCAGGCGAGGGCCGAGTGGGGCGTCGTCGCCGATCTCTTCGAGTGGTTCGCCGAAGAGGGGAAGCGGGCCTACGGGCGGACGATCCCGTCGCGGGCCGGCGGCAAGCGCCTCACGGTCCTGAAGCAGCCGATGGGCGTGGCAGGCGTGATCACGGCCTGGAACTTCCCGGCCTACAACCCGGGTCGCGCGTGGGCGGCGGCCATGGCCGCCGGGTGCACGGTCGTCGGGCGGGCCTCCGAGTACACGCCCCTCACCGCGATGGAGATGGCGAACATCGTGGCCGAGGCAGGCGTGCCCCCAGGGGTCCTGAACCTCGTCAACGGCGAGCCGGATCCCATGGGCCAGGCGATGCTCGACGACCCGGCGTGCCGAAAGATCAGCTTCACCGGCAGCGTGCGGGTCGGGAAGCTCCTGATGGACGGCGCGTCGCGCACCGTCACGCGTCTCGGCCTCGAGCTCGGCGGCAACGCGCCGGTGCTGATCTTTCCCGACGTGGACCTCGAGGAGGTCGCCAAGGGCTCGGTCGCGACCAAGTACCGCAACGACGGCCAAGTCTGCATCGCTCCCCAGCGCTTCCTGGTCCACCGGAAGGTCAACGACGAGTTCCTGGAGCGGGTGGTCCCGCGGGTCAAGTCGCTCCGGCTCGGCGACGGCCTCGACCCGCAGACGCAGGTCGGCCCGCTCATCAATGCCCGCCAGCGCGACCGGGTGGACACGATGGTCGCGGACGCGCGGCGGCAGGGGGTGGAAGTCCTCGCCGGCGGGAGCCGCCTCGAGCGAAAGGGCTACTTCTACGAGCCCACGGTGCTCGCGCAGGTTCAGCCCTCCATGCCCGTCTACGCGGAAGAGATCTTCGGGCCGGTGATGCCGGTCGTTCCGTTCGACGAGCTGGAGCAGGCGATCGCCATCGCCAACGACACCGGCTACGGGCTGGCCGCCTACGTCTGGACCCGGGACATGAAAACGGCGCTGCGCGCCTACGAGGGCCTCGAGTTCGGGATGATCGGCGTGAACGACTGGGCGCCCAACGCGACCGAGGCTCCCTTCGGGGGCTGGAAGCAGAGCGGCATCGGCCACGAGTGCGGGCAGGAAGGGCTGGAGGACTACCTCGAAACGAAGCTCGTCACCATCGGCGGGCTTTAACATGGATGCGGCGCGCTACGCTTCGCGATTCGACATCATCAAACGCACGCCGCCGGGGTGAACCCGTCGGCGTGCAGCAAAGGAAACGCTCCGCTTCGCGCGCCGAACGCTCGTGCCGGAGAGAGCTCTGCTTGAAGCCCTCTAGCTGGTGTGGTCGTGGACGATCTTCCAATCGCCGCCAATGCGGCGCGCGAGAAGCGTGAAGAGGCCGCCCGGCTCCGAGCCGTCCTTCATCGTGAGGTGCCATCTCCCCCGGATGAACGCCGCGTCCGAGCCCAGGAGCTGCACGTCCAGGTCCTGGAAGCGAAGCCGGCCCATCTCCTTGCCTTCGGCCTGGTAGCGACGCCGGTACCGCTCCCGCGTCGCCTGCCAGCCGCGCGTGACCGTGGCCCCGGACTGGAAGACGAGGTCGGGCGAGTTCCAGTACCCGGCCATGAAGCCCTCGAGGTCGCCGCGGTTCCAGGCCTCGACCTGCCGGCTCAACACGGCCCGCACCGCCGCGTCGGTGTCGAGCGCAACCGCGCCCTTGACGTCGGCCTGCGCCCACGCGGGGCTCACCACCCCGAGGAGGAGGAGGAGGGAGCCGGCCATCGCAACCCAACGCTTCATCACGCTCCTCCGCGCAGGATCCAGGCTTGCGGGTGATGCTCGAAGCCGATGTGCGGGTAGTACTTCTCGGCCGCGGGCGCGGCGAGGAGGATGAGCATCGCGCGGGGAGCCGCGTCCCGAGTGAGGCGCACCAGCTCACGGCCGATCCCCGTCCGCTGGTAGGACTTCCTCACCGCGAGGTCGGACAGGTACGTCGCGTAGACGAAGTCGGTCAGCGACCGCGAGATGCCCACCATGCGCGCGCCGTCCCACGCGGTGACCACGAGGTTCGCGTGCTCGAGCATGCGCTGCATCCGGCTGCGGTCCGCTACCGGGCGCCTCTCGCCGAGCGTCGAATCGACGTATAGCTCGATCGCGGCGTCCAGGTCGAGGTCGTTGCCGGTGCGATAGGAGATCATCGGGGAGCGCAATATTCTCCCGCCTCGGGGAGCATGCCCTTCTCGATCCACCACGGATGGATCTCGCCGGCGAGCCGGCCGGCCTTCACGGCCGGATCGCTGGCCACCAGGGCCTGCGCCTCCTCGAGCGTGGGAACGCGAAAAATGAAGATGCCGCGAAGGTCCCCGTCGTCGCCCATCGGCCCCGCGATCACCAGCTTTCGCGCCTGCCACATCGCCCGTATGTTGGCCATGTGTCCCTCCTGGATGGCCTTCCGCTCGGGGCTGTCCTCCGTCGTCGACTTCGGGCCTCTCTTGAGGAGAACGAGGAAGACCTGCTCCATGTTGCTGGGCGCCGCCACCGCCGCCGCGGGGCTCGGCCGAGCCTGCTCGCCGGAGGCCAGAGCGGCCACGCCCGCGGCGAGAACGGCCGCAACGACCGGCTTCTTCATCAAGGGTGCCTCCTATCCCGCCTGCGCGCCATTCGGAATCTTGCGCTCGGGCACCGCCAGGACGGGGACGATCCCGTCGGCGTGCCCGATGTCGAACAGCATCCCCTCGGACAGCTCGCCCCGGATGCGCCGGGGCTCGAGGTTGAGCACGAACAGGGCCTGCTTGCCCCGGATCTCGGTCGGATCGGCGCGCTCGGTCTTGATGCCCGCGACGATCTGGCGGCGGTGATCGCCGAAGTCGACGGTGAGCCGGACGAGCCGGTCCGAGTTCGGGACGTCCGCGACCGCGGAGATCGTTCCCACGCGGATGTCGAAGGCCTCGAGCCCGGCCGCCGACACCACCGGCTTCACCGGGGCGGGGGTGAACGCCATCTCAGAGGCGTTCGAGCTGTGCGAGATGGTTGAGGTCGTGCCCGGCGAGCAAGCGGATCACGGTGCCCAGCTTCTCGGGCCCCCGCTCGGGATGGACTGCCTCGCGGTCGAGGTCTCCCGGGCTCAGCCCCCGAAAAAGCGCCAGGTTCCATTCCCGCAGCGCCCGGTACGACCCGAGCGCGCTCTCCACCTGGACGTTGTCGTAACGCCGTGCCCACGAGCCCTCGTCCCAGGGCTGGATCCGGTGGTTGTCCTCGGACAGGATCTGGCGGACCCGGAATCCTATGCCGACCTCCGCGTCGGCGAGGTGGGCGAGGATCTGCTTGCCCGTCCACTTGCCGGGGCCATAGCTCCGCGACAGGCCCGCGTCGCCCAGCCGCCGCGCCACCGTTTCGACGCGCTTGGAGTTGGCTTCCAGCGCCTCGAGCGGGTTGCGGTCGCCCAGGAGTCCCAGAATACGTTCCCGATATCCACCATCCGCGACAGTCGTCATCTCAACCTCACTCGCAGCTCACTGCGTGTTCTCGAGCTCGGCAACGTATCGCTGGGCCAGCTCCAGCTCGTGCTCGTTGAAGACCCGGACGTGATTCGCGGCCAGCAGGGCCGCCGTGACGCCCACGCCGGACTTGTGCTTTCCGCCGAAGGTGCCGTCGTAGACCTCCTTCGAGCCGCAGGATGGACTTCCCTCCTTCAGCACGGCCACGCGCGCGCCTTCCCGCAGGAACGCTTCGAGACCGGCGCGGGCGCCGGCGAGGAAGGCACTCGTCACGTCGGTTCCCTCGGACGTCACCACCCGCGCGATCCCGCTCAGGACCGCGTGGCCGCCGGCGCCCTGGATTTCGGCGGCCGGCCGGGGAACCGACAATCCTCCCGCGACTTCCGGGCAAATGGGCACGAGGCGGCCCTCCCGTCGCCACCGCTCCAGGATCGCGTCGGAGAGGGCGGCGTCGCCGCCGTGGTAGCGGACGCGCTCCCCCAACAGGCACGCGCTGATCAGTATCTTGATCAGTGGCGGTTGTCGTATTCGATGCCGAGCACAACCTCCCTCATGGCCGCCCGCGTCAACTTCATGGCCTTGACGCGGTGGCCGCCCTTGTCGGCGGACGCCAACTCGAGGCTTGCCTCGGCTTTCTTGAGCGCTTCGAGCGCGAGCGCCATGGCCGGCTGGCGCTCCGCGGCGGCCGTGGACCGGGCGGCGAGGGTGGCCATCACGGCGCCTCCCAGCGGCAGGGCCGACAGCACGGATCGGCGCGTAACGGGCTTGGCCTTCATTGCTTCACCTCCAAGAAAACCGTCTCGACACAAGTCTAGCCGAGGCGGGAGCCGGCGGCGGACCGAAACGGTCAAGGCTCCAAGCGGAGACCGCCCGTGGGCCCGGCCTGCTCGTAGATCTCGGCGTATCGCTCGTAGCTGTTGAGCACCTTGCGGACGTAGTTCTTCGTCTCGTCGAAGCTGATCGAGGAGAAGAGCGCGTCCGGCCGCGGCTCGGGCGAGAGCCGCCACCAGAGCTTCACCTGGTTGGGCCCGGCGTTGTAGGCGGCGGCGGTTCGGTAGGGATCGCCGTCGAATCGCTTCGACAGGTCGGCCACGTACTTGGCGCCGAGCTGGATGACTATGGCCGGATCGTAGAGATCCTCCGAGTTGACGTCGACGAGGCCCAGGCTCCGGCCCACGTCGCGGGCGGTCGTGATGATGAACTGCAGGAGTCCGCGGGCGGCCGCCGCCGACTTGGCCCGCGGATCGAAGCGCGATTCCTCCCGCATGACCGAGAGGACCAGCCGCGGGTCCGCGCCGTGCTTCTTCGCCTCGGCCACGATGAGGTCGTAGAAGTAGCGCGGATAGAGCAGCTCGCGGATGATGCGGGGCAGGAGCTCCGGGACGAAGTCGTCGGGCACAGAGCGCATCAGCACTTCCGCCGCGTAGATCGAGCCCCGGGGGGCGGCGCCGAGGTGCAGCGCGAGCGATCGGGTGAGGGCGGCGGCCGGAGGGCTGAGGCCCCAGCGAACGGGAACCAGATCGATGGCGTCGTCGAAGAGGCCCATCGCCAGCAGCAGGTCCAGCCGGTGCGGCTCGGCGGCGGGCAGCGGGGAGCTCGTGGGCGCGTTCTCCGGCGCGGGCGTCGGCAACGGAAAGCGGGGAAAGTCGTACGGCTTCAGCTCGAGCACCTCCCGGTAGCGCGGTAGCTTCTCGTAGATCCCCCGGAGCTTCTCGATCTCGCGCGCGCGATCGGTCGCGGGCCCGAGGAGGACGACGTCGGTCTGGACCTCGCGCGCGGCATCGAAGTCGCCCGCGGCCAGGAGCCGGTCGACTTCGGCGACACGGGGCTTCAGTTCCTCGGCCAGCCGAGGCGCCAGGGCCGGGCCGGCCACGCGCCGCCGCGCGAAATAGGCGAAGTGCGTGGGAACCGGCGCGCGCAGGACCTGCAGGTACTCGCCGAGCGCCTGGGCGGGGGCGGAAGCTTCGTGGGCCCGCGCCTGCCAGTAGTCGACTTCCGACGCGACGTAGCGGTCGGAGGGATGCGTCACCGCCTGCAGCGCGGTGAGCGCCTCCGCGTTGCGGCCCGCGGCGAGGAGAGCCACGCCGTAGGCGATGGTGGCGTCGGCCGCCGCCTCTCGCGGGAAGCGCTGTACGGCGTAGCGCAGGTCGGCCTCGGCCTCCGCGGATCGTTTCTGCGCGAGGCGCGTGCGCAGCCGCTGGACGAGGGCCGACGCCCCGGGGGACAGCGAGATGATCGGGCTCGGTGGCCCCGCGCGTGCGGCCG
Organism: Acidobacteriota bacterium; assembly: GCA_003222275.1. Lineage (GTDB taxonomy): Bacteria > Acidobacteriota > Vicinamibacteria > Fen-336 > Fen-336 > AA32. Next base: position 12,054 of record QHVJ01000173.1, on the reverse strand, counting down.
TCGACTTCTTCCCCCGCCGGGTCGCCTTCTTGGCCCGCGGAGTCTTTCGGACCAGCGCCACCGGAACGATGCGCGCGTCGGGCAGCGGCGACATCTGCGCGCGCCTTGCCGGCCTTCGCGCCGGTTTGCGCGCCGGCGGGCCCGGACCCGCGGCCTTGATCGCCTGCGTCATCTCCTGCTCGGCCCGCCCGTCGTCGCCCAGCAGCTGCGCGGCCCTCGAAGCGTGGTAGTAGAAGGTCGCCTTCGTCTCGGCGCCGCGCGCCTCGGCGGCGCCCTTCAGGTACAGCTTCTCGGCCTCGGCGTAGCGCTCGGCGCCGAAGTGCGCCCGGCCGAGCGCGAAGAGCAGGTCGTCGCGCCGCGCGGGCAGCCGGTCGAGCGCCTTGCTCAGTACGCCGATGGCGGGGTCGTAGTGGCGGTGGCTGCGCAGGCTCTCCCCCAGCAGCATCCACTCATCGGGTTTCATGCGCTTGACGAGCTCGGGATGGTCGAGGGCGCGGGCCACCCGCTCGGCGGGATCGTCGGCGAGCTCCTCCTTCAGGAGCCGGATCCCGAGGGCGACGGCCGGCGCCGCATCGCCGGCCGCCTGCAGCATCTCGACCCGGCGCGCTTCCAGGTCGCGGCGGCGGGCGGCGTCCACGGTCGGCGCGAGGCGCTTCGCGAATTCCTCCATTTGCGCCGCAGTGCCGCGGGCCTGGATGTGGCCGGCGACGTCGGTGATGGCGCTGTCGCGCCAGGTCGCTTGCGGGTACTCGAACACCAGCTCTTCCCGCAGGCGCGCCGCCTCGTCGTCGCGGCCCTGCTCCTCGGCGATCTGGGCGCGGTAGTGCAGCGCGAGGTCGCGCAGCGGATGGCCGGGGGCGAGGAATGGCTCGAGCACCTTCGCCGCGTCGGCCAGACGCGCGGCCTCGAGGAGAGCCCGGCCGTGGAGGTAGCCGAGGCGCGACGCCTCGTAGAGGTCCGGGTGCGCGTCGCGGACCGCGTCGAGCTGGCTTGCGAGCGCCTTCCATTCCCCCGCCCGCTCCAGCTCGATGAAGTGCGGCGTCCACTGCTCGACGGGGAGCTGGCTGACCTCGGGCGCCTGCGCCTGGCCCCGCGCCGAGCCGGGCAGCGGCGCCGGCTCGCGCCGGCGCAGCGGGGCGCGCCGCGCGGCCACGGTCAGCCCGAGCGCGATGAGGACGAGAGCGATGCCGGCCGCGATTATTGGGAAATACGGGGGGGTAAAGAGCGGACGAAAGAACCCCCCCGCGCGCATTCGCGCTCCCCCCCATGTCGCTCGCTCGGGAGTGAATCCCTCGCGTCCTTGTCCATGTCGGGGGGTACAGAGAATCAGCACCCCCCGAACCCCCCATGTCGCTCGCTCGGGAGTGAATCCCTCGCTCGCTGCTACGGGCTCGGTTGCTACCAACAACAAGAGCATGCCCGCGCGCGCACGGCGATCGAGAAGCTCAAGCCGTCGGCACCCACTCCGATTGTATCGGCAGGTGTGAACGGGAGTCGGCGCTTACTCGAAAGCCTCAACCGGTGGACAACTGCAGAAGAGATTGCGGTCGCCGTAGACGTTGTCGATGCGGGCTACCGCGGGCCAGAACTTGTGCTGGCGCGTCCACGGGGCGGGGAACGCGGCCTGCTCGCGGGAATAGGGCCGGTTCCACTCGTCGGACGCCACCGCCCGCGCGGTGTGGGGCGCGCGCTTGAGGACGTTGTCCTTGCGGTCGGCCCGGCCCTCCTCGACGGCGCGGATCTCCTCGCGGATGGCGATGAGGGCGTCGCAATAACGATCCAGCTCGCCCTTCGCCTCGCTCTCGGTCGGCTCGATCATCAACGTGCCCGCGACGGGGAACGACATGGTCGGCGCGTGGAAGCCGTAGTCCATCAGCCGCTTCGCGATGTCCTCCACCTCGACGTCGGCGCTGCGCTTGAAGGGCCGCGCGTCCACGATGAACTCGTGGGCAACGTGTCCGCCCCGCCCGGTGAAGAGGATCTCGTAGTGGCCCTCGAGGCGCTTGGCCATGTAGTTGGCGTTGAGGATGGCCACTTCGGAAGCGCGCTTGAGCCCGTCGGGGCCCATGAGGGCGATGTAGACCCAGGAGATCGTGAGGATGCTCGGGCTGCCATAGGGGGCCGCGGACACGGTGCCCAGCGACTTCTCGCCGCCGAGCCCCGTGACGGGATGGCCGGGAAGGAACGGCGCCAGGTGGCGCGCGACGCCGATGGGGCCCATGCCGGGGCCGCCTCCGCCGTGGGGAATGCAGAAGGTCTTGTGCAGGTTCAGGTGGCAGACGTCGGCGCCCATGTCGCCGGGGCGCGTGAGGCCGACCTGTGCGTTCATGTTGGCGCCGTCCATGTAGACCTGGCCCCCGTGCTCGTGGACGACCTGGCAGACCTCGCGGATCGACTCCTCGAAGACGCCGTGCGTCGACGGGTACGTGACCATGAGGGCGCCCAGGTCGCGCGCGTGCGCCTGCGCCTTCGCCTTCAGGTCGTCCACCTCGATGTTGCCCTGCGCGTCGCACGCCACCGCCACCACCGTGAACCCGGCCACGGCCGCGCTCGCCGGGTTGGTGCCGTGGGCGGACACGGGGATGAGGCAGACGTTGCGGTGAGCCTCGCCCCGGCTCTCGTGGTAGGCGCGGATCGCGAGCAGGCCCGCATACTCGCCTTGCGAGCCGGCGTTGGGCTGCAGGGACACCGCGGCGAAGCCGGTGATCTCGGCCAGCCAGGCTTCGAGCTGCTCGAAGAGGACCTTGTAGCCGCGCGCCTGCTCGGCGGGCGCGAAGGGATGGAGGCGGGCGAACTCCGGCCACGTGACCGGGAGCATCTCGGTCGTGCCGTTCAGCTTCATCGTGCACGACCCGAGCGGGATCATCGAGGTCGTGAGGGAGAGGTCCCGCGACTCCAGCATCCGCATGTAGCGGAGCATCTCGTGCTCCGAGTGGTAGCGATTGAAGACCTCGTGGGTCAGGAAAGCGCTCGTGCGCGCGAACGGGGCCGCGATCTCGGCACCGGCGGCCGCCAGGTCTTCGACGGCGGGCACGCGCCGCCCGCCCGCGAAGGACTCCAGCAGTCCGGCGACGTCCTCGGCCGACGTCACCTCGTCGAGGGCCACGCCGACGGACCCGTCGTCGTGGACCCGCAGGTTCATCCGGCGCTTCCGCGCCTCGGCGACGACCTTCTCTCCGGCCCCGCGGTCGAGTCGCACGCGCAGCGTGTCGAAGAAGGGGTTGTCGCCGACGTCGAAGCCGAGCCGGCGCAGCCCCTCGGCGAGGGCCGAGGCGAGCACGTGCACGCGGCGCGCGATGCGCTTCAGGCCCTCCGGGCCGTGATAGACCGCGTACATGCTGGCCATCACCGCCAGCAGCACCTGCGCGGTGCAGATGTTGCTCGTCGCCTTCTCCCGCCGGATGTGCTGCTCGCGCGTCTGGAGGGCCATGCGGTACGCGACGCGCCCGTCGGCATCCTTCGAGACGCCGATCAGCCGGCCCGGCATCTGGCGCTTGTACTCGTCCTTGGTGGAGAGGAAGGCGGCATGCGGCCCGCCGTAGCCCATCGGCACCCCGAAGCGCTGCGACGAGCCGAGGGCGATGTCCGTGCCGAACTCCCCCGGCGGCCGCAGCAGCGTCAGCGCGAGGAGGTCCGTGGCCACGGCGACGAGCGCGCCGGCCTCGTGAGCGCGCTGGACGAGCGCCGAGTAGTCGACGACGCGCCCGTCCGTGGTGGGATACTGGAGAAGGACGCCGAAGACGTCGCCGCCGGAAACATCGAGCTCGGCCGCCGGGCCCACGCGAACGTCGATCCCGAGCGAGCGCGCGCGCGTCCGGACCACGGCCAGCGTCTGGGGATGGCATTCCTGGGCCGCGAAGAACACGTTGCGGCCGGCGCCCGCGATCGCCCGGCACATGTGCATCGCCTCGGCGGCGGCGGTCGCCTCGTCGAGCAGGGACGCCCCGGCGAGGGGAAGGCCGGTGAGGTCCGCGACCACCGTCTGGAAATTGATCAGGGCCTCCAGCCGGCCCTGGGCGATCTCGGCCTGGTACGGCGTGTACGCGGTGTACCAGCCGGGGTTCTCGAGCACGTTGCGATGGATGACGGTGGGGACGAGGCAGTCGTGGTAGCCCATGCCGATGAAGGAGCGGAAGACCTGGTTCTGGGCGGCGATCGCGCGCAGGTCCTCGAGCAGCTCGTGCTCTCGGCGGGCCGGCGGCAGGTCCAACGGCCGGCGCAGGCGGATGCCGGCGGGCACCGTCTCCTCGATGAGCGCATCCAGCGACGGCAGGCCGAGCCGCTCGAGCATCTCGGCGACCTCGGCCTCGTCGGGGCCGATGTGGCGGGGCACGAAGCGGTCGGCCGGCGCGAGCGACGCGGGGGTGGGGCGGTCCTTGACCGCGGAGTGCGGGCGATCGTCCAACTCTACTTCGCCTCCTTGGCCACGTACTCCGAGTATTGCCCGGCCTCCATCAGGCCGGCGGGCTCTCCGGGATCGAGCTTCACGCGGATCATCCAGCCCGTTCCGTACGGATCGGCGTTCACGGTCTCTGGCTTCTGGACGAGGGCGGAATTCACCTCCACGATCTCACCGCCCACGGGGGAGAACAGCTCCGAGACCGCCTTGACCGACTCCACGGTGCCGAAGCGCTCGTGGGACTTGATCTTCTTGCCCTTCTCCGGCAGCTCGAGGAACACCACGTCGCCGAGCTGCTTCTGGGCGAAGTCGGTGATACCCACGGTGCCCCGGTCGCCCTCCACCTTCACCCACTCGTGCTCCCTCGTGTAGAGGCGGTCGGTCGGCTCCATCTCTGGCGGCTCCTCTGGCGGTTACTGCGGCCGCTTGTAGAACGGCGTGGGGACGACCCGCGCCGCCACGCGCCGGCCCCGGATGTCCACGTAGAACGGTGTGCCCACCGCCGCCCGGGGCGCGGGCAGGTAGCACAGCCCGATGTTCTTCTGGAGGAACGGCGCGTAGCTGCCGGAAGTGACCGATCCGGCCGGCTCGTCGCCGACATAGACAGGATAGCCGTGCCGGGCGATGCCGCGGTCCACCATCTCGAAGCCGACGAGCTTCCGCGCCGCGCCTTCCTTCTTCTGCATTTCCAGCACGCCACGGCCGACGAAGTCCCCCTTGGCCTCGTCCAGGGAGACGATCCAGCCCAGCCCCGCCTCGACGAGCGTCGTCGTCTCGTCCATGTCGTTGCCGTAGAGGCACATCTTCGCCTCGAGGCGCAGCGTGTCGCGCGCCCCCAGTCCCGCGGGCACCAGGCCCGCCTCCTTGCCGGCCTCCAGCAGCTTGCGCCACAGGTCCGCGGCCCGGTCGGGAGCGACGAAGAGCTCGAAACCGTCTTCTCCCGTGTAGCCCGTGCGGGCGACGGTCGCGGGTTGCCCCGCCACCTCGCCCTCCGCGAAGTGGTAGTAGTGGATGGCCGAGAGATCGACGGGGGTGAGGCCCTGGAGGATCTGTTGCGACTTCGGTCCCTGCAGCGCGACGAGGACGTACTCGTCGCTCCTGTTCGTCACCGTGCACTGGCCGGGCGCTTGCTCCTGCAGCCAACGGAGGTCCTTCTCGATGTTGCCGGCGTTCACGACGAGGAGAAAGCGCTCCGGCCCGCGCCGGTAGACGATCACGTCGTCGGCCGGCGCCCCGTTGGGAAGAGGCAGGGCCGAGTACTGCGCCTGCCCGTCGGCCAGCTTCCCGGCGTTGTTCGAGGTGACGCGCTGGAGAAACGGCAGTGCCCCCGGGCCCTCGACCTCCAGCTCGCCCATGTGCGAGACGTCGAACACCCCGGCGGCGGTGCGCACAGCCATGTGCTCGGCGATGAGTCCCGAATACTCGACCGGCATCTCCCACCCGCCGAAGGCGACCATCTTGGCCCCCAGCTCGCGGTGCACGGGATTCAGGGGCGTCTTGCGCAGGGTGCCGACGGCGGTCTCCAACGTCCCTCCATCATGTCAGAAAGCGATCGGGCGCGCGGGAGTTCCCAACCTACCACAGGCCGCGAGGAAGTCAACGAACCGGAGCGCCTTGACCGGCAAGGACTTGGCGTCTAACGTGGAGGCCTCAGACTGGAGATCTGGCTCTGGCGTTCGAGACCTACCTGACGACGTGCTGGAGCTGCCTGGGCGAGTTCGACGCCCTGCACGCCGTATGGTGCTCGGACGATCCCAAGAACCCCACCAAGCTGTGTCCTTTCTGCTTCCGCTGCTTCTGCGAGGCGACCGACACCTACAAGCAGGAGTTCTGGCGCAAGGCCCCCGCCCGCCTGAAGGACGAGCTGAACACGCTGCACAAGAGCCGCGACCGCCTGGGGGACATCCTCATCCGGATGAAGAAGCTCAGCACGCCGCAGCTGCTCGAGGCCCTCGTCGAGCAGAAGAGCACCGGCCAGCGGCTGGGCGAGGTCCTCGTCCACCGCGGCCACGTGAGCCGGGAGGACATCGACAGCGCGCTGCGCACGCAGGGGGTGAACCCCCTCACCGACACCCACGGCGTCGCCTTCGCCTCCAACCCGGTCTGGGAGCAGAGCGGGCCCGAGGGGATCATCGAGTACATCCTCACCCTCGCTGCCCGCAAGGGAGCCTCCGACGTGCAGCTCGAGCCCAAGGAGGACTGCGTCGCGGTGAAGTACCGCATCGACGGCTTCACCTTCCGCCTCGATCCGATCCCCAAGCGGTTCCAGGCCGGGGTGGCCCAGAAGATCTTCGACACCTTCGGCCTCGACAGCGCGCGGGAGGCCAAGCCGCAGAAGAGCCTCATCACGACCCACGTCGCCGAGGGCGAGTACGACCTGGTGGCCCAGACCCTGCCCACGACCTACGGCATCAGCGCGACGGTCAAGCTGATCAACCGGGCCACCTTCATCAAGGACTTCCCCACGCTCGGCCTCGAGCTGGAAGACCGGGTACGCCTGATGGAGGAGCTGCGGGCTTCGTTCGGCATGGTCCTGCTTTCCGCTCCCGTCTATCACGGCGTGAAGACGACGGCCTACTCGGTCCTCAACTTCCTCGTGCGGGGCGAGCGCGAGGTCATGTCGCTCGAGCAGCCCGTGCAGTGGCGCATCGAGGGCGCGCGGCAGATCGAGGTGGAGCCCGACGAGCACCCCTCGAAGATGGAAGAGACGCTGCGCTCGGTCATGACGATCCGTCCGGAGGTGGTCGTCCTGTCGAGCCTGCCCGACCGCGGCACTGCCCTCCTCGCCACCCAGCTCGCCGCGAGCCTCCTCGTGGTGCCGGTCGTCAATGCGCCGACCGCCGCGCAGGCCGTGGCCGCGTGCCTGCAGCTCGGCGTCACCGGGCCGGCGCTCTCCACCGTCCTGAGCGCCGTCACCTGCCAGCGCCTCGTCCGGCAGATCTGCACGGTGTGCCGCCAGCCCGCCGAGCCTCCTCCGGCCCAGACCCTCGCCGCCCGCGGGCTCGCGGGAGCAGGACCGATGCAGTTCTTCCGGGGCAAAGGGTGCCCCCGGTGCAACCGCACCGGCTATCACGGCCGCCGCGCGATCTTCGAGGTGCTGCCGGGGACAGCCGAGGTGCGGGCCGGCGTCCGGCAGGGACTGGCCCCCGCGGAGCTGGAGGAGCTGGCGGTGGCGGGCGGCATGACGCGGCTGCGAGATCGCTGCCTCAGCCTCGTAGGCGAGGGCGTCACGACCTTCGACGAGATGGTCCGGCTCAGGCTCTGAGCTTTTCCTGGACGGCCGTCGCCATGCGCTGCACCACCTCTTCGGCCCCGAGCACGGTGCTGTCGAGGTAAACGGCGTCCGGGGCCCGCGTGAGAGGCGAGTCGGGGCGGGTGGAGTCGGCGTGGTCGCGGGCGCGGATCTCGCGCTCGATCGCGTCCACGTCGGAGGCCACGCCGGCGGCGGCCAGCTCGGCGTGGCGGCGCTCGGCCCGCCGGCGCGCGTCGGCGTCCAGGTAGAACTTCAGGTCGGCATCCGGGAAGACCACGGTCCCCACGTCGCGCCCGTCGAGGACGACCCCCCCCGGACGGCCGAGCTCCTGTTGGCGCGAGACCATCAGCCGGCGCACCTTGGGATGCGTGGAGACGCGCGAGGCCGCCGCGCTCACCTCCCGGGTGCGGATGGCGCCGCTCACGTCTTCCCCGTCGAGCGTCACGAGGTCGCCGTTTCCCGCCAGCTCGATCCGCGTGCGGCGGGCGAGCTCGGCCAGCTCGTCTTCCGCGTCGAGGGTCACGCCGGCACGGAGCGCCTTCAGCGCGAGCGCGCGGTACATGGCGCCCGTGTCGAGGAAGACGTAGCCCAGCTTCTTGGCAAGCGCGCGGCCGGCGGTGGACTTTCCGGCCCCCGAGGGCCCGTCGATGGCGATGATGAGGCGATTGCTCACGGCCGGATCCCGCCTGGTCACGGGCGCGAGCGGCGGACGCGGGTCGGACGGCCGGCCGCGGGCCGGGGCCGTGCCCGCGGCGGACGTGGTGTCCGGTCACCCGTGGGCGCGGCCGCTCCGGCCCGCAGGGCCCGCACCTCATGGGGGGCGAGCGGGCGGAACTGTCCCGGCTCCAGCCCGCGCGCGGTCACCGGACCGAGCGCGACGCGCTTGAGCTTGGAGACGGGATGCCCCACCGCCTCCAGCAGCCGCCTCACCTCGTGGTGCTTGCCCTCGTGCAGCTTCAGCTCCAGCCAGGCGTTGTTGTCGGCCTTGAGGACACGGGCGTCGTCGACGGCGAGCCGCTCCCCCTCGACCCTCACGCCGCTGCGCAGCCGGGCGAGTGTCGCCGGATCGGGCACGCCGCGCACCTTCGCGTGGTAGACGCGGGCGACCTCGTAGCGCGGGTGGGCCACGCGCTCCGCAAAAGCGCCGTCGTTGGTGAGGAGGATCAGGCCTTCGGTGGTGACGTCGAGCCGCCCGACGGGGAAGAGTCCGCTCACCGGGGGGACGAGGTCCATGACCGTCGTGCGTCCCTCGGGATCGCGCCTCGTGGTCACGACACCCTTGGGCTTGTTGAGGAGCAGGTAGACCGTCTCGCGCGGCGGCCGCACGCGCACGCCGTCCACGCGGATGTCGTCCCGCGCGGCGTCCGCCTTCGTGCCCAGCTCCCGGACGGTGGCGCCGTTGATGGTCACGCGGCCCTCGCTCATGATCTTCTCGGCGCCCCGCCGAGACGCCACACCCGCCCGCGACAGGATCTTCTGTAGTCTTTCCTCCACAATCTCGATGCTAACGCATTCCCGGGCGCGCTCAGGGATTGGGGAGCCGCGTCGCTTGCCAGGCCACCATCTGCCACTTGCCGCCGCGATTCACCCAGACGTCGGTGTAGCGTAGCTTCATGTTCAGCTCCTGCCCGTGGTTGTTCACCTCGACCGCGGCCAGGCCCGTCGCCACCGCCGTGTCGCCGTAGACGCTCAGCTTCGGATCCTCCGGCCGGATGACCTTGTAACGGAGCTGGCCGGTCTTGATGTCGTCGAGGAACGAGGCCTTGCTGTCCACCTTGCCGCTCGCGTGCGTGTAGACGAGGTCGTCGGCGAGCAGGCCGTCGAGGGCGGCGGTGTCGCCCTTCACCATCGCGTCGAAGCGGCGGGCGTCGAGCGTCCGCACATCCGGCTCCGAAGCGGAGTGCGGCCCCGAGGCCAACGGGAGCGGCCGGATGCTCACCTCCTTGAACCACACCACGTCCTTGTCGGAATGGTTCTGCAGACCGATGTAGCCCTCCATCGCACGCGGGCCCCGGTCCGGCTCCCACGTCTCGACCTTCGGCGGCACGGGCTGGCCCTCGGTGTAATCGGTGACCTTGGCCCCGTTGACGACGACCACCGTGCGCGGGCCGTCGAGGGTGATCTCCATTTCGTTCCACTCCCCCGGCTTGCCCGGCCGCGCCATCGCCTTCGTCAGCGAGTAAAGCACTCCGGTGACGTGATTGTCGTTCTCGGAATCGTCGATCTGGACCTCGTAGCCCCGGTTGACGGGCATCCACGGCTCGGTCGGCTTCTCGGGAATACGGATGAAGACACCGGAGTTGGCAGCCTTGTTGGCCGTCTTGTAAACGATGCGAATCGTCGCGTTGCCGATCTTTCGCGGCGTGAACCACAGCATGCCCATCCCGCCCTGGGTCTTGAGCAGCCCGTCCTCGAGGACGAACTTCCCGGGACCCACCTGCTCCCAGCCGGTCAAACCGCCGCCGTCGAAGATCGGCTGCCACCCGCTGTCGGCCACGGCCGGCACCGCCACGCCGAGGGCGGCGAACAACAGCATGACGGGCTTCATCATCTCGGTCCTCCCCTGAATGAAGGCTATTGGCCCTCTGCGTCCTCTGCATCCTCTGCGCTCTCTGCTTCCTCTGCGCTCTCTGCGTCCTCCGCGAGCGGAATCTCGACCGGCCTCGGCGCTTCGATCGCCCGCTTGAGGCCGGCTACATCCACCTCTTCGCCGAGCACCTCGGCGAACTCCTCGATCTTGGGCAGCTCGGCGAGATCTCTCAGGCCGAAGTGGAGCAGGAACTCCTTGGTGGTGCCGTAGAGCATGGGCCGGCCGACCACGGGCTTGCGGCCGGTGATGCGGATGAGCCGCTTCTCCAGCAGCGTCTTGATCACGCCCCCCGACTTCACGCCCCGCAGCTCGATGATCTCGGGCAACGTCACCGGCTGCTTGTAGGCGATCACGGCCAGCGTCTCCAGGGCCTGGATCGAGAGCCGCGTCGGCGACTTCGGGTCCAGCATCTCGCGCACCCAGTCGTTGTACTCGGGCCGGGTGGTGATCTGCCAGCCCCCCGCGATCTCCACGAGCTGGAGCCCTCGGCCGTCGCGGGCATAGTCGGCCTTCAGCTCCTCGAGCGCGGCCTGCCACGCCTCGCGCGGGACACCGGCCAGGACGCGCGTGATCTCGCGTGGGCTGACCGGATGCGGCGACGCGAAGACCAGCGCCTCCAGCACCGCGCGCACGTCGGCCGCGGGCAGGACGGATGCGCCCTCTCCAGTCTCTCTCGGCTCCGGCGTCTCTTCCAATGATCCTCCGTCAGGCGGCGGGCGCGCCCGGCATGGGCGCCCCGGCCTCCGGCCCCAGCGGCCGGAATACGCGGATGGGGCCGAACAGGCTGCGCTGATAGACCTTGATCCTCTTCAAGCGGATCAGCTCGAGCAAGGAGAGGAAGGTCAGGATCATGCCCGCCTTGGTCTCCTCGCTCGCGAACAGCTCGAGGAACTCCAGCGACTGCCCCTCCCGAAGCATGTCCAGCAGCTCCTCCATGCGCTCCTCGACGCTCTTGCCTTCGTGCTCCACCTCGTGGGCGAGGAGCGTCTTGCGGCGCTCGAGCAGCTCCTTGAACGCGCCGATGAGGTCGTAGAGCCCGGCCTCGATCATCTCCTCGCCCGCGTCGTCGAAGGTGGGCAGGGCCGTGTCGGGCCGGATCCAGGTGGCGGCGCGGATCTCGCGCTTCTGGTGCAGCAGCCCCGCCGCCTCCTTGTAGCGCTGGAACTCGAGCAGGCGGCGCACCAGCTCGTCGCGCGGGTCCTCCCCTTCTTCCTCGCCCTCCGCCTCCGTGGGGTTCACCGGCACGAGCATCTTCGATTTGATGTGGATGAGCGTGGCCGCCATCACCATGAACTCCCCGGCCACGTCGAGGTTCAGCTCCTTCATGAGGTCCAGGTATTCCATGTACTGGCGCGTGATGGGGGCGATGGGGATGTCGTGGATGTCGACCTCGTTCTTCTTGATGAGGTAGAGGAGGAGGTCGAGCGGTCCCTCGAACTCGGGCAAACGGATCCTCGGCGCGTCCTCGGGGAGGATGGACTCGAGGCCCGCGGGGGGGCCGGCCGGCTCGTCGGTCAATGCGGTCCCTCTCAGCTGATCGGGTAGCGGATCTTCATCGCCGATCGTACTTCTTCCATGGTCGCCCGGGCAGTCTCGCGCGCCCGCTGGGAGCCCTCCTTCAGGATGTCCCAGACGTCGTCGGGACGCGAGGCGAAGCGTGGCCGGCGCTCGTGGATCTCCTCCAGCCGGTGCAGGAGATGGTCGATGAGCCGTCCCTTGCAATCGAGGCAGCCGATGCCCGCCGTGCGGCAGCCTTCGGCGGCCCAGGCCTGGCTGTCGGGCGGCGAGAAAGCCTTGTGCAGGTCGAACACG
>QHVJ01000172.1 GCA_003222275.1 Acidobacteriota bacterium | reverse complement strand
CGCGCAGGATCAGCGACAGCTTGAGCCGCCACTCGCGGGTGGCGCGCTCCCCCACCGCCGACGGCAGCGTGGCCGCACCGGGCTCCACGACCCCGAAGTCCGCGCCGTCCCGGAAGTGGCTCCACCGGAACTGGAAGGCGGCGTCGAACTTCAAGCTGTTGGTGTTGTAACCCGTTCCCGCCGCGAGCATCACGTAGTTCACGGGGTCGCGGGTGAAGGGGCTGCGCGCGCCTTGCGGCTCCCACGCGGCGCCGAAGCGGAGCGGCACCACGTAGCCGTCGCCCGAGAAGAGGTGCTCGGCCCCCGCATTCACCGAGAGTGTGTCCCGCGTGCTGGTGAGGTTCTGCGGCAAGTTGTCGAAGAGGTTGATCTCACCCGTCTCGGGCGACTTCAGGGCCGCATCCCTCCAGTTGTCCCAGCTGAGATCCAACGCCACCGTCCAGCGCGTCGCGGGCCGCCACGCGCCGCCGGCACCGAAGGCGTACGGGAAGCGCAGGGTCCCGTCGAACGCCGGGATGGGTGCCACCGCGGCGCCGCTTCGCGTGACGGCGTCCGCGCTTTTGAAGCTGGCGCGCAGCGGGAGCTGGTGGAGCAGACCGACGCTCCAGCGCGGGTACGTGAGCATGAGCCCCAGGCTCACGTTGTCGCCGTGGACGCGGTTGGTGCCGCTCGACGTCAGGAACTCGGCCAGCCCGGGCCCGGCGAGGGGAGTCTCGGTGACGGAACCATCGTTCGTCCAATGACCACGCCAGAGGTTGAAGCTCCCGCCCACGGCGAGGCGCGAGGTGAGCTTCACGGCGCCGGCCATCGAGACGAGGTCGACACTTCCGAGCACGTCGCTGTTGGCGTCGATACGCGCGGGAGGTGGAGCGGCCGGCGCCAGCGGCTCCCGGTTCAGCGAGACGACCTCGCGGTAGTCGAGCGTGTAGAGCCGGCGCCACGCGCCCTGAAAGGTGACCGGCTTTCCCCACAGGGTGACCGGCACGGCCAGGCTCGCGAAGTCGAGGTAGGTGCTCTGGTACGACGAGCGCGCGGTGGTGAACGCGGACAGGTCGTCCCGCGTCCGAAAGCCCTCCGCGCGCAGGGTGACTCCGGACGTGGTGCTCACGACCGACAGCTCCGGCTTGCGAAGCTGGCCGAGCCCCGCCGGGTTCCACGAGGCCGCGCTGCCGTCGTCGGAAACGGCGATGAACGCGTTGGCCATCCCCGCCGCCCGCGCCCCCGAGCCGCTGCGGGTGAACACGATGTTCTGGGCGGCGGCGCTTGCGCCCGCGAGCAGGGCCGACACGAGCAGCGCGCCGCGGCCGGCCAGGTGACGCATGCGCGATACTACACCCGCCTGATCAGGCCGCGCGGTTCAGCCAGTCGCGCAGGGCGACCACCAGGTCCTCGGCGGACGCCGGCCGCTCGGCCGGGTCCTTGCGCAGGAGCTGCAGCACGATCGCTTCGAGCTCAGCGGGCACGCCGGGCTGGAGGCTCGAGGGCGGCGGCGGCTCCTCGCTACAGTGCTTCTTCAGGATCGCGAAGGGGGAATCGCCCGAGAAGGGCGTCCGCCCCGTGAGCAGCTCGTAGAGGATCAGGCCCAGCGCGTAGAGATCGCTGCGCGGCTCCGTGCCGCGCCCGTCGATCATTTCCGGCGCCACGTAGTTCGGGGTGCCCAGGAAGGCGGCGGTCGCGGTCATGCCTTCGAAGCGGCGGGCGCGCGCGATGCCGAAGTCCATGACCTTCACCGTACCGTCGGGAAGCAGCATGACGTTGGACGGCTTGAGGTCGCGGTGCACCACGCCCTTGCTGTGGGCGAAGTCGAGCGCCTCCGCCACCTGCACCGCGATCGCCACCGCCGTGCGGGGCGCGGCCGGGCCCTCGCGCGCGATGAACGCCTGGAGGGTCTCGCCGGGCAGCAGCTCCATCGTGAAGTAGGGGACCCGTGCCACGTCGCCCCGCTCGAGGATGCGCACGATGTTCGGGTGGTTGAGGGTCCGCCCGATCTCGGCCTCGCGCAAGAAGCGCTCGCGGAACTGGGGATCGTCGAGCAGCGAGGCCAGCGGCCGCTTCAGCGCGGTCAGCTCGTTGCGCCGCTGGGCCTTGAAGACGGAGGCCATCCCGCCCTTGCCCAGCATCTCGAGGAGACGGAACTCGCCGAACCATTCCTGCCCGATCTCGTCGCTCCTCGCGCCCGGATTGATCCCGGATGGCGTGGCGGCGTCGGCCTCATGCCCTCGGGAGCGCGGCGTTCGCTCGCCGAGACGGTTTGGCTCCTCCGGCCGCCGCAGCGCGAGCCACGCGAGCACGACGACCACACCGATCGCCAGCAGGGCGAGCGCGACGAATCCCATGCGCGCGCCCGCAGAAACCGCGGGCACGGGGGCCAGCGTGGCCCGAAGGACGGCCGCGCCACCCGGCGCGACGTCCAGGTCCTGGACGCTGTCCTCGTATCCTGCGCGCGTCAGGCGTACGTGGTGGCGCCCCGGAGCGACGCCCGTCTTCACCAGCCGTCCCGTCTGCGGGTCGGTCGCGCCCACGGGCTCGTCGTCGATGTACGTCGTGGCTCCCGACGGCTGCGAGATGATCTCGAGCGTGCCCGCGGGGCGATCCGCGGCCGGTGCAACGGAGACAGGACCCCCCGACGGCTCCGGCGGCGGCCGCGTTTCCCGGTCGCCGACGTGTCCCGGATGGAACGGCTCGCGCGGGACCGGCGTCGCGCGGGCCGACGCCGGCGCGGAGGGAGCCGCCTCGGGAGTGGAGGTCGGCGTGGGCGCGGCGACGACCGGCGGCGCCGTGGGCGGAGCGGCCGGCGGGGCCGTGGCCGGCGGCGGCGAGGGTGACGCGGGCCGCCGCTGCGCCAGCGCCGCGTGGACACGCGTGATCAGCTTCTCGCGTTCGTCGGCCGGCTCCCGCGCGCCCCACGAAGCGGATCTCTCCAGCGCCTCCCGCGCCGCCTCGAGCTGCTCGAGGGCCAGGCAGGCCTCGGCCAGGCGGAGGTATGGGAAATAACGCGCCTCGATGTTGGTGCCGTAGGTCGGGATGTTGCGCCCGGGCTCGGGGTGCAGCGCGATCGCCCGCCGAAACGCTTCGGCCGCCCGCCCATTGTCTCCCCGGGCCAGGGCCGTCACGCCGGTACGATAGGCCTCGTCCCAGTCCTGCGCCCGCGCCGCTGCGGACACCAGCAGGACGGCCACGGCGATCGCCGCCGCCGGCGCTCTCATGCGCCCGTAGTATAGTGGCCGATCCGGATTCACGACCGCGCCGAGGTCGCGGAAGCGGCATGAAAGACGCCCTTCTCGACGACGAGGGCCGCCGGGCCGTCGTCGCCGCGACCCTGGTGAGCGCGCTGCTCATCGCCCAGCAGACGGCGGGTCGGGCCACGCGGGACGCGCTGTTCCTTTCCACGTTCCCGGTGGCCTTCTTGCCCGCGGTGATGATGGCGTCTTCGGCCGCATCGGTTCTGGCGGTCGGAGCACTGTCGTGGGCGCTGGCCCGGCGGTCACCGTTCCGGGTCCTGCCGGTGGCGGCGGGCCTGTCGAGCGTGCTGCTCCTGCTGGAGTGGCTCCTGTGCCTGGCCGCGCCCAAGGTGGCCGCGGTGGCCGTGTACCTGCACCTGTCGCTCTTCGGGGGTACCCTCCTTTCCGGCTTCTGGTCGCTCATCAACGAGCGCTTCGATCCGTACACGGCGAAGAGAGTCGTCGGCCGGATCAGCTTCGGAGCATCGGTAGGCGGCGTGGCCGGCGGGCTCATGGCCTGGGGCGCCTCCCGCCTCATCCCCGTGCCGGCCATGCTCCTCGTGATGGCGCTGCTCACGCTGGCGGCGATGGTGGGCATGGTCGGCCTCGGGCGACACCACGGTGCCGTATCCAGCGTCGCGGCGGAGACTGCGGCCGGAACGCCCTCTGCGCTCAACACGCTGCGCCGCGTGCCGTACCTCCGGGACCTCGCGCTCGTCGTCGCCATCGGCGCGATTACCGACAGCCTGCTCGACTACGTGCTGAAGTCGCAGGCCGCTTCGGCCTTCAGCCGCGGGTCGCAGCTCATGTCGTTCTTCGCGATCCTCAACACGGTGTTCGGCGTGCTGAGCCTGGGGGTGCAGGCGGGCCTCGCCCGCTCATCGCTGCGTACCCTCGGGCTCGCGGGCACGGTGGCGGTGCGCCCGGCGACCATCCTCGTCGTCGCGCTGCTCGGGCTGCTCGACCCTCGGATGTGGGCCGCGATCCTCGCGCGCGCCGGGCAGGACATCAACACCAGCTCGCTCTTCCGCTCCGGCTACGAGCTGCTGTTCACGCCGCTGCCCGAAGCGGAGAAGCGTCCGACCAAGGCCGTCGTCGACGTGGGCTTCGACAAGCTCGGATCGCTGGTCGGAGGCGCGATCGCCCTCCTCGCGGTGGCCCTCGTCCCCACGCAGACGCCGCGGGTGCTCTTCGCCCTCGCCGCCGTCCTGTGCGTGGCCGCACTGTCCTTCACGGGCCGCCTCCACCGGGGCTACGTGCGCTCGCTCGAGCAGAGCCTGCGCGCGGGACGGGTGCGTCTCAGCGCCTCGGAGGTGGTGGACGACGCCACCCGCCACACCCTCGCCCAGACGGGCCTCGCCCTCGACCGCAACACGCTGCTCCGCGAGATCGAGGCGATCCGCGCCCGCGACGAGGCGGCCGGCCCCGATCCCCTGCTGCAGGCCATCACCGACCTGCGCTCCGGCGACAAGGGCCTGGTGCGCCTGCTCCTGCGACAGCCGCCCCGGCCTCCCGCCGCCCTCGTCGCCCACCTGCTGCCCCTGCTCGCGCAGGACGACCTGTTCCTGGAGGCGCTGCGCGCCCTCCGGCGCATGGCCCCCGAGGTGACCGGGCAGCTCGTGGACGCGCTCCTCGACCCGCGCCAGGATCCGGCGGTGCGCCGCCGCGTGCCCCGGGTGCTGAAGGTCTGCACCACGCGCCGCGCGGTGGAGGGGCTCGTCCAGGGCCTGGACGACGAGCTCCTCGACGTGCGGGAACAGTGTGCGATCGCCCTCGCCAGCATCACCAGCCGCAGTCCCGACCTGTCCGTCCCGCGGGCGGACGTCTTCGCGGCCGCACTCCGCGAGGTGAAGCGTGCCCCGCGCGTCCTCGAGCTCGACCACGTCTTCACGCTGTTGTCGCTGGCCCTCGAGCGCGAGCCGCTGCAGATCGCGCTGCGGGCCCTGCGCGGCACGGACCGCGCGTTGCGCGGCACCGCCCTCGAGTACCTGGAGAACGTCCTGCCCGAAGGCCTGCGCGAAGCGCTGTGGCCGTCCCTCGGCGAGGGCGCCCCCGCGCCGCGGACGGCGCGCCCGCGCCAGGACGTGATGTACGAGCTGCTGAACTCCTCCGCCGCGGTGCCTCTCAGCCGCGAAGCGCTGCGCGCCCGGCTGCCGCTGGGACCTCCCAGCCGGAAGGCCTAAGCGGGGCCCTACTCCGGCTCGATGACGAGGAACCGCAGCTCTCCGCCCCGCTCGACCTGCAGCACGACGGGGGAGCCTGCCTTGAGCTGCGCCAGCACCTCGCGCAGCCGTTCCACACCGCTCACGGGCTCCTGGTTGACGGAATAGATGACGTCCCCCGGCAGCAGCGGGTCGGGCTCGGCGCGGCCGCCGGCGGTGGCGACGACCACGCCGGCCCTCGCCCGCAGCGGCGGCAGCAACTGGGCCACGGCGTCGTCGAGGTCGAGCGCGAGGACGCCCAGGCGCGCCACGGCGTTCCGGTCCGGGCTCACACGGTCGGCGAAGCGCTCGGGATCGCCGGCCCGCTCGGCGATCGTGACGACATAGGCGAGGCGCTCCGCTCCCCGCAATACCTCCAGGCTCACGCTGCCTCCGGGCACCCGCGGGTAGAGATCCACCTCGAGCTGGCGGGCGTTCTCCATGACCTTGCCGTCGAGCTTCAAGACGACGTCGCCGATGCGCAGGCCGGCCCGGGCCGCCGCGCCGTCCGGAGGCACGTCCGAGAGCACGACGCCCCAGTCCTGCCGCAGCCCCAGCCCGGCGGCCAGGGCCGGGGTGACCGTCTGGACGCGCACCCCGATCTCGCCCCGGTGGACCCGGCCCGTACGGCGGATCTGATCGAAGACGTTGCGCACGATGTTGCTGGGGGCGGCGAAGCCGATTCCCTCGCTGCCGCCCGACTGCGAATAGATGAAGGTGTTGATCCCGACGACGCGGCCCTGGCCGTCGACGAGCGGTCCGCCGCTGTTTCCCGGGTTGATCGATGCATCGGTCTGGACGTAGATCATCCGGTCGTCCGGGCGGACCTGTCTCGCGACCGCGCTCACGACCCCGAGGGTCACGGAGTTCTCGAGCCCCAGCGGGCTCCCGAAGGCAAGGACGAGCTCGCCGGGGCGGAGCGCTTCCGAATCGCCCAAGGGCAGGAAGGGAAGACCCTTCTCGTCGAGCTTGAGCACGGCGAGGTCGGTCTCGAGATCGGTCCCGACCACCACCGCGCCCACGACGCGCCCCGGCGCCTTCAGGATGGACCGCGCTCCGGGCGGTCCGCTGGCGAGGCCGGCGAGCGCGACCTGGACGCGCCGCGCTCCCTGGACCACGTGGGCGTTGGTGATCACGTAGCCGTCGGAGTCGAGGATCACGCCCGAGCCGCTCGCACGCTGCTTGACGAGCTGGCCGTCCGCCGGCGCATAACCCGTGACCAGGACCTGGACCACGGCGGGCTTGATGCGCTCGCTGAGCGACTGGAGGTCGCGGCTCAGCCCGGACAGGTCCGGGCCGCCGCGCCCCGGAGCGACGACCTGCGCCGCCGCCGCGACCGGCAAAAGCGAAGCGAGAAGGAGCCGGGAACAGTGCGCCATGGCGACGCGTCCCCTCCCGCCGTTCAGCTCAGCGGCCGATGTACTGCATGAGCGCCGGCGCGTAGCGATCCCCCGCGGCCGCGCCCTTCGGCGCCAGCTCGTCGAGCCGGCGCAGGTCCTGCTCGGTGAGCGCGATCTTCAGCGCGGCAAGGTTCTCGAGCAGGTACTTCCGCCGCTTGGTCCCGAAGATCGGCACGACGTCCTTGCCCCTGGACCGCACCCACGCCAGCGCGAGCTGCGAGGGCGTGCACTTCTTCTCGACCGCGATCTGCTCGACGTGGCGGAGCAGCTCGAGGTTCTTGGCGAAGTTCTCCCCCTGGAACCGCGGCGAGCCCCGGCGCCAGTCGTCGGGGGCGAGGTCCTCGAATCGCTTGACCTGGCCGGTGAGGAATCCCCGCCCGAGCGGGCTGTAGGCGACGAAGCCGATGCCCAGCTCGCGGCACGCGGGAAGCGGCCCATCCTCCACGTCGCGGCTCCACAGCGAGTACTCGCTCTGGAGGGCGGTGATGGGATGGACCCTGCAGGCACGCCGCAGCGTCTCGGGTCCCGCCTCCGACAGGCCGAGGTAGCGCACCTGGCCCGCCCGCACCAGCTCCGCCATGGCGCCCACCGTGTCCTCGATGGGCGTCGCGGGGTCGACGCGATGCTGGTAGTAGAGGTCGATCGTCTCCACGCCCAGCCGCTTCAGGCTCGCCTCGCACGACGAGCGCACGTAGTCGGGCTTGCCGCTCACGCCGCGCCGGGTGGGCTCGGCGGGATCACGCACGATGCCGAACTTGGTTGCGAGCACGACCTCGTTCCGGCGCCCGCGGATGGCCTTGCCCACCAGCGCCTCGTTCGTGTGCGGGCCGTACACGTCGGCGGTGTCGAGGAAGTTGATCCCGGCGTCGAGCGCGGCGTGGATGGTCGCGATCGACTCCGCGTCGTCGCCGGGGCCGTAGAACTCCGACATGCCCATGCAGCCCAGGCCGAGGGCGGAGACCTCGAGGCCGCTACGTCCCAGGGTCCTCTTCTCCACGGGCACTCTCCTTGCCTGCGGGGGACGCGGTCAGCGTACGGGCGGAAGCGTCTCCGAGCCGGACGTGTTCAGGCACATGGGATGGCCGAAGCCACCCGCGCTGTTGCCGGTCCCTCCGAAGGGATTGGGGACGATGTCGAAGACGATGTTGTCGGGCCTCGTGGCATCGCCGCTGACGCCGCCGACCCCGGAGAGGTAATCCAGCGCCAGGGCATGGCGCACTCGCCAGGCGATGTTGTGGTCGGCGCAGGAGGTATCGCCGCTGGCGCCGAGCCCCCCGACGACCTGCTTCGAAGAATCGTAGAGGCCGAGGCCGCCGCCGAAGACGTTCACGCCTCCGACCTTGACCCCGACGAGCGGGTCGTTGGGGGTTCCGTAGTTCGTCGACGGGCCCTTGTACGCGGCTTCGGTGTCCACGGGATTGCTGTGTTGGAGGCCGTACAAGCTGCCGCCCGGCTGCGTCGCCGAGTACAGGTTCGCGGTCGACAGGGCGAGGCCCGTGGGCTGGCCCGATCCATTGCTCGACGAGTGGTTGTCGAGGTTGAACGCGTTGGCGGTGTTGGCTTTCTGGGCCGAGATCACGCGGCTCCCCGGCCACTCGGCGGAGCGGTCGGTCCCCGAGAACGCCACCGCGCACACGATGCCGTCGCGGTTCACGATCGTGGCCCACATGTGGTTGTTGAGCCCGCTCGTCTCGGTCTGGACGGCCGCCTCGAGGGCGGCCTTGAGCTGCGGTTGGGTGGGCAGGCCGCGGCAACCGGCGCGGCTTCCTCCCTCGTCAGCCTTCGCGGTGGAGGCGGGCGGAGCGAGCATGATCACGCCGATCAGAATTGCGGGAAGCCTGAAAGAAGCGGTAATCCTCATCGTTGCCTCCGTATCGTGAGCGGCCACGGCATTACGACGGCTTAACTCCCTCCCGACCGGCGAGGGATGTTCATGCGCTGGAAGCCGCGCGGGGTCTGGGCGCCTTTCCAGGGCTGGCGGGTGGTGTGCTTGGGCGGAGGGGGAGGGGTCTTCGGGGCATCCGCCGCCCCGGCCTCCTCCTTCCCGGCCGCCGCCTCGGCCTGGGTCCGCACCTTGCGGGCCTTCGCCTCGTCCTTGTCGAGACAGCAGTTCTTGTACTTCTTCCCCGAGCCGCAATGACAAGGATCGTTGCGGCCGGGGGTACGCGCAGGATCGGGCACGATGACCTCCTGTTCCCATCCGTACTCTACTACGCCAGCGATGGAAGCAGGTCGAGGCTTCGTTTCTAGCTGTTCTCTGCGTCCTCGGCGCGTTCCTCTGCGGCCTCTGCGTTGAAAGGCAACACTCGCCCAGGCCTAAGCCATCCGGCAGTCGTGGTGGCGGGCGAAGAACTGCTCGAGGACGACCCGCTCCCCCGCCAGCCGCTCGCGTAGCCGGTCCATCTCGGCCGGAGGCATCGACGTGAAGCCGCGGGCCGAGGCGACGTTCGCCTCGACGAACTCCGGCTTCGGCATCCCACAGACCACGGCGGACACCGGCAGGCTCCAGGCGTAGCGCAGCAGCGGCGCCGCCTCGGCCTTTCCCGCGCCGAGCAGGTGCTCCTGGCCGGTGACCTTCATCAGGATCACGCCGAGGTTCTTCGCCTTGGCCGCGGGCAGGGCCAGGTCCTCGAAGCGGTTGGCCCGCGCCGGATTCATCGCCATCTGCACGCAGTCGAGGTCGTTCCTCTCGACGGCCTTGGCCATCACCGCGCCGTCGGTGTGGCTGGTCATGCCGATGAACCGGGCCGTCTTCTGGCCCCGCAGCTCGTAGAGGGCCTTCAAGACGCCGTCGGGCGCCTCGATCTTCGCCAGGTCGGCCTCGTCGCCGAGGCTGTGGATGTGGAGCAGGTCCACGTGGTCGGTCTGCAGCCGCTTCAGGCTCGCCTCGACCTCCTTGAGCGCCGCGTCTCGCGTGCGGGCGCGACCCGGGATCTTCGTGGCGAGGAAGACCTCCTTCCGGCGCGTCTTCATGACCATGCCGACCCGCGTCTCGCTCTTGCCGTCGCCGTAGTCGATGGCGGTGTCGAGGTAGGTGATGCCCATGTCGATCGCGCGGTTGAGCGCGGCGAGGCCGGCCTCCTCGGGCTCGTACATCAGGAAGCGGCTGCCGCAGCCGAAGGCGAGGATCGGCACCGAGACGCCCGTGCGACCCAGCACGCGGTGGGGCAGCTTCGCGTCCGCGGCCGCCGCCACCGGGAGCGCGGGCAACGCCGCGACGGCGCCGAGGGCCAGGCCGCTCTTGCCCAGGAAATCGCGGCGGGAAAGCGTCTCCTTCTTTGCCATGGGACCTCCTTTAGACCTTGACGCCGGCCTGAGCCAGGTACTCCGTCATCACCTTCACATAGTGCGGGAACGCCACCTCGGGCTCTTCGATCTCCGGGTGCCACTTCTTCTCCCACTCGTAGCAATAGAAGCCCTTGTACCCGTTGGTGGCCAGGACCCGGACCTGCTCTTTCACCGGCACGACACCGGTGCCGGTGAGCACGTACCGGTGGTCGTTGCCCTCCGGCTTGGAGTCCTTCAAATGCGTGTGCCGCATGTAGCGGCCCAGGCGCTTGTACGTGTCGGCCGGCGCCTCGCCGCCCGCGACGAACGTATGATGCGCATCCCAGAGGAGCGCGAACGCGGGCGACCCGACCCCCTCGATGATCGTCTGCAGGTCCGACGAGTGCGTGAAGTCGCCGTGCGACTCGATGAGTACGGTCACCCCGGCCGGTTTCGCGTAGGCGGCCATCTGCTGGAATCCGTCCACGATGCGCTTCAGGGCGTCTTCCTTCGGCTCGTCGGGCGGCATCTTGTCGCCGAACATGCGCACGTAGGGCACGCCAAGGGCGTGGGCGAGGTCGATGAAGCGGCGCCCCTCGTCGAGCTGGGCCGTCCGCAACGCCGGGTCCTTCTCGTGCATGTGCGCAGACGCGCCGAGATCAGTGACCACGATCCCGCGCGCCTCGAGATCACGACGCGTCCGCTTGAGGCCGTCGCCCGTGAGCTCCGGCCGCTTCGTGAGGTCCATGTCGCCCTGGATGCCGCGCAGCTCGATGCCCGCATAGCCCAGGCGGTCGGCCTGGTCGAGCACCGTCGGCCACGTCCAGCCCGGACAGCCCAGCGTGGAGAAGGCGATGGGCAGGCGCCGGCCGCGGCCCTTCGCGCGGAGCAGGGCCGGAGCGGCGAGGCTCGCGGCCAGGGTGCCGAGCACCTCGCGGCGGGAGATGGCGGACATGGGCCTCCTTGGATTCATCAAATTATAGCGGACGGCGGGTGAGCCCGAGGGCGAGGCCGAAGCCGAAGAAGGCTCCTTCGTAGGCGCCGATGACGGCACGGCTCAGCGGACCCAGCTCCGGCTCCCCCAGCATCCGCGCCAGGGGCGCCAACCCGACCTGCGAGCCCTGGAAGGTGCGGGCGACGAAGTTCAAGCTGGTCCCGGCCAGGTGCCCGCCGAGGGCGGTGACGACGACGGCGGCCGCCGCGCAGCTCAGGCCCGTGATCGCCGCCGCCCGAACGCGGTCGGCGCCCCGGGGGGTCGCCATCCCGCCTTCGTGGCGCGGCGTCGCCAGCGCATAGCCGAGGCCGGCGGCGGCGCCGATCGCGAGCCCCTCCAGCCCGCCTCCGACGGCCGACAGCTCGCGCCCGAAGAGGCCCTCGAGCACCCATCGGCCGACGAGGTTCGACGTGGCCCCGATGGTCCCGCCCCCGGCCGCTCCGGCGAGGACGAGGGCCGGTCCGCGAAGCGACCGCGCGACCGCCTCCGCGGCGGCGAGGCCCGCGCCGACGCCGGCGGCGCCCAAGCCTCCGACGATCACACCCACCAGAGCGAGGGTGACGGCGACGCTGGCCGGAGCGTGCGAGCCGGGAGCCAGTCGGAGGGCGAGGCCGCCGAGCGCGCCCGCCACGGCGCCGGCGGCCGCCCCGCCGGCGCAGGCCGCGGCCCATCGCTGGCGCGCGAGACGGAGCGCGTGCCGAAGGCGCAGGGTAATAAGGAGCCGGGCGGCCGTGAGGCCACCCGGCTGGCCGAAGAGTGGCACGGGCCCGGCACCGGGCACGTCCCACCGCGCGTCGCGGAGGAGCGCGCGGGCGGCCTCGTGGCCGGGGCGCCGGCCCAGACGCCGCAGTGCCTCGGCGGTGCCCAGGGCGTGGAGAGCCTCGGCCGCTTCCCGTCGAGCTTCCCTGTCCTGCTCCGAGAGCAGCTTCTCCAGGGCGTCCTCGAACGGATCCCCTCGCGCCGGCGAGAGGGGCACGGGGGAGATGGCCACCGCCGCGGCCGGCAGCGGCGCATCGTCCTCGGGCTCTTCCACGACGGCGTCGAAGGCGAACCGGTATCCGTGCCGCGAGACGGTCCGGATGTAGACGGGCTCGCGCGAGTCGTCGCCGAGCGTCCGCCGCAGCGTGCGCACCGCCTGGCTGAGCGCGCCGTCGGAGACGACCACGTCGCTCCAGACGGTCTCGAAGATCTCCCGGCGGTGGACCGCCTCATGGCGGCGCTCGAGAAGCAGGATCAGCAGGTCGAGGTAGCGCGGGATGAGCGCCAGCTCCCGACCCGAGCGCAGGAGGAGCCGGCGCGCGGGAGACACGCAGAAGTCGCCGAAGCGATAACGGACCCGGCGCAACTAACGCCGGTCCAGGGCCGGCCGCCAGCCCGTGCGCACCGCCACGCGCAGGATCTCGCCCACGCTCCAGGCCTGGGCGATCGCCCCCCCGGGCGCATGCGGCGCGTCTCCGTCGAAGACCTCGCTCACCGTGCCCAGGCCCGCTTCCTCGAGATGCGCGGCGAAGCCGTCGAGCCACTCCCGCGCCTCCGCTTTGCCCGCCTCGCCATGCACGCGCGTCACCGCGTCGAAGTAGGCCCCCGCCAGATAGGGCCAGACCGTGCCCTGGTGGTACGCGGCGTCGCGCTCGGCCGGCCCGCCGGCGTATCGGCCGCGGTAGGCCGGATGCTCGGGGCTGAGGGTGCGCAGTCCCACGGGCGTGAGCAGATGGCGCTTGACGGAGTGGAGGACGCGCAGGGCCCGGTCGCGGGGCAGGAGCACGTGGGGAAGGCCGAGCGCATAGAGCTGGTTCGGCCGGAGGGAGAAGTCCGCCTGGCCATCGTCGGCGACGAGGTCGGCGAGGTAGCCATGTTCCTCGGACCAGAAGGCCTGCAGGAAGCTCTCGCGCACGCGGCCGGCGAGGGCCGCCCACTCGCGGGCCCGGCCGGGCTCGGCCGCCTCGCGCGCCACCTCGGCGCCGATGAGCAGCGCGTTGTACCACAAGGCCTGTATCTCCACCGGTTGGCCCCGCCGCGGAGTGACGACCTGCGGCCCCACCCGCGCGTCCATCCAGGTGAGCTGGAGGCCTTCCTCGCCCTGGGTGAGGAGGCCGTCGGCGTTCACGCGGATGCCGTGGCGGGTGCCCGCGCGATAGCCGTCGAGGATGGCGGCCACCGAATCGGCCAGCCGCATGCGCACGAAACCGCCGTCGCCGGTGGCCTCGAGGTAACGGCCGACCGCCACCACCAGCCACAGGGCGGCGTCGACGCTGTTGTACTCGGGCTCCCCGCCCGCGTCGGGGAAGCGGTTGGGGATCATGCCGCGGTCCACGTGGCGCGCGTACTCGCTGAGGATCGCGCGGGCGTCGTCCGAGCGGCCCGTGGCGAGACAGATCCCGGGCAGGGCGATCATGCTGTCGCGGCCCCAGTCGGCGAACCAGTGATACCCGGCGATGATCGTTCGCCCCGCGGGCCCGCGCCGGACGACGAAGGCGTCGGCGGCCCGCCGCAGCTCCGGCAGCGCGCCTTCCCCGCCGCCGCCGGCGATCCGCAGCCGCCGGCGCTCGGCCGCCATCAGCCGCTCCGGGTCGACGCCGGCGAGCAGACCGCCCGCCGAAGCGATGAGGTGGATCGCACGGCCGGAGAGCAGCTCCAGGCGGAGCACGCCGGGACTGAAGAGGTCCTCCCGGAAGTCGAGCCCGCGCTCCCGCTCGCGCTCGTACTCGAAGGCGCGGTACCAGAGGCCGTCGGGCACGAAGGTGGCCCCCGGCATGCGGAGGCGCAGGGGCGGGCCGTCGGCGTACGGTCGCAGCACCAGGTCGCCGGCCTCTCGCTCTGCACCGCGCCGGACCCCCGGGTTCTCCCGCTGCAGGGCGTGGTAGTCCCGGTAGGCGAGGAGCGGACGCACTTCCAGGACGGGCGTGCCGGGTCCGTCATAGCGATAGGCGACGGTCGCGATGGGCTCGTCATGGATGCGGCATACCGTGCGGGAGAGCGTGCCCCCTTCGACCTGCCACACCAGCGTGGGAAGCGGGTCCAGCTCGAACGAGACCGCGTGCTCGAAGCCGCGGGGATGGACCGCGCCCGGGTAGGCGTTGGTCCCCAGCTCGTACCGGCGGCCGCCGACGCTCAGCGTGTCGTCGAGCTTCGAGAGGAGCACCATGCGGCCGACCGGCGGCCGGGTCGCCGCCACGAGGAGGCCGTGATACCGGCGGGTGTTCAGCCCGACCACCGTGGACGAGGCGTAGCCGCCCAGCCCGTCGGTATGGAGCCACTCGCGCAGGGATGCCCGCGAGAGGTCGCGGAGCACGTCCGGTCCCAGCCTCAACCCCGTCCTCCCCGCATCCCACGGGGATTATAAAGTCGGTATCATTCTGGGCCTCGTGACCCCCCAGACCCTCGCGCGGTACCAGATCCAGGGCGAGATCGGCCGCGGCATGATGGGGGTCGTCTACCGGGCCCTCGACCCGGCCCTGGGCCGCATCGTGGCCCTCAAGACGGTCCAGTCGGTCTTCCCGCTGCCGCAGGAGCAGCAGAAGGCCTTCGAGGAGAGGTTCCTCTCCGAAGCTCGCGTGGCCGCGGGGCTGTCCCACCCGGCGATCGTCGTCGTGCACGACGTCGGCCGCGACCCGGATACGGGCGCTCTCTTCATTGCTTTCGAGTACCTGCAGGGGCAGACGTTGTCCGACCTGACCGCGACCGGGCCCCTGGAGTGGCGCGAGGCCTTCCGCATCGCGGGGCGGCTGGCCGAAGCGCTGCACCACGCCCACGCGCGCGGGATCGTGCACCGCGACATCAAGCCCGGGAACGTGATGATCCTCCCCACCGGCGACCCCAAGATCATGGACTTCGGCATCGCCAAGCTGGCCACGTCACAGCTCACCGCGGCGGGCGAGTTCTTCGGCACGCCGTCCTACATGTCCCCCGAGCAGGCCCTGGGCGAGGCGGTGGACGGGCGGAGCGACATCTTCTCCCTCGGCAGCGTGACGTACCTGATGCTGACCGGCGCCAAGGCCTTCGACGCCCCCTCGGTCCCCGCCGTCCTGAACCGGGTGGCGCGGCACGATCCGCCGCCGCCCTCGCAGTTCGCGCGAGAGCTGCCGTCGGAGGTGGACGTGATCGTGATGCGGGCGCTCGCCAAGCGGCCCTCCGAGCGGTATCCCGACGGCCGCACGCTGGCCGAGGACGTCGAGGACGCGCTCGCGGGCAGGCCCTTGCGCCACCGGCTGACCCATCTGCCGGACTGGGCGGGCTCGTCCACCGGGGCCCTCACGCTGGAAGCGGGTCCCCCGTCAGGCACTGCGTCACCGCCGTCGGCCACGTCATGGGGACGCCGTGAGGTCATTGCGCTCGTGGGCCTGGGCCTCGCCGCCGCGGCCGCACTGCTCATGGTCTCCGGCCGGCAGCCCGCTTCGACGCCGTTCGCCGCGGGCGCTTCGGGCGCCGGCATCGCGCCGCCGGCCGGTCCGACGCCCGTCCCCGCTCCGGCTCACATCGCCCTCACCCTCGACCATCCCTTCAAGACCGGCGCGATGAAGGTCTGGATCGACGACCAGAGCGTGCTCGACGCGGCGCTCGAGAGCCGGGTCAAGAAGAAGCTGCTCGTCTTCAAGAGCCGTCGCGGAAGCGAATCGGCGACGCTGGAGGTCCCGGCAGGCACCCACAGCGTGAGGGTCCAGGTCGAAGGCGACGGGGTGACCCTCAACCGGCGCCTGAAGACCTTCTTCCGGGGGGGCGAGACGAAACGGCTGCAGGCGCGCGTGGACGGCAAGCAGCTCGCGCTCGAGTGGATCGCGGCCGGACGGCCGTGACCGTCGCCGTCGAGCTCGTCGACGTCCACAAGCGCTATCCGGGCGGAAGCGTGGCCCTCGACGGCCTCTCGCTGTCGGTCGAAGACGGCCGTGTGCTGGTCCTGCTCGGCACCAGCGGCTCGGGCAAGACGACCGCGCTCAAGACCCTCAACCGCCTGGTCGAGCCCGACGCCGGCTCGGTCGTGGTCCTGGGGCGGCGGCTCGAGTCGTGGGACCCCATCGAGCTGCGGCGCCGCACCGGCTACGTCATCCAGGAAGCGGGGCTGATCCCCCACTTCACCGTGGAGCGCAACGTGGGACTGGTACCCGAGCTGATGGGGTGGCCGCCGGCGCGGCGCGCCGCGCGGTCGCACGAATTGCTCGCCCTCGTCGGCCTGGATCCGGGCCGCTTCGCATCCCTGCCCCCCGCCCAGCTTTCGGGCGGCGAGCGCCAGAGGGTCGGCATCGCGCGCGCCCTGGCCGCCGATCCTCCGCTGTTGCTGATGGACGAGCCGTTCGGCGCGCTCGATCCCCTCACCCGGCGGCGGTTGCAGGACGAGTTCCGCGCCCTGCAATCGCGCCTGGGCAAGACGGTGCTGCTGGTCACCCACGACGTGCCGGAGGCCTTCCGCCTCGGCGACGAGGTGGCGGTGATGGACCGCGGCCGCGTGCTGCAGCGTGGCACACCCGCGCAGCTCCGCGAGTCGCCCCACCCCGGCTTCGTGGCCGACTTCATCGCCGCTGCGCTGCCGTGATGGATCGCGCGTGGGCCTGCTGAGGTTCCTCGCCGAGCGCCGCTCGGAGCTGCTGCTCCTGACCGGCCAGCACGTCCTGCTGGTCCTCGTCTCCGCAGGCATCGCGGTGGCGATCGGCGTCCCCCTCGGCATCGCCCTCGCCCGCCGCCCGCGCCTCGCGCGGCCCGTCCTGGCCCTCGCCAACCTCGCCCAGACCATCCCGAGCCTCGCCCTCTTCGGCTTCCTGATCCCGGTGCCCTTCATCGGCGGCATCGGCGTGCGCACGGCCATCGTGGCGCTCGTGCTCTATTCGCTCCTCCCCATCCTGCGCAACACCGTGACCGGCATCCAGCAGGTGGACCCCGCGGTGCTCGAGGCGGCGACGGGAATGGGCATGACGGCGCGCCAGCGGCTGCGCCTGGTCGAGCTGCCCCTCGCCCTGCCCGTGATCCTGGCCGGCGTGCGCGTCGCCGCGGTCGTGTCGGTAGGCACCGCCACCATCGCCGCGGCCATCGGCGCCGGAGGCCTCGGCACCTACGTCTTCCGCGGCCTGGCCACCGT
>QHVJ01000347.1 GCA_003222275.1 Acidobacteriota bacterium | reverse complement strand
CTCCGGCGCGTAGGCGACGGCGATGGAGTCCTTGTGGACATCAAGACCGACATACAGAGTCTTGCTAGACTCACCCATGGCTGACCTCCACGCTCGTTTGTGCCTAGAGCACCTTGCGGCTCTGGCCTCCATGAGGCTAATCCGCGTTGAGCGGCGGAGGTCAGCCTCACTTCGCGGAAGTCATACTGTCTAGACCGATGAACGACATGATCGAGGAAGATGCAGTTCACCTAGGTCTGCGGCCGATTGACCGGCCGCTCGTACCCTGGCGGGAACTCCGGCCCCTCCGGCAATCCTACGGCACCTCGACGCTCGGCCCCCCCCCGGTGCTACGTGACGAACTTGACCGCTTCCTCCAAGCCGACGAGCAGTTCTTTCTCGCCGCTGCCCGAACGCTTCTCTCTATGAAGGACGCCCTCTGGCTTGATGGCCGAGGGTTGGATGGCCGCCTCTCCCCGTCCGAAGCGGCTCACGCGCGCACGTGCCAGCGCTACTTCACTCATGACTGCTCTTCGCTCCTCATCCACGCGAGGATCGTCTGCGACCGTGCCCTCCCGGTCCTTCGCATCGCGGAGCCCGCGTTGCAGACCAGCCTAACGTCGTTTCAGGATCATCGCCGGAAGATCCTATCCGGCTCGCGGCTGCCAACGTCTCTCACCCGATGGGCTGAGTACGTCGGCACGCGCACACAATGGTTTCAGCTCGTAAAGGACTTCCGCGATGATTTCCTAGTCCACCAGGGCCCCAGGCACATCCTCTTCTTCGGCCAACGGAGCGACAACGACATCGAAATGATCGTCATGGTCCCCGGTGAGCCGAGGAGTCCGAAGCCGCTTGCGAGTGTCCGTGCGCTCACTGTCAGTCCGAGAGCGCTTGTTGTCTGCGTAACGGAGTTCCTCGAGGAGTTGGCACATGCATTACCGGTGAGCGCCCAACAACGCGCTGCAGCGGACCGCGGCTCGCGATGCTCGCTCGCGGCCGCTGAGCGCCGACGTTCGCCGCATCGCCGGACGGTCGCCTCGTGTCTCAGTTTGCCGGCTGGCGCGAATGGAGCTGAACGGCCAGCGTGCTAGGGTCGTGGCATGGTTTGGGATCCAGGGCATCCCTTTCGGTGGCGGACATGGCTCCGCGGCCGGCTGCCGTGGCCGTTGATCAACCTCGGCTTTGCCGCTAAGGGCGAGGATTGCGAGCGAGTCGCGGGGCAGCACCACTGGTACAACATCGACCATAGAACTAGCGGCTGCTACCACTGCGAGGTCGTCCGCCCAGGTCAACTCTGGAAGAGGCCATGAAACGTGCGCGCCGGCTCCGCGGAATCTTCCGAGCAAACTGAGATACCACCGACGGTCGTCGGCGGTAGCGACCGGATTCGGTTATCCTAAGCCTGCCGGTGATTGCGGCCAGGGAGGCGCCGATGTCGAGCGGCAGCACCAAACAGAAAGTCCTCGAGGCGATAGAGAAGCTACCAGCGGATGCCACGCTGGAAGATGCTATCGAGCGCTTGGTTCTCTTGGCGAAGATCGAGCGCGGGTTGGCTGAGCTGGATGCTGGGCAGGGCATCGACCACGCCGAGGTGAAGCGTCGACTTCTCCGGTGATCCGGATCGTCTGGGCTCCCGAGGCGATCCAAGACGTCGAGGCGATCCGCGCGTATGTTGCACGCGACTCTGCTCGCTACGCCGACCTCGTCGTTGAACGGATCGTTGCCGCGGTAGGCCGACTTGAGAAGAACCCTCGCTCCGGACGGATGGTGCCTGAGCTTGGCGACGAGTCGATCCGCGAGGTCGTCCACGGTAACTACCGCATTGTGTATCGCCTCAGAGATGAGGTCGTCGAAATCGCCACCGTATTTCATGGTGCTCGCCTGTTCCGACTCGATTGAGGTCATGACATCCGAGCGTCGAACAAGCGCATGCAGCCGACGGCGCGCAGGGCGCGCCGCGGCTGATACGCCGCGTTCGACAGACATGAGGGAGAAGTGATCTCGCACGAGGACGAGGAGAACTGGATTGCGCGAACCCTCCTGGCGAGCGTGATGCCCGACGCCTTGGGCTCCCTGCGGCGTTGCTCCCCTCCCGGTCCGGACTTTCTGTTCGACGGGCTCATTGATCCCATAGGCCTTGAGGTGACGACACTCCGTGGCGGCGCAGATGCCTCGGGCAGGCCTCTTGCGGCCGCCGAGGGCACCGAGAACAAGATCCTTGGCCACGCCCAGAGGCGTCACCACGAGCTTTCACTTCCGCCGGCCCAGGTCTTCGTCATTTGGAATCCGGCGCACCCGCCGGTCTCAAGGAAGGCGACCTCCATCGCCGAGGCCGTGGTAGACGCGGTCGCCGCTGGAGCGAAAGTTGAGATGTCCTTCTGTTCCGTCCGAATTGGCGGCAGTGCTTGGCCGGGCCTGTCCCCGACGGTGGAGTCCATCCTCATCTGGACCGGTCCGACGTTGCGCCAAGTGCTCTACCAGGGTGGTAGTGGCGCCTTTGTGCCTGACCTCACTGCGCAGACCATCGTTGCCGCCCTTGACGCGAAGGAACGCAAAGTGTCTGGCTACCGGACCTTCGCCCAGGAGCTCTGGTGTGGTCTCGGCATCCTCGGGATTCAGGGCTCCTCAGTCTTCTCCGTCCCGACCGCCCTGCGTTCTGGAAACTTCAGGTCCAGCTTCGATCGCGTTTACGTCGTTAACGTGGTGCCCGAGCAGATTGTGGAACTCGGTATATCGAGGGGTGCTGTCGAACAACATCGTGGAGCGGACCGGCTCAGAGTGGCCGGCCGCTCACGATGAGCGTTATGCGGACAGCGACTGACTATTCGCGCTCAGGGCCAGCGATGCTAACGAGCCTTCAACTTGTGGCCTTCGCGCTCGCCACTTTCGCGCTCGCAAGCTGTGGGTCGCCCAGTGACGTACCGACGCAAGAGTCCGTGTCGGGTCCTGTCGCTGAGTTTCGAGGCCATATACAAAGAAGCGGCTCAGTCACGTTCCGCTCGTGGAACGGCAAGGCTCTGCGCATGGACAGCGACACCGAGCTGACCTTCTTTTCCGGGAACGCCGTGCACATGTTCGAATGGGGCTACACCCTGACCAGTTACAGCGGGAGATACGAACTCGAGCCAGACGGGCGAATCACGGTCCAACTCAAGGGCTTCAGGGAGCGGTGGCCCGAGATGCTGCTGGATCGCGACACCAATTCGCTCTTGTTACGGCCCGCAGACGCGGCTCAAGGGTTTGTGATGGGGACGCGTGGGGGTGCCTATGTTCCTGGCGACAAGGGCAGCTATTGGCCGTTTCGGATACTCACCGGAAATGAAGAGAAAGAGGTGCAGAAGATGATCCAGGAGCATGGCTACCGGTGAGTAGGCGAGGTGCGCCGATCCTGGTCGGCCTCATAACTGACGACTGGAGCGGACGGGCTATCGCCCGCCGCTCAGCCGCACGTTAGACTTTCAGGTGGAGCGAATGCGGGTAAAGAGTCGGGGCATGATTGCGGTGCTCCTCGCCGCCGGATTGATCTACGCTTGCAACGATCCCCTCGCGCAATCACATATCGATGCCAACGTGCCGCCCGCGGAGCAGTTCCAATCACTGCTCAAGCGGGATCTGCAAGCCTTCTTCAGCAACCGGCACGGGTCCAGTGTTGCCGTCAGTTACGAACTGCTACGCGATGGTCCGATCCAGACAGGAATCGCCTATCCGAAGTACTACGTGTGGGTGAAGACGCAGAGTTCAGCTGGGCCAGTCGAGGAAGGTGCTGTCCGGGTGGCGGCGATGGATAGGACGCGCTTCGAGGTCACCCATTTCATGTCGAAGCGCGACATCCAAACGAACCCGAGTGGGGTGGAGCAGGTGTTTCCCCAAGCGCTTGCTGGGCGCATTCGGGAGCGCGCCGATGCGCGACCATTGAAATCTAACTTCGCAGTGGAGCGGACCGCTGGCTCGCATACGCTCGCCGCGGCCGCTCACCGCAAGCGTTAGATTGCAGACGTAGAGCCAAGCCATGCATGGGTTGATCGCGATGAGTCTTGTTGTTGCCTGGGTCTCGGTGGTACAGGCACAGAGCCCTGCCGTATTCGACCGTGCGCAGCCCGGAGTCTGGTCCTCGGCAGGAAAGTACCTATGGCCTGGCCCAACCGCTGTAGCGGACTTCCCGCTCGGCGGGCGAAGCATCGTGGTCGCATCGCCGGATGGCGCCATCACGACTCGAGTAACGAACATCGAGTTAACGCTTGTCGATCGCAACAATCCTACCCGTTTCGCCCAGACGTCGATTCCCATTGCGAGTCTCGCCGAGATTCTCTGGGCGCGAGACTCCAGTGCCTTCGCTCTCACGCAAAGCGACGGCGGCTGGGTTGGCACCTGGTCAGTCAGGGTCTATCGTCTTCGGTCAACTGGTCTGAGCGAATCCGATCCAGGCAGGCGCGCGCTCGCCGACTTCAAACGCTTGTTCCCACGATGCCCGGACGAATACCCGAACGTCGTTGCGGTCGACTGGCTCGACGGCTCCAGCCGTCTACGGCTCGTCCTTGAGGTGCCCTGCCACAGCTCGTGCACAGACATGTGCAGAGTGGCCGGCTACGTGGTCGACGTCGTGGGCGGGGCGGTCATCGAACGCCTTCCAGAAGCCGCGGTCCTACGCGGCTGGAAGGCGGTAACCGGCTCGCGGTTTCGGCCCGACTGATGTCCCCGCGTCGCGCGCTCAATCTAACTTCAGCGTGCAGCCGACGCCCGAGGACGGGCGCGGCTGACGCTGGGCGTTGGACGGACAGAATCACCCGAGAGGTTTGAGATGGTGGCGGAGCCAGTCGGTCAGTTCGCTCCGATCGAGCCGGCCTCCGGCCAGATCGAGTATAAGGCGCTCCTGGGCGTCGATGGAGGCATCGATCTCGGTACCGTTGAGTACCAGGAATGTCTCCATGGCGGCATGCCCGACACGCTTGTTGCCATCGACGAAAGGATGGCCCTGAACCAACGCCAGACACAGCGCCGCGGCCTTCTCAGCGAGAGGCCTTGGGCTGGGCGACTGCGGACTCCAGCGCACCGAAGTCCCGGATGCCGGGCGCGCCCCTGGTCGCCTGGAGGAGGCGCCGATGCAGCTCAACGACCTCCCCAGCGTAACGTAGCGCATCAGGCGAGGCGCCGATACAGCTCCTGGTTCTTCTGTAGTACTCGCTTGGCGGCTGCCTCGAAATCATCGTCCCGAGTCGCCAGCAGATCCGCAACTGCGGCCCGAGCCAGGTCTTCCGGCGTGAGGCCGAGACGTTCCGCCTCCTGGCGCAGGCGTTCAGCCTGCGCCGGCGGCAGGTCGATAGTGACTTTCATGTGTGTACTGTACCGTGTCGCCGGGCCGTCCAACAACATGGTAGAGCGGGCCGGCCCAGGGCGGCCGGCCGCTCACCATGCACGTTCGTTCGCCGCACAGGGCGATAGGGCTATGACGCGAGCGAATCCTCCCCAGTCGGGTTAGATGTCCTTCGGTCGGCACGTTCCGTCGCCGAGTTGCTTGAATTGATCACGGAGAAGGCGCGGGAGCTGGTTGGAGCCCACCAGGCAACCACAAGT
>QHVJ01000346.1 GCA_003222275.1 Acidobacteriota bacterium | reverse complement strand
CGAGGGGGCCGAGCTCGCGGACGGCGCCGCCGATGGCCGCGTCCACGTCGTCCCAGCGGCTGACGTCGGCCTGGACGAACGTCGCGCGGCCGCCGGCGCTCGTGATGGCCGCCACCGTCTCCTTGCCGCCCTCGGGCAGCAGATCGACCACGGCCACGGGCGCGCCGGCCTTCGCCAGCGCCGTCGCGATGCCGCGGCCGAGCCCGGAGCCGCCGCCGGTGACGACCGCGCAGCCGGGAACGAGCTCACTCACGCGAGGAACTCTCTGACGATCTGCATGTAGTCCGCGATGATACACCGCCTCGACCCGGCTCGCGACGGCGGCCCGGGCGGGATGCCCGGCGCGATACGGTGCTCTCACTGGAAATCGCACGGTTCCCAGGAGCGCAGGTCTGAGACGCTTCCTTGTCGCCTCTCGGGCCGCGGCGTATACTCCCCGCCGTTCGCTCACCTCAACGAGGAGGACAGGATGCGTCAGACCCGCCGTGAGTTTCTCAAGACCACCGCGCTCGCCACCGGCGCCACGTCGATCGCCGGCTTCCCGCTCGTCGCGCGGGCGCAGGCGTCGAAGGTGGTCGTGTGGTGGAACAAGGGCTACTACCCCGAAGAAGACGCCGCCATGCAGAAGATCGTGAAGGAGTTCGAGAACCGAGCCAAGGTGGAGGTCGACCTCTCCTTCACCGCGCAGGAAGACCTGCTCAAGAAGATCAACGCGGCGCTCATCGCGCACCGCGTGCCCGACGTCGCCTTCTGCTTCTTCAACGACTGGCAGGTGGTGCCGAAGTACGGCTGGACGGGCCAGCTCGCCGACTGCTCGGACATCGTGAGCGACCTCAAGCCGCGCTACAACGAGAAGATGCTGGCCGTCGCTCACGTGCTGAACAGCAAGACCAAGAAGCGCGCGTACTACGGGGTGCCCATCGAGGCGCAGACGATGCACATCCACTACTGGCGCGACATGCTGCGCGAGGTGGGCATGGCCGACGCGCCCGACAGGATCCCGATGAAGTGGGACGCGTACTGGGGCTACTGGAAGAAGGCGCAGGACGAGCTGCGCAAGAAGGACGCGGCAAAGTACGGCAAGCTGTACGGCATCGGGATGACCGAGTCGACGCGCGCCAGCGACACGCTCTACAACTTCGACATGGCGCTGCTCTCCTACCACGGCGAGGTGATCGACGCCGAGGGCAAGGTGGTCGCCGACCAGGCGAAGAACAAGAAAGCCATCACCGAGACGCTCAAGTGGTTCGGCGAGCTGTTCACCTCGGGCTACGTGCCGCCGGACGCCACCAACTGGACGGACGGCGACAACAACGCGGGCTTCCACAGCCGGCTCATCGTCATGACGCCGAACCCGTCGCAGTCGATCCCGGCCGCACAGTTCTTCAACAAGGAAGATCCCGAGAAGAAGAACTACTTCGACAACATGGCGACGATCGAGTGGCCGGACGGGCCCGACGGCAAGAAGGCGCGCTACCTCTCGGCCGTGAAGACCATCATCATTCCCGCCGAGAGCAAGAACCAGAAGGCCGCCAAGGACTTCATCAAATTCGTCGTCGAGCGGGAGCGCTTCTCGGAATACATCAAGGCGGCCAACGGCCGCTGGTTCCCGACCTTCAAGGACGTGGCTGACGATCCGTTCTGGCGCACGGGCCACAAGGGCCCGAAGGGCCAGAAAGATCTGCACGTGCCGGTGGCCACCACGATCTTCCTCGACCGGGAGAACAAGGTGTTCGACCACTGGAAGCACCCGGCGTTCTCGCAGGTCTACGACGAGAACGTGTGGGGCAAGGCCATGGCGCGCATCGCCATCGACAAGTGGACGGCCGACAAGGCGGCCGACGAGGGCATCGAGCGCGTCAAGGCCATCTTCACGCACTTCAAGTAACCTGCCGATGAGGACGACGGTGCGCGGGCGGCTCCTCCGCTCGCGCACCCTCCACGGTTTTCTCTTCACGGCGCCGCTGCTCTTCCTCTTCGCGGCGTTCGTGATCTACCCGATGACGATGGGCGTCTGGTTCGCGCTCGACGCCGACGCGTATCGCGCGCTCTTCTCCGACCCGATCTTCCGGCAGACGGCGATCAACACGCTCTGGTACGTAGGCGTCGCCGTCAACGTGAAGCTCGTGCTGGCGCTCCTGCTCTCGGGGATCCTCGACTACCCCTTTCGCTGGATCCGCCTGCTCGCCGCGCTCTTCCTGATCCCGTGGGCGATCCCCGCCCTGCCCGGCATCCTGTCGTTCCGCTGGATGCTCAACTCGCAGTGGGGCATCTTCAACTACCTGCTCGGCGTCTTCGGCCTGCCCTCGGTGCCGTGGCTCGCGCAGTACTGGACGGCCCTGGGGGCGGTGATGGTGTTCCACATCTGGAAGTACCTGCCGTTCTGGACCATCATCTTCCTGGCCGGACGGCGCGCGATCCCGAACGAGCTCTACGAGGCGGCGGCCATCGACGGCGCCTCCAGCGTGCAGAACTTCTGGCACGTCACCTTCCCGCTCCTGCGCAATCTCTACCTGATCTGCACGCTGCTCTCGATGGTCTTCACGCTCGGCGACTTCACGGTGCCGTGGCTGATGACCGGCGGCGCGCCCGGCGACTCCACGCACGTGCTGGCGACGCTCGCCTACCGGTACACGTTCACCATGGGCCGGCTCGAGTGGGGCATGGCCACCTTCGCGGTGGCGATGCCGGCGACGCTGGTCTTCATCGGCATGCTGCTGCGGTGGGTGAAGATATGAACCGCGCGCGACACTCACGGGCCCTGCACGTGTGGCTCAGCGTGGTGGCCGTGGTCATGCTGGCCTGGACGCTGTTCCCCGTCTACTACATGCTCCTGCTGTCGTTCACCCCGACGAACGACCTCTTCAAGCCCGGGCTCTACGTCGAGCACCCCACGATCCGCAACTACGTCTACACGATGGGGCAGGACAACCCGTTCGTGCGCTACTTCTGGCAGCAGATCGGCAACAGCCTCGTGATCGCCGTGTGGGCGATGGTCGTGGTGGCCGCCATCGCCGCCCTCGGCTCGTTCGCGATGGCGCGGATCAACTTCCGCTTCCGCCGCTGGGTGTCCGGGCTCACGCTCTTCACCTATGTGATCCCGTCGTCGTTCCTGTCCATCCCGTTCTTCCGGATGATGGCGGACTACGACCTCATCGACAGCAAGCTGGCGGTCGTGCTGGCCATGGTGACGTTCGCCTCGCCGTATGCGCTCTGGGTGCTCTCGGATTACGCGCGCTCGCTGCCGCCGGAGATCGAGGAGGCGGGCGCCATCGACGGCGCGGGGATCCTCGCCACGTTCTTTCACCTCTACCTGCCGCTCATCCGGCCGCCGCTCATCGCGATCGGGACCTACGCGTTTCTCTACGCCTGGAACGAGTACCTCTATGCGCTGCTGCTGCTGACCGGCGAGCCGCGCATCACGCTGCCCGTGGCCATGGGCAACTTCCTCACGACGGACAACGCGCCGTGGAACCTGCTGATGGCGGTGTCCGCGGTCTACTCGATCCCGCCCGTCGTGCTGTACTACGTCTTCAAGCGCTATCTGGTGAGCGGGCTCGTCTCGGGCGCCGTCTCCGGGAGCTGACCGCTCGGGGTCGGGTCAGGAGCCTGTCGGAGTATCGAGGGGTGCCACGGCTTCGCCGGGGCGCCCGAGCGTGTGGGTATGGGGGGCCCTTCGAGGCTCCCCATTTCCTACGGACAGCGGGTCAGCAGATCCAGCAGCCGCGTCGCCGCCGGGCACGCGTGCTGGACCGCCCAGCCGAGGACGACCGAGGCGCCGAGCATGAGCGCGAAGGGCAGCGCCGTCGAGCGCAACACGCCGCGCGCCCAGCCGCCGGTCTGCGCGCGCCGCGCCGCCTTGACGAGGCCCGCGGCGAGCAAGGCCTCGAAGGCCGCCTCGGGCAGGATCACCGGCGCCTGCCACACCACCCAGAGCGCGGCGCCACCGAGGCACGCGACGAAGACCAGCAGCGCGAGCACGACGAGCCACGCGTCGTCGAGGTCCAGGGAGAACCCCGATCCACCGCCCCCGGACGGCGGCGTCGCGGCCTCGACCCGCGGCAGCACGCCTCCCTCGAACGTCCCGCTCGCGCCGCCGCCGCCGAACTGACCACCGCCGCCCGCGACGTGCGGGCCGCCGCCACCGCCGCCGCCCGGCCAGCCGCCCGGCGCATCGAGCCCGGGATCGGCGGGCGCCAGCCGCGTGGCGTAGAAGATCCAGCCGCGGACGAGGACGAAGAAGACGAAGTAGACGCCGACGACAGCCAGCGCGTAGCGCTCGGCGAGAGCGTCCACACCGCTGACGAAGAGCCATCGGCTCGCGAGCACGCCGCCGGCCGCGGCGCCCGCGAAGATGAGCGACATGTGGAAGCGCAGAAAGAAGCGTGCGGCCGTCTCCCGCACGAACCGCTGTCGCGAGACGTCGAGCCGCGTCTCCATGGACGGCGATCCTAGCGGCGCGCGGGCGTCATCGCGCGAGCGTCAGCACCGCGCGATGGACGCCGCGGACGACGTCGGCCATGCGTCGGTAGTCGAGCGTGTCCGGCGTGTCGCGCGGCGTGTGATACCGGTCGTTGCGGTAGAAGGCCGTGTCGGTGACCATCGCCGCCGGGTAGCCCTGGGCCCAGTAGCTCCGGTGGTCCGAGAAGTCGATGCCCGGGATCCAGGCCGGCGCGTTCATGGAATAGACGTCGAGGTCCGTCGCGTCCTGCATCGCCCGCTTGACCCGCCGCGCCAGCTGGGCCTCGCCGAGGCGGCCGATGACGGCGACGAAGTTGCCGGTCGACGGATAGACGACTCTCAGCAACAGGTGCGGCAGCCGCTGGCTGCCCGGCGCGTCGCTGAAGTACCCGATCATCTCGAGCGCGATCATCGCGCGCACGGCCACGCCCTCCCGGCGCAGCGCGGCGGCGTGGACGTGGCTGCCCATCCACTCGGTGTCGTAGTACGGCGGCTCCTCCAGGGTGAAGGCGACGAGATCGACGCGCGTCGCCGGTGTCCGGCCGGTGCCGAGCAGGCGCGCCAGCTCGAGGAGCCCCGCGACACCGCTCGCGTTGTCGTCGGCGGCGGCGAACGGCCCGGCACCGTCGTAGTGCGCGCCGACGATCACCCGCTCGCCGGCCTCGGGACCGAACGAGCCGATGACGTTGCGATACCGCCCCGCGGCCTCGACGGCGTACACCTGCTCGGTCACGCGGGCGCCGGCCTCGCCGAGCCGCGCGGCCACGTACGCCGCGGCGCGGTCGAGGTTGTCCTGGCGCTTCCAGTGGCGGGGGGCAAGCGTCTCGGCGAGCAT
>QHVJ01000367.1 GCA_003222275.1 Acidobacteriota bacterium | reverse complement strand
GGATGGAACAGCTGGAACAAGTTCGGCTGCGACGTGAGCGAGAAGCTGATGAAGGAGATGGCCGACGCCCTGGTCTCGACCGGGATGAAGGACGCCGGCTACCAGTACCTCGTGATCGACGACTGCTGGCAGGTCCGCCGCGACGCCGAGGGCCGGATCGTGCCCGATCCCGATCGCTTCCCCTCGGGCATGAAGGCCCTCGCCGACTATGTCCACGGCAAGGGCCTGAAGTTCGGCCTCTACTCCGACGCGGGGACGGGGACGTGCCAGAAGCGGCCGGGCAGCAAGGAACACGAGGCGATCGACGCCCGGACGTATGCCGAGTGGGGGGTCGACTACCTGAAGTACGACTGGTGCAACGCCGAGGGCCAGGACACGCGCGACTCCTACGCGCGGATGGGCCGGGCGCTGCGTGCGAGCGGCCGCCCGATCGTCTTCAGCATCTGCGAGTGGGGGAGTACGAAGCCCTGGCTGTGGGCCCCTGGCATCGGGCACCTCTGGCGCAGCACCGGCGACATCCAGGACTGCTGGGACTGCGGGAAGGACTGGGGCGGGTTGGGCGTCGTGAAGATCATCGACCTCCAGACGGACCTGCATCCGTTCGCGGGACCCGGCCACTGGAACGATCCCGACATGCTCGAGGTGGGCAACGGGGGGCTGAACGCCGCCGAGTCGCGCTCGCACTTCAGCTTCTGGGCCCTCCTCGCCGCCCCCCTGATGGCGGGCAACGACCTGCGCACGATGTCGGCGGAGACCCGCGACATCCTCACCAACCGCGAGGTGATCGCGGTGGACCAGGATCCGCTCGGCATGCAAGGGCGCAAGGTCCGCGATGACGGTGACCGCGAGATCTGGATGAAGCCCCTCGGCGACGGGTCGAAGGCCGTGATCCTCTTCAACCGGGGGGCGGAGGCAGGCAGCATCGGCGTGGCCTGGGAGGACATCAGCCTGGCTCCCCGCGGGAAGGCCGTCGTGCGGGATCTGTGGAAGAAGGCGGACGCGGGCGCGTTCACCGGCCGCTACGAGGCGACGGTCGGCCCCCACGACGTCGTCATGGTGCGGATCACGCCCCAGCCGTGACGACGACCACGGCGAGCCCGGCCGCATCGGTCCGGACGGTCTCGACCGCCGCCCCGGCCGCGATCGTTTCCGCGACCCGGCTCGCGTCCGTCGACGCCTACCGCGGCCTCGTCATGTTCCTCATGCTCGGCGAGGTCCTGCACTTCTGCGAAGTGGCCGCCGCGCGTCCGGTCTCCGTCCTGTGGAGTTTTCTCTGCCGCCATCAGTCGCACGTGGAGTGGACGTACGGCTCGCTCCACGACCTCATCCAGCCGTCGTTCTCGTTCCTGGTGGGCGTGGCATTGCCCTTCTCGCTCGCCGCGCGCCTCGCGGCGGGCCAGCCCCGCGGGCGGATGATCGCGCACGCCTTCTGGCGGGCCGCCATCCTGGCCGCCCTCGGCATCTGGCTGCGCTCGATCAGCCACCCGCAGACGTACTTCACCTTCGAGGACACCCTCACCCAGATCGGCCTCGGCTACGGCTTCCTGTTCCTTCTCGGCCTGCGCCCCGTGCGCGACCAGTGGATCGCCCTCGCGGTGATCCTCGTTGCGTACTGGACGGCATTCGTCCTCTATCCGCTGCCTCCGGCGGGCTTCGACTACGCGGCCGTGGGCGTGCCGCCGGACTGGCCGCACCTGTTCCGCGGGTTCCCGGCGCACTGGAACAAGAACAGCAACCTCGCCTGGGCCTTCGACACGTGGTTCCTGAACCTGTTCCCGCGCGAGAAGCCGTTCCTCTTCAACGGCGGCGGCTACGCGACGCTCAGCTTCATCCCCACGCTGGGCACGATGATCCTCGGCCTCATCGCGGGCGGCGTTCTGCGCGGCCCCCGCCCGCCCTCGGCCCGCGTGCGATGGTTCGTGGCGGCGGGCTTCGCCGGGCTCGCCTCGGGATGGCTCCTGGGGGCGACGGGTATCTGCCCGGTCGTCAAGCGCATCTGGACACCGAGCTTCACACTGTGGAGCGGCGGCTGGTGCTTCCTGCTCCTCGTCGCGTTCTACCGGGTGATCGACGTGCTCGGCCATCGCCGCTGGGCCTTCCCCCTGATCGTGATCGGGACCAACTCCATCGCCGCCTACTTGATGAGCTGGCTCTTCATGCGCTTCGTCGAGACGAGCCTCGTCACGCACCTCGGCGAGGGCTTCTTCCACGCCCTGGGCGACGCATACGCCCCGCTCCTGCTGGGCATCCTGTCCCTGGCCGTGGTCTGGCTGATGCTCTATTGGTTGTACAAGCGCCGGATCTTCCTCAGGATCTGATTGAACCGGCGGTGACGCTTCGCGGCGACGGAGCGGGCTCCGGCCGCTCCCGGTAATCTCCCCCCAGCTTCAGCCGCGAGACGATGAACGCGGAGAGCGACATGCACGCGATGAGGAAGAACAGGCCGCCTTCGAAGGACCCCGTCATCTTCTCCACCTTCCCGAGCACGTAGGGACCCATGAACCCGCCGAGGTTTCCCACCGAGTTGATGAGCCCGATGCTCCCCGCGGCCGCGGTCGAGGTGAGGAAGATGCTGGGCAGTGCCCAGAATGCGGGCAGGTAGGCCTTGAAGCCCGCGTAGGCGATCATGAACCCGAGCACGGTCACCGCGAGGTGGCCGCGGGTCTGCGTCACGAGCAGGAGTCCCAGCGCTCCGCAGGCGATGGGCACGGCGGTGTGCAGGCGCCGCTCCTTCGTCCGGTCCGAGCTCCAGCCCACGAAGAGCTGGCCGGCGAGCGCCAGCAGCGGGGGCAGGATCACGAGCCAGGTCAGCGTGTCGAACTTGAGCGCGTACCAGCGCTCGAGGATGCTCGGCATGAAGAACTCGGTGCCGTAGCTGCCGGTGACGACCAGGAAATACACGAGCGCGAGCACGAGCACCTTGGGATGGCGAAGCCCCTGCATGAGCGTCATCTTGTGGCTCGCGGGCCGCGCGCCCTTCTCGCGCGCGAGCTCCGCCTCCAGCGCCGCGCGCTCCTCGGGCTTCAGCCAGCGCGCCTCGTGGGGGCGGTCCGTGAGCGCGAACAGCACGATGATCCCGAGCATCACCGCCGGGATGCCCCACGCGATGTAGACCCATTGCCAGCCCTCGAGGCCGAGCCGCTCGGCATGGTGGACGATCCGGCCGTCCACCAC
This sequence comes from Acidobacteriota bacterium, assembly GCA_003222275.1. Taxonomy (GTDB): domain Bacteria; phylum Acidobacteriota; class Vicinamibacteria; order Fen-336; family Fen-336; genus AA32. The sequence goes on along the minus strand of QHVJ01000367.1, from coordinate 2,048 downwards.
CTCGTCGGTGCCGATCTTGAGCAGCGCGTTGGAGATCTTCGGGCTGATGATCTGCGCCACCGGGGTGGCCACGAAGAAGTAGGCCAGGGCGCGCGCGCGATCGCGGCTGGCGAACCAGTGCGTGAGGTAGACGATCACGCCCGGGTAGAAGCCGGCCTCCGCGAGGCCGAGCAGGAAGCGCACGACGTAGAACTGGAAGGGCGTCTTCACGAGCGCCGTCGCCGCGGCCGTGATCCCCCACGTGATCATGATCCGGGCGATCCACTTGCGGGCGCTCCAGCGCTCGACGATCAGCGTGCCGGGGATCTCGAGCAGGAAGTAGCCCAGGAAGAACACGCCCGCCCCGAAGCCGATGACCGCGTTGTCGAACCCGGGCAGGTCGCGGGTCATCGTCAGCTTCGCGATCGCCACGTTCGACCGGTCGACGAACGCGATCACATAAGAGATGAAGACGAGGGGCAGGAGCCGGCGGTACGCCTTCCGGCGGGCGCGGTCCAGGGCCTCCACGTCGGCGGACGCCGGCAAGGTGCTCGAACCCTGGGACATTTGCCCACTAACTATCACCTTGGTGCGCTGCGCGCCACTCCGGTCGTCCGCATTTAATTCAACGGGCCGGACTCACATCTCTTTACACCCGGGAACGGGCGGCTCCTCGTAAGATTCGCCCGATGCCCCCCTTCCGCCTCGTCGTCAACGGCGCGGCGCGCGACGTCGACGCTCCCGCCGAGATGCCGTTGCTGTGGGTCCTGCGCGACCGGCTGGGCCTGACTGGGACCAAGTACGGCTGCGGCGTCGGGATCTGCGGCGCCTGCACGGTGCACATCGACGGCCGCGCCGCCCGTTCGTGCCAGCTCGCCGTCCGTGACGCGGCCGGCCCCCGCATCACGACGATCGAGGGCCTGTCGCCCGACGGGAGCCACCCGGTCCAGCGGGCCTGGCTCGAGGAGGACGTGGCCCAGTGCGGCTACTGCCAGGCGGGGATGATCATGTGCGCCGCCGCGTTCCTGCAGCAGAAGCCGCATCCGACCGACGCGGACATCGACGCCGCCATGTCGGACTCGGTCTGCCGCTGCGGGACATACCAAAGGATCCGGCGCGCGATCCATCTCGCCGCGGGCAGCGCGCGATGAGGATGACACGGCGCGAGGCCCTCCGCGTGGGCTCGCTTTCCGGGGCCGCGCTCCTCCTCGACGTCGCGTGGTCGGGCCAGGTCGCCGCGGCCCCGGCCGCCTCGTTCCGGCCCAACGCGTGGCTGCGCGTCGGCGCCGATGGCTCCGTGGCGATCACCGTCGGGAAGTCGGAGCTGGGGCAGGGCGTGCGCACGTCGCTGCCGATGCTGGTGGCGGAGGAGCTCGAGGTCGACCTCGCCGCCGTGGATCTCGTACAGGCCGTGCCGGGCCCCGAGTTCAAGCGCCTGCGCACCGGCGGGAGCGGAAGCGTCTACGGCTCGTACGCCGCGCTGCGAAAGGCGGGGGCCGCGGCCCGCGAGATGCTCGTGAGCGCCGCGGCCGCGCAGTGGGGGGTGGACACGAGTGGCTGTCGCGCGATCAACGCATCGGTCATCCACGGGGCGACCGGCCGCCGCCTTTCCTACGCGGCGCTCGCCGACGCGGCCTCGAAGCTGCCCGTGCCGGACAACCCGCGCGTCAAGGACGCGAAGGACCTCCTCCTCGTCGGCCGGCCCACGAGACGGCTCGACGGTCCTCGCATCGTGACCGGCCGCGCGGTGTACGGCCTCGACACGCGGGTGCCGGGGATGCGCCAGGCGGTGGTGGCCCGGCCGCCCGTCCTGGGGGGCTCCGTGGTGCGGTGGGACGCGACGCGGGCGCGGGCGGTGCCCGGAGTGCGCGACGTGGTCCAGGTTCCCAGCGGGATCGCGGTCGTCGCCGACGACACGTGGGCGGCCCTGCAGGGACGCGACGCGCTCGACGTCACGTGGAACGACGGGCCCCACGCCGGGTTCGACTCGGTCGCGTTCCGCCGGCGGCTGGCCGAAGCCGCGCAAGGGCCGGGGCGCCTGAGTCGCCGGGAAGGGGCGGGTCTGGCCG
>QHVJ01000171.1 GCA_003222275.1 Acidobacteriota bacterium | reverse complement strand
GGGAGCTGGACTCTCGTCCATTTCATCCGCCACCTGCCTCAGATCAGCAGCGAAGAGCTCGAGGAGATGGCACGGCTCAATCCCAAGAGTCCGGAAGAATTGAAGGAGGAAGAGGAAGAACAGAAGTTCCTGGAGGGGGAAGGCAACGAGCCAACCTCCCCCGATGACCACCACCACTAGTCAGGAGGACGTTCACATGCGAAGGATGGCTGTGCTGATACCGATGGCCGCTTTGCTCGCCGTGCCGGTCGCACTGATGGCCCACGATACCAAGAGCAATAAGGTGATGGGGACCGTCACCGCGGTCCACGCCGACATGAACCACATCGAGGTCAAGACGAGCGACGGGCATACGGTTGGCATCAAGGTAGACGGTGGCACGAAGTACACCAAGGCAGGGCGGAAGGCCAGCCTGGCCGACCTGAAGGAGGGCGCGCGGGTGGTTGTGACGACCAAGGGTGAAGGTGATGCCAGAACGGCCACGCTGATCCGCCTGTCGAGCGCAAGCTCGAAGTCGACGGCGAAGGCCAGCACCACGCACCATCACTGAATCGCATCTTCCGAGGGGCGGTCAATCCGCCCCTCGGCCGCAGCACCCTGCCATGAGAATGCCAGAGGAGGACCGATGCGCCTGATCATTCCGGCCGCGCTGGCGGCCGTGACAGTACTAGTCGCGCCGCTGCGCGCACATGAGGTTGCGGGGCCTCCTGACATACGAGCCTGGCTGGACCAATACGAGGCCGCGCTCAACGCGAGAGATCTTGACCGTCTCGCACGCTTCTATCACCCGGATGTCACGATCTACGAGGGAGGCGGCGTCAACACGGGGTGGGCAGACTACCGCGATCATCACCTGGGTCCAGAGCTGGTCGAGATGGAAGGACTGCGCTTCTCGCACGCCAACGTCCAGGTCCAACCGCTGGGAAGCGCAGGGGCCTACGTGATCTCCGAGTACAAGCTCCGGGCCCGGATCAAGAACGAAGACGTGGACGCGACCGGCTTGGAGACGCTCATCCTCGTGAAAGGGCAGGACGGAAGATGGTTGATCAGGCATTCGCACACGTCGGCGCGACGACGGCCGGCACCGAGCCCGACCCCCTCGCCCACAGCGCATCGGTAGGCGCGCCGGACATGGCCGGCCAATTGCGAATTGCTAGCGATCTATGCGGCGATGGAAGGCAGACAAGCAGCTGAGACGCGTCCGCGACCATGAGTCCCGTCCCTCGAACCGCACGACGCCTAGGCCTCGCATCGGTTGTCCTACTGGCCAGCTTCTACCTCACGACCCAGAGGCCCGAGAAGCGATTCGACCCGCTGCGGGACCAGCTCGAGTCGCCAATCGCGGCGGATAGGGCGTGGGCGGTATTCCGACTCGCCCATTCCGCCGGTGGATCGTCGGAGGCCCTTCGAAGGTTGCTTCCGATGCTGAGTGACCAGGATGCTCTTGTTCGGTCGCGAGTGGCTGAAGGACTGAGTCACTTCCGCGCGGATGCAGAACTCGTCGTGATTCGCCTAGATCCGGCGGTTCATGATCAGTCCCCTACGGTTCGGGAGGCGGCGGTGCTCGCGGTGGGCAGGCTTGCGCCAGCCGGGCATGCCTGCGCTCTTCTTAGAGACGCGCTCCGCGATCCGGAACCGAAGGTCCGTGACCAGGCTGCTTCTAGCGTCGCTGCATGCCGATGACTTCGGCTGGGGTGGCGCAGGCCGACATAGACGCCGCTCTCGAACCGTGTCGGAAGGACGGAGGTACGTGATGCGATCCTGTCCAGGGCTCGTGGCGCTCATCGTGACGACGGCCAGTCTCTTCGCGTGCGGATCTTCCCCTGTTACTCCTCCGGATCCTGCATTACCGGGAACCAAGATACCGGGCCCCGAGACCACACAGCTTCTCGCAGCTCTTCAGCGAAACGGCGCGACGGCGGACATTGCCGAGATCATGTCACTGAGTTCGATGCCGTTCTTCTCGGTGCCTGCAGTCCGCGTCCTCGTCAACGCTGCCAGCGTCCACGTGTTCGAATACGCCACCGTGTCTGCGGCGGATGCAGAGGCGGCGCGGTTTCCGCGGACGGCAGCACGGTCGGAGCAACCCAGATTTCCTGGGTCTCGACGCCGCACTTCTTTCGCGGGAATCGGCTCATTGTGCTGTACGTAGGGACGGACGACCGCATCATTCAGATGCTGGCCAGCCTCTTGGGCCCTCAGTTCGCGGGCAGATAGGCTCGGGCTTCAGGGCACCGGCACGGAGCTGATCCTCGCCTGCATCAATCAGTGTCGCGGCGCGCTCACGATCGCCCGGCGCACCTCGGCGAGCGGCGCCGAGTTGTCATACACGACGCGACCGCGGGCCCGGCCTATTCCAAGGCGGCGCCACAAATCATTAAGGTCGGCTGCACCAGGCTTCCTGCCCATCTCGCGGTACAGGTCCGATAGCACCGTGAGGCCGACCGCTTTGTCTGCCACGGCCAGCGTCCGCAGGAGGTCCCACCTCACGCGGATGTCGCCTCCCGCATCCAAGATCCCGTCGAGGGCATCCGGAAGGCCGCGCCGGTTCCGGGTCTGCTCCCGTATCCGCATGTCGGCGAGCAGCCAGAAGAGAGCGCCGCCCCAATAGGTACGACCCCACTCCTTCGTGCCGTGCAGGCCACGGTCCCCTCGCTGCGGCATTCCTTTGGGCACTCCCTCCATCAAGTCGGACCAGACCTTGTCTTCAGACAGCGTGCCCAGCCGCGCCCGGGCCAGGGGTTCTACATAGGTGGCGAGACCCTCCTCTGCCCAGTGGTCGTCGCTGGTGAGGTTGGGGAAGGCCAGATGCACCATCTCGTGCGTGAGCGTCCAGTCAGGGCGGCTGACGGCCAAATGTCACGCCCCCACCCACACCGTCCCGGCCTCCCGCACGCACGCTTAGCTCGACCCGGGGGACAGGATAACGACCGAGATAGGCCGTGACCGCGCGCGCAGCAGTGTCGATCCAGCGTACCAATGCTTGCTCGGGGACAGGCGCCGTGCCGGTGATGGATACATCGATCGTTCCCCCGCCCACTTGAAGGCGGTTGCTTGCCGCCGTGACAGGCTGAGCGAAAGCGAAGGCGATCAGAGCAAGGACCGCCCAAGCGCGCAAGCGCCGACGGCAATTCGAGGAGAGCCGCGATGCCATCCCAGGAATTTCCAGCCGGATCATGAGGGGGTTCCTACGGTCTACTCGGTACACGTCGAAGACTACGACGCCGCGCCCGACCGAACCAGGCGCAGCGCCGGCCGGCTGCCCTTTCGGACGACGCGCGCAAGATGGTCGCTCCACTTCACGAGCGCCTGGCGCTTCTCGGCGAGATAGTCGTAGCGGTTATAGACGTCCCCCATCTCGGCCTCGCCCGGCAGCTTGTGGTCCATCACCTTCGCGATGACGAAGGGCGCGATGCCGAGGTCCTCGGCCATCCTCGTGGCGACGGTCCGACGGATGTCACGTATCTGAAAATCCACGCCAGAGCGCTCGCGGATTCGCTCGATGCTCTTTTGCGGGTTGTGCATCCGGTGCTCCTCATCGAGTTCGGAGCGCCGCGGACTGCCACCAGGGAATGCAAAGCGGCTGTGACCCGAAAACGCGTGCAGGACCTTGAGAGAGGCGAGCGCCTGCCGCGTCAAGGGCACCGTGAAAGGCCTGCCCGTCCCTTCCGGATTCCCCCTTGCCCTCTTGGTAACCGGCAGGTGCCAGAGGGCCTTCTTGAGATCGATGTCCTTCCACTCGGCTTCGAGCGGCTTGCTTCGGCGGACGCCCGTGAAGAAGAGTAGTTCGTAATAGGCAGCGATGAGCGGCCGCTCCTTGCGGAGCGCGTCGAATACAGCCTTGATCTCGTTATGCGTCAGATAGCGGCTGCGGGCCATCTCGGGAGCTGGCCGCTTGAGACCTGCGCACGGAGACCCTGGAATGATTCCTTCCTCGGCCGCCCACTCACACACGAGCTTCATGACCGCCATCGCTCGATTCGCCTGCGTGGGAGTGATCCTGAGCCGCTCGATCCATTCCTTGACGTCCGTGCGCTTGATCTCAATGGGATCCTTGGCGCCGAAAGCAGGGACGATGTGGCGCTCGATGAGCCTGGAGTAGAGCTGATGCGTCGCGGTCCTGAGGAACCTGCGGCGCTCATCCAGATACCGGCGGCACATCTCCGAGAACGGACCGGCCGTCGTGACGGGAGTTGGGTCCGCTTGCTTGTTCTTCAGCCAGCGCAGCGCGTCCTTGGGGTCGTTGCCGCGCTGAACCTCCGCCCATAGCTGCCGCGCCATGTCCCGCGCTTCTCCGAGGCCTAAGGGAGGAAACGTGCCCAGCTCTGCGCGTCTCTGCTCGCCGCCGAAGCGGTACATGAACGTGAAAGATTTCCGCCCCGTTGCCGAGACACGCAGGAAGAGGTTAGGAAGCAGCTCGTCCAAGTATTCGGCCCTGCCCGCCGTCGGCGGCTTCAGCGTCTCGAGCGTTCGCTGCGTCAGTTTCATCTTGGGCACGGTCGCTTGTTACCCAAAGTGTACTGGCCGTCCGCAGGCTAGCACGGCTTGGGTAACACATGGGTAACAAAAATACGGGCGCTCGAAATAGGATCACCATGGAATCCCGTGAACCTCTTTAGACCACTTAATACCTTGCTTGCAGGGACTTAGCGGACATCACCATCTAACGATTGCGCCTTCGCGGAACCGTGTGAAACCCCAGGAAACAATAGAGCGAGAGTCTCTTAATCTCTGGGTTCATGGTTCGAGTCCATGGCGGGTCACCATTAATCCTCGGCAAACAACTCAGGGCGTTGAGAGAACGGCGGGCCGGCGCGCGCCCGAACACCAGCCCGGTAGTCCAAGGCCGGCCAGCAGGTGTTCGAGCTCCGCAAGCCGCTCCGGCTCGCGCGAGTCCAGCAGGCGCAGCTCGGGCATCACCCTGGGTTTGACCGGATAGTAGATGTGCTTCATGAACCTGCCGAAGCAAGCGGCGAGGTCGTCGCCGACCGGAAGGGCGGCCACCGCGTCATAGAAACTGCCCTCGAACGGGATGAGCCGGCCGTCGGCAGCCGCGGCCACGATCGAAGGACGCGAGAGGACATGGTCGAGGCACGCCTCGTCCGACCAGGTGCCCTCGCTCATGCCGCGCGGCGGGACGCACCGCTCGGGATCGACCTGAGCCCAGATCTCGCGTCGCGACGGACCGGATCGCCAAGGGTTCCAGCGCCGCTCCAGATCGTCGCGCAACCGCACCACCGCGCGCAAAAGCTCCAGCGCATCGGTCCACGGCGTGGGATCCAGCGTGAGCTGGCAGGCCGCGGTGTCGGCCATCATCTCCGCCGCCGACCGGCTGCGCTGCTGCAGGTAGTCTCGGAGCAGGTGCGCGCGCCGATCGGGGCTGATCACGCGCCCGGTGGTTCCGCCGGGACGAATGCCCTGGAACGCTACCCGGCAGCCCTCGTCGCGAAGCGATTGCTCGATGCGCCGTGCGTCGCGCGCGAATGCCCGCAGCCCCTCGGCCCCATCGAGGGCGACGCTGCGCAGCTCCCATTGTCCACCGGGCTCGAGGCCCAGGCTGTGCACCGTTGGCGTCAGGGAGGGCAGACCTCGTCGCAGGCGCTCTTGCAACGCGAGGTGGTCGTCCCAGCCGTAGCGGCCACCCGCCGCCGGGTCGACGAAGCACTCCAGCTCGATGCCCACGCGCGTGACCGGCGGCGAAGACTCCGGAAACAGCGCGAGTACGCTCTCGAGGATCCGGAGCCGGCGGCTATCCATGACGACCAGCGTCGAGGCAATGGTCGATCACCATCTCGGCCGCCGTGCGGCCATCCGCGGAGCGAAACCCCAGGTCCTCGAGCTCGTGCAGGCCCATCGGCGACGTGATGTTGATCTCGGTGAGATGGCCGTCGATCCAGTCGAGGCCGGCGAAGTCCACCCCGAGCGACGGCAGGCGGGCCAGGACAGGCTGGAGCCGCCGGCGCGTCTCCGGCGGCACGTCCCACCTCACGGCCTTGCCTCCACGGTGCAGGTTGGCGCGATGGCTCGCGGGCGCCGGCACGCGCAGGAACGATCCGAGGATCTCTCCGCCGAGCACCAGGATGCGGGCATCGCCGCCGGCGACGCCGGGAAGGTAGCGCTGGATGATGAGCCGCGGCTCGCGCCGCAGGCATTCCTCCAGGATCACCGGCACGTTGGGATCGCCCTCCCGGAGCACGAACACGCCGCTGCCACCCGCGCGATTGACCGGCTTGGCCACGGCGTGTCCAAGCTCGGCCACGGCGGCCGTCGCCTGGACCATGTCCGAAACGATCCACGTCCGCGGCGTCAGCTCGGGCCAGAGCAGCGGCAGGGTCTTCTCCGACCACTCGAGCAGGGCGGCCGGCTGGTTGATGAACCGTACGCGCTCGGCCACCAGTCGCAGAAGAAGCAGGGGGGCCCGGAAGCATTCATCGACCGGGGGGTCGTGGCGCAGGAAGATCACCGCGAAACGCGAGGCCGGCACCATTTCCGGCTCGCCGAGCCCGTACTGGAAAGGCGGTGGACTCAGCGCCTCGACGCGACGGCCGGCGGCCATCACCTCCGAACCGCGCACCTCGATCCCGGGCGGCGCGCACAGGTACACCTGCACGCCGCGCGAGCGGAGGGCGCGCACGATGTGGCTGGTGGTCTCCCGGATGGGATCGAAGCGTTCGGGCGGGTCCGCCACCACCAGGGCCAGCGTCACGTCACGAGCGAGCTAGTTGGTGGCCCGGCGCAGGGCCTTGCCCTCGGCCGTCGTCGTGGCGGGACGCTGGATCTTCTTGTCGGCTCCGCTCAATACCGTGCCGGGCTCGGTCACGATGAAGTAGCCCTCGAAGATGCCGTCGCCGACGATGAGGAAATCGGCGCGGAAGGTCCGCCCGTCCGGAAAGGTCGACTCCCACACGCCGGTGCAGTTGGGTTCCAGGGTGTAGGTCCCGCCGTAGTGGCGGCGCTCCATCATGCCGTTGTGGCTCACGGTATCGGCCACGGTCACGTGGCCCTTGCCGTCGGTGGTGTAGATCCCGCTCAGCGTCATGTAACCAACCAGCGGGCCGAAGAAGTAGTAGCCGTCGAGGGCGAACCCGTAGGACCCCAGCACGCGGCCCACGTGGCAAGGCTCGGTGAGCGCCTGCCGCTTGGCGATGCCGAGGGCGGAGGTGCCCTCGTCGGCCAGTGTGAACTGCAGCTCGTTCGCGTCGTCGAGCACCACGAAGTCGAGCTTGGAGGCGGTGGGCGCGGTCGCGAAGGTCGCGCTGCCCGTGCAGTCGCGGTTGACGGTGTAGGTGCCCTGGTAGCGGCGTCGCTCGATCTTGCCATTCAGGCTGTGCGTGTCGGTTCCGTTCAGGGTGCCGGTCCCGGACAACGTCACGAGGCCGACCGCCGCCAGGCGCTCGAGCGCGTCGTTCCGGCTCAGGGTGCCCTTGTAGTGGTAGCCGAAGGTCCCCTTGAGCGTGTCCAGGCCGCATCCCTGCGGTTCGGCGGCGGCGGCGCCCGTGCCGTAGAGCACGAGCCCGAAGCCCAGGACGGCGGTCGTCCATGCAGCGTGCTTCATCGTTCACTCCAGCCGATCCGCGGTCATGTCGGCGCGGTCCGATGAAGAGAAAATAGCCGGCCACGCCGCCGGCTTCATTGACCTGGATCAACCGCCGCGCCGCTAGAGCGCGATACCTCCGTCCACCTGGAACACCTGGCCGGTGATGTAGGACGCGCGGTCGGAGGCGAGGAACGAGACGATGTCCGCCACGTCCTGGACCGTCCCCATCCTCTTCAGCGCCACCCGCTTGACCGCCTCGCTCACGACGTCGGCGGGGAGCGACTCCGTCATGTCGGTCGCGATGAACCCCGGAGCCACGGCGTTGACGCGGATGCCGTAGCCCCCGACCTCCTTGGCCAGGGCTCGCGTGAAGCCGATGATGCCCGCCTTGGAGGCGCAGTAGTTGGTCTGGGCGGGGTTGCCGTACACGCCGGCCACGGAGGCGATGTTCACGATGCAGCGGGTCTTGCGCTTCATGAAATCCAGGATGGACGCCCGGCAGAAATGGAAAGTGCCGTTGAGGTTCACGTCGATGACGGCCTTCCACGCATCGTAGTCCATGAGGACCAGGGGCTTGTCGCGGACGATGCCCGCGTTGTTCACCAGGACGCTGATCGGGCCGAGATGCTCCTCCACGGCCGCCAGGAAGGACTTCACGGCGTCGAAATCGGCCACGTCGCAGCGGCGGTTGTAGACCTGGGCCCCGAGGCTCCGAATCTCTTCCGCGACTCGGGTGGCGGGACCGTCCTCCGACTGGTGACAGAACGCGACGCGGTGCCCGTCACGGGCGAGCTGGATCGCGATGGCGCGGCCGATGCCCCTCGAGCCGCCGGTCACCACCGCCACTCTCGCGTTCTCTTGCATGGGGCGCCCTCTCGCGCCGCCCGAGCCTCAGGCCTGGCGCAGCGTGGTGGTGATCTCCATCCGCGCGGCCAGGCGGGCGGGCAGGAACCCGCCCAGCACCCCGATCACGGCGGCGAAGACGAGCCCGCCACCCACGCTCATGGCGTCGACCCGCACCTGGAACATCACCTCGCTGAAACTCCTGAGGTTCATCACCGCGGTCGAGAAACCACCCAGCGCCAGCGCGCCCAGGCATCCGCCCAGGCCGCCGGCCAGGGCCATGACCAGCGACTCGGCCACGAAGCAAAGCTGCACGCGTCGCGGCGAGAATCCGAGGGCCAGCAGGGTGGCCACCTCGCGCGTCCGGTGGCTCACCGCGGCGTACATGGTGTTCATCGCGCTGAAGGAGGCGGCCACCGCGAGCAGCGCGGCGAGCGCCATGGCCAGCGCCCGGATGCGCCGGGCCCCTTCCGCCTGCTCGGCGTAGTACGCCGTCTCGGGCTTGGCCGTCAGCTTCAGCCTTGGATCGGTGTTGATCGCCTCCTGGAAGGAGCCGGCGAGCGTCGCGGACGACAGCTTCACCGTGACGGACGAGAAGTCGCTGCGCTTGTAGAGCGCCTTGAGGTCGTCGGCGTCCACCCACAGCTCCGACTCGAAGCCGCTTCCGCCGGCGGCGAAGACGCCGGCCACTCTCCAGGCGCGCCGGCCCGCCCGCAGGCTCGTGCCCACGACGTCGCCTCCGATCTTGCGCGCGAGCGCCCGGCCCACCACCGCTTCGCCGGGCGCGCGCGCCCAGGCTCCGGACACGAGTTGCACCTGGTCGTGCACGGCCATGACCCGCGGTCGCAGGCCGCGCGCGAGGCCGAACACCCGCCGGCCGTCCGGAGTCTCGAGGCCGACCTGTACCACCAGCTCCGGCGACACCAGGAACTCGCCTTGGGCGTCACGCCGCACCTGCGGCAGGAAGCGCAGCACGGCGTACTGCTCCTGCGTCACCGCGCTGGAGGCCTCGGCGATTGCCCCCTTCCTGAGGACGATCACGTTGTCGGGCGAGCCCGTGTTGAGAAGAGTCGCTTGCAGTCCGCGGAGCAGGGCCAGGATCACCACCACGATGCCGACCACGAGTCCAACCGCGGCCACGGTCACGCCGCTGGTGATTCTGCGCACCAGCAGGCTGCGCAGGTTGTACTTGACCAGCAGTTCCAGGTTCACCGCACCCACCGCAAGGCCTCGACGATCCTCAGCCGCGACGCGTGCAGGGCCGGAAACGAGCCGGCGGCCACGCCGATGAGCAGCGACAGGGCCAACCCGTCCGCCAGGGCGAGCGGCTGCACCGCGAAGTGTCCGGCGGGCCCGGAGCCGAGGTCGAACCCGCTGGAAGCGAAAATCGCATAACTGACGGCGCCGCCCAGCACGCCGCCGCTCATGGCCAGCAGGATGGCCTCTCCCAGCACCAGCTTCAGGACCTGGCCGTCGGTGAAGCCCAGCGCCTTGAGCACCGCCATCTCGCGCGTGCGCTCCCGAACCGAGATGGCCATGCTGTTGGTTACCACGAGGACGATGGCGAGCACGATGACCAGGCCCATGGCCAGCACGACGTCGCGGATGTTCCGGGCCAGCGAAGCCAGGGACATCATGAAGTCGCGCTGGGGCTCCGACTTCGTCTCCGCGGCCGAGTTCGCGAACAGCGCGTCGATCTGCCCGATCACGCGCGGGATGGCCTCCCGGCTTTCGACCTTCAGGGGGAAGAAGTGCACCCCCGGCTCCCGGTCGGGACCGAGGGCCTCCTCCAGATAGGAGCGGTGGATGGCGAAGTAGTCGGAGAGGATCTCGGCGGTCAGGTATCCCACCAGGCGACAGCGCAGCTCCACTGGATAGCGCGAGCCACGTATGGTGACGGTGTCGCCGATCTTCCAGCCGAAGCGCCGCGCCATCACCGGACCGACCAGGATCGCCGAGCGGTCCCTGACGAAGGCGTCGAAGTCTCGAGGCGGGATCTCCTCTTTCTGAGGGCCGGTGTCGAGGTAGGTCTCCGGGATCAGGGCCATTCCATTGACCACCTCGTCCTTGTCGCCGGCGGTGCCGATGATCAGGGTGACGGCGTTGCTCGCCACCACCCCCGGGACGTGCTCGATCTTGGCCCGATAGGCATACGGCAACGGATCGAGGAACGAGTAGCGCCCGCGCGTGATCACGATGAGCCGGGAGTCCGTCTCGCGGATGATGTTCTTCATGTAGGTGGTCAGGGTCACGAGGGCCACCAGGATGAAGACGCAGACCGCCACGCTCGAAGCGGTGAGCGCCGCCCGCCGCCGGCGGCGCAGCAGGTTCTTAAGGAGCAGCGGAAAGAACTTCATCGCGGCGCTCCACCCGGGCCTGCGGGCTCAGCACGCCTTTTTCGAGACGCACGACGCGGCGGGCGCGCGCGGCGGCCACCGGATCGTGCGTCACCACGACGATGGTCTTGTCCAGCTCGCGATGGAGGTCGTCGAGCAGCGAGAGGACCTCGCCCGCGGATTCGGCGTCGAGGTCTCCGGTCGGCTCGTCGGCCAGGAGCAGTGGCGGGTCGCTGACGAGCGCGCGCGCGATGGCCACCCTCTGCTCCTGACCGCCGGAGAGCTGGTGCGGATAGTGGTCGAGCCGATCGCTCAGGGCGACGAGCGCGAGGGCGGTCTCCGCCCGCCGCCGGCGCTCGGCCCGGGAGAGGTTGGCCAGAAGCAGCGGCAGCTCGACGTTCTCGCGGGCCGTGAGCACGGGGAGCAGGTTGTAGAGCTGGAACACGAACCCGACGTGCCCCGCGCGCCAGCGCGCCAGTTCCGGGCCGGTTGCTCTCGTGAGGTCGCGGCCGGCCACGACCAGGGTCCCGGACGTGGGCCGGTCGAAACCGGCCATCAGGTTGAGCAACGTCGATTTGCCCGAGCCCGAGGGGCCCATCAGGGCCAGGAACTCGCGCGGTTCGACACACAGGCTGATGTCCTTGAGCACCGGCAGCTCGCGATCACCGCGCCGGTAGCTCTTGCACACGCTCCTCATCTCGACCACAGGGCCTGTCATCGCCCACCCCCGCTACTTGGTCCGCCGCACGCGCTGCCCGTCGCGCAGCTTGTCTTGACCCTTCACCACCACGTATTGGCCCTCGGCGAGCCCCGAGCCCACTTCCACCAGGTCGCCGCGCACTGCCCCGAGCTGCACGCGCCGGGTCCGCACGCGCTCGCCGTCGAGCACGAACGCCGTAGGGCCGTCCGGGGCCGGCATCACCGCCGCCTTCGGCACCAGTAACCGAACGGCAGTGCCGGCCGCCGTGTCCGAGGCCTCCATCAACTGCACCTTGGCTCCCATCTCGGGCCTGACGAGGGCGTCCGAGGACAGGAGCGCGACCTCGGCCTTCACGGTGGCCTTCTGCCGGTTGGCGCTGGGGAGGAGCTTGGCCACGCGGCCCTCATAGACTTTGTCGGCCCAGGCGTCCAGCACCACCCTCGCCGGCTGCCCCAGCTTCACCTGGGCGAGGTTGACCTCGCTCACCTCGACTTCGATCCGCAGGTCGTCGTCACTGGCGACGCGCAGGATGCCGCTGCCCGACCCGCGTCGGTCCACGCCGCCGGGGACGACCGAGTCGCCCACGTCCCTCACCTTCTCCAGCACCACTCCGCGAAACGGCGCACGCACCACGGTCTGGTCGAGCCGTGACCGGGCCTGGTCGAGGCCGGCATGGCTGCGGGCCACTTCGGCACGAGCGGAGCGGATCACCTCGGCGCGTGCTCCGCGCCGGAGCAGGTTGCAGGCTTCGCTGGCCGTCTGCCAACGCGCCTGGGCCGCCGCCGCCTCGCTGCGCGCCGCATCGAGCTGGTAGAGAGAGACGATGCCCTCGCGGGCCAGCTCCTCGTCGCGGACAAGCGTCCGCTCGGCCAGCCGCAGGACGGCGGCCGCCTCGTCGACCTGGGCCTTCGCCCGCGCCAGCTCCTCGGGCAGGGGTCCGGTGACGAGCTCGCTCAGGCGCGCCTCGGCGGCCTCGAGCGTGGCCGCGGCCAATTGGCGCTGCGCGCGCAGCTCGTCCTCGTCGAGCCGCGCGAGCGGCTGGCGGGCCTCGAACCGGTCGCCCTCCTCCACGCCGATCCAGGCGATGCGGCCGGGCACGGTCGCGCCGAGATCCACGTACTTCCGCCGCGTGACCACGTAGCCGGTGAGCGTGAGTAACGGTGAGACGGAACCGGCTTCGCCTCCCGAGGCCACCACCCGGCTCACCTCCACGACCGGCGGCCGGAAGGGTCCCCTGGCCGCCACGACATAGGCCACCAGCACGAGCAGGACCGCTCCGCCCGCGAGCGCCGGCCGGGCGCCGTAATAGCGCGCGCGGCGCGGGCGCTCGCCGGACGCCCCGCGCTGGTCGCCTTCGAGGCGCAGCGACCGGAGGCCCTCCAGCGACGGTCGTACCCTCGGGCCGCCCGGAAGCGCCGTCTTGGCCATCGGTTCCGACATGCCCGCGCGGTTCCTCTCCGCTTCGGCTCCGGCCGCCATCCCGCCCGGGCAGCCTACCGCCCGGCGGCCCCGCGGTCGTTGACGACGATCAAGACCGAACGGCCGGCCGTGAGGGCCTCCCGGCCCGTCAGGGCCGCCGCACCCACAAATCTACATCCGGGGTCGCATTCTGTCAATACGGTACCGTATGGTAATCAATACGGTGCCGTACTGTAGGCGGCGGGGCATGGCGGACGGGGAGACACGGCACTTGACGCCGGCGCGGGCGATGCGTAGCTTCTGGGCCATGGCCCGCCCACGGACCGACACCCTGAGCGCGGGCGACTGGGCTCGGGCGGCCCTCGAGATGCTGGCTCAGCGCGGCATCGAGGCGGTGGCCGTCGAGGTCCTGGCGCGGCGTCTGAGGGTCACCAAGGGCAGCTTCTACTGGCACTTCCGCAGCCGGGCGGCCCTCCTCGAGGCGGCCTTGCGCGAATGGGAGACGAGCGCGACGCGGGAGGTCATCGCGCTCATGGAGGCGGTGGCGGATCCCCGGGAGCGCTTGCACCGGCTCTTCCGGGAGGCGATGCCGGGCCCGCCCCGGCGCCGCGCCATCGAGCTGGCGGTGTCGGACGCCGCGAGCCACCCGATCGTCGCTCCGGCGCTACGGCGCGTCGTGCAGCAGCGCATCGCGTACCTCGGCGAGTGCTATCAGCGCCTGGGATTCAGCCCGGAGGCCGCCCGGCATCGCGCGGTGCTGACCTACAGCGCCTACACCGGCGCGTTGCGCCTGATTCGCGAAGCCCCCGGACTCTTCCCCGCCGGCAAGCACCTGGAGGCCTACCGGCGGCACGTGACCCGCACGCTCCTCGCCGCGGCGGGCCGGGCCGGGCGGCAGACGGATCAGCGGCTCGAAGCCCGAGCCCGCGCGCTGATGCCGAGCAGGATGTCCCGGCGGATCCAGCCGCTGAAAGGCTTGATCAGCGTCCAGTACAGGGCGAAGCGGCGGTAGGCCGCCGCGTCGACGCACTTCACGCGCGTCTCCGTGCTGAGGCGCGTGCCCCCCGGCACGCGGTCGATCGTCAAGCCCAGCGCCGCCTTCGCCGCGCCCGGCTCCGCGTAGCGGGCGAAGGCTTCGGCGTCCTCCACCGCGACCAGCGACCTCAGCTCGCGCAGGGCCCAGAAGCGCCCCGCGATGCCGAAGACCACCTCCTCACCCGGACGTTCGGCCAGGACCCGGAAGCCGCGCGAGGTCAGGGCCGAGCGCAGCCGGCCGCGCACCGCCCGGAGCCCGCGCAGCCGGAACAGCCAACGGACGGGCCAGGACCCCTCCTCCTCCATGCGATACGCACTCATCGCCGCCGCCACCGCTTCCGGCGGAGCGGCCACGAACAAGGAGTGTCGACTCCGGAAGTCGAACTCCGGAATGATCCCCTCGAGGAGCGAAGGCGGCAATGCGGCTACTTGCTCTCCTCCGGCTTGCGCTTGCCCGTCCAGGTACCGCTGCCCTGGCCGTCGAAGTCCACGGTTCCCGACAGGGTGCCCGCGGCCTGATCGAGCGTTCCCGAGTAGGTGATGTTCACCTTGAAGAGCGGGTTGAGGGGCGAGCGCGCCTTGAAGGAGAACTTGATGGCGTACCCGTCCATCGTGCCTTCGAGGGGAGCCTCGCCGAAAAAGCCGCGATAGGTTCCCTTGAGCGTCTTCCCCTCTTGCTTGAAGACGAAGCTCGGATTGCCCGACCCGCGGTCCGTCTTCACGGCGAAGGTCCAGGCCCCGCTCACGTCCACCGGGGCCTCGGCCGCGAACGCACCGCTGATCGTCCCGGCTGCCCAGAACGCGATGGCCAGCGCCATCGTGCCCCACCTGCCGTTCAAGTGCTGCATGTGATCGTCCTCCTGTTTGGTTGCCCTGTTCGTCGGACGCCGCCGAGCCGCTCGTCGAGGAACGCGCGCACGCGCGCGGCATACTCGTCGGGACGACTCTTGAACGTCTTGAGGTGCCGTGCGCCCGGCACGACCCACAGCTCGGCGCCCGCGGCGCGAGCGGCCAGCTCGGAGACCTCCGGCACCGGCATGAGCACGTCGTGCTCGCCGACGATGAACAGCACGCCGGCCTGAAGCCCGTCCAGCGGCGGCGGCCAGCTCTTCTTCCCGAGCATCCGGAGCAGGGCGGACACGTACACCTTCTTGAAGAGCGTGAACACTCCCGGCGGACGCAGCCACCAGGGCACCCACCGCGGGGCGTAACTCTCGATGAACCGCACGGCCGTGCCCTCGATGCTCATCGGCGGGCCGCTGTCGAGGACGAGCGCCGCCACACCCCCTCCCGGCCGGGTGGCCACGTGGTAGAGGGCGGGCCACGTGGAGAAGGAGAAGGCGACCAGGCCGAGCCGGCCTCCCGGCGGCGACAGCCGTTCCCGCCAGTGGCGGATCACGGCCTCCACGTCGGCAATGAACCGATCGGCCATGCCCAGCAGCGCCGGGTCGCGTCCGCTGCGGCCGTGGTTCCGGAGGTCGAACAGCAGCACGTTGAAGCCGCAGCGGTGGAGGAAGCGGGCGTACTTCAGACGGTCGGCTTTCTGCGCGCCCCAGGCGTGGGCGACCACCACCGTGTGGGCGGCCTGCGGGGCGCGAATGAACCACGCGTCGAGCGTGAGCGGGCGGGCGCCGGCCACCCCGATGGAATGGACCTCGAACGCCATCTCGAGGTCCTCCGGAGTCTCGGTGCGCAGGGTGGAGCGGGGATGGTAGACGCGATAGGCCATCCATATTGCGGCGGCGCACGCGGCGAGAGCCCAGGCGACGGCCAGGCCGCCCAGCACCGTCAGGCCGGACACGCCGCCTCCTGCCCGAGCTGCCGATGCACCGCTTCGAGGAACTCATCGACCCGGTCCTGTCCCCAGAACTTCTCGTATCCCAGGACGAAGAACGGAACCCCGAAGACCGCGTCGCGGTACGCGTGCCACAGCACGTCGACCCCTTCCTGGCGAATCGACGGGTCCCGGCGCGCGTCGCACAGCGCGATCGGATCGAGCCCGAGCCCGGTCCCGATCGCAGCGATGGTGGCCACGTCCGTCACGTCGCGACCCTGTTCCCAGCGCGCCCGCCATACCGCCCAGAAGAACTCCCGGTCGCGTCCGCACCGCCGCGCGTGGAGATACGCCATGTGCGGCAGCTCCCAGCACGGGCTCTCGCCGTCGACGGGCCAGGCCGCCCGATAGCCGAGCTTGGACCAGATCCGCTTGACGTCCTGCAGGATGTAGAGCTGGCGCGCCTGGCTCATCGGCCGGTAGAGGAACTCCCCGCCGCGCGCGGTCAGCTCGGCCAGCGTCTCCGGCTCCGGCTCCCAGTAGGGCAGGTACTCGAGCGAAAGCCGGTGATGCGGGAACTGCGCCTCGATCTTGCGCGCCCCGACCCAGGAGTACGGGCTGCGGAAGGAGAAGTAGAACCGCGGCCGGGCGGGCTTCATCGCCTGTCGCCCGTGAGCGCCGCCAGGACGGGGCCATCGAGCGGCACCAGCTTCATGACCCCTCGCTGCGGGATCTGGGCATAACCGTGGACGATCCGGCCTCGCGCCGTCTGCACCCACTCCGCTCCCCGGGCGACGTACCAGTCGAGGGCGGCGGAGTACAGCCGCCCCTTGTACACGTGCCGCACCGTGAACACGGTGCAGATCTCCTCTTCGAGCCGGGCCTCGCGCAGGATCTCCAGGCCGGCCTCCGCGACCACCGGGATCCAGCTCCGGCGCTCGAGCATCGCCCGGATGGAGATCCCGCGTTCCGCCAGGAACAGGTCCACCACCTCCTCCATGAGCCGAACGTACCCCGAATGCTGCAGGCGGTCCATGAAGTGGCAGTAGAAGTACGGGATCCGCCGCTTCCAAACGAAGCTTCCGGCGGTCGCGCCCGGCGGTCGCGGGGGCCGGGCGGCGGGGCCCGTGCGGCCCGGGCCATCGCGCCGGATCGGCGCCGGCGAGAGAGGATCGCGCTCGATTTCGTCTCTGACGTGGGGAAGGATCTCCTCCGGCAGCGCGCCGGGGCTCTCCGGCGATCGACGGAAGAGTACCTTCACGCTGCCGCTGGCCGCCGGCACCCACTGGCCGCCGTCCTGGGCCTCCAGGATCGCGGCCAGCTCGCATTCCTCGCTCCCTTCCCGCGGCCGAACCTCCACGCGCGTGAGTTGATCGAGGTGCAGGGCGGCGAGGATCCGGATCGAGGAGTCGACGATCTCGACTCCCACTCCGTGCTGCTCCCACAGCGCGCGCGGCCCCAGCCATCGCTCACGAACGTGTTGGATGGCCGCCTCTTCCATCAGGTACATGAAGTGCTTGAAGCCGAGCCAGACGCCGATGTTCGAGCCTTCGAAGGGCGGATACGCTTCGCGTACCGTGGCCCGCGCTCTCGGCCCGGCTAAAACCTCCGCGGGCTCGACCGGCCGCGGCGTCATCGACATGACTTCACCTCCTTCTCCTGCGAAGCCGTGGCCGCGCCTCGCGATCCGAGCGCCCCGACGCGTTGGCGGCGGCGATGCCGGCGCAGGAACTGCTCGACGATGGCGGTGAACTCGGCCGGGTCCTGCAACATGGGGAAATGGCCGCGGCCGCGAAGAATGCGTACCTCCGCTCGTGGCAGCGCCGCCGCCAGCTCGCGGCTGTAGCGCGGGCGCGAGGCGATGTCCTCCGACCCGCCCAGCACCAGCGCCGGCCGCTCGACATGCGAGAGGCGGAGCCGCGGCGTGCGGCAGAACAGGCCGAAGAACTGGAGCCACCCCTCGGGCCCGATCCTCTCCTGCACGCGCGCCGCCATCAGGTCGACCGTCGGGCGGCCGGCATACGAGGGCCGCCGGGCCACCAGACCATCGCGCAGGAAGCCGTGAAATCGATCGACGAAGTAGACGAGGGTCGACCAGTCGAACTTCTCGACCGCGTCCTGGTAGAAGGGGCAGACGCAGACGATGTTCTCCACAGCCCCGGCGCCGTACCGATCGAGGTAGGCGAGCAGCGCGGTGGCGGCGAAGGAATGAGCGACCACCGTGAAGCGGCCGAGCGCAAGGCTGCGGAAGATGATGTGGAGCGAGCGGGCGGGCGCCATGGCCCACTCCCGCCCGCCGTCGCTGCTCCATGGCATCTCCACGCACAAGGTACGAGCCCGAGCGCCCAGCCGCTGAGCCACGGGGGCCCAGATCGACCAGCTTGCCGCCATGCCGTGAAGAAAGACGATGGCGTCCTCGGTCGAGCCGGCGCCAAAGAACTCGTGGACCTCCAGCCGACGTCCGCCCACGGCGATCGTGCGGCGGGCATAGGGGCTCGTCGCTCACTCGCTCTGACACTGCGAACGTCCATCCCCGCCGACCCGCATCAGCAAGCTCGAGGCTCCCTCGCTCCGGCTGCCGCTCGTCAGCACCGCGGTTCGGCCGTGACCGTGGTTGGTGGCCGCGCTCTCCAGCCATAGGCTGGCGGCCACGCACTGGAAGACGCCGAGCGCGCCGTAGAGGAGGCCGAAACGCATGGAGAGGTCCAGGATGCGCGGCGGCATGCCGCCGTCGAACGGCAGCCCGGATCCCTCGACGCCTGCCGGCGATCCGGCCTCCTCGGGAACGATCCACAGACCGAGGCGCCGTTCTCCGACGCGCGACAGCGCGGCATCGATGGACCCGGCCACCGGACTCTTGCCCATGTGATGGGCGTAGGCGTCGATCTGCGCATAGGTCCGAGCGCCTCGGGACGAAGCCGAGGAGGCGGCCTCGATCACCACGGCCGCCGCGCCGCCGACGAGACGCGCCTTGCCGTCGCCGCCATCCGCGGCCTCGAGCAGCCGGCGCGCGGGCGGATGCGAGGCCTCGACTCCGACGACCAGGACGCGCCGGGCGCGTCCGGCGCGTATGGCGACGCCGGCCAGGTAGAGCGCATCGGTCCCGGACGAGGCTCCGTTGCAGACCGTGAGGTTCACCCCCCGACAGCCGAACTCGATCGCCAGCGTGCTCGCGATGACGTTGCTCGAGGCCTTGGGCAGGTCCATCGGGCTCAAGGCCTCGGCGGACCCGCGCCGCCGTAACACGTCCACCACGCGGCAGACGGTGTCCAGGTTGCCGAGGTTGGAGCTGACGACCACGCCGGCGGTTTCACCGTGGTCGTCGCCTCTCCGCGGGATCCCGTCGAGCGCTTCCGTGGCCGCGCAGAGGGCCATGAGAGTCGCCGCGTCGTGGTAGCGCGATCGTCTCTCGCCCAGCCGGCTCCGAGGATCGAAGGCTTCCGGCTCATGGTCGTCTTCGAGCGCGTCCAGCAGGTCGGCGACGCGGTCGATCCCCGCCGCCGCCAGCCCCAGCCCGGTCACCACGGCCTGCTCACGCACCGGCCCCGTCCTCCGGCCGCTCCAGGATCACCACCGCGTTGAGGCCCCCGAAGCCGAAGGCGTTGACTTGCGCGACCCGCACCTCGGCGGCGCGCGCGTCTCCGGCCACCAGGTCCAGATCGCGCGCTTCGTCGATGAGGGCCGACACGTGGGCGGTGGGGGGAATCAGCGCCCGGCGCATGGCTTCGAGCGCGGCCACTACGCCCACCAGGCCGGACGCCCCCGACGTGTGGCCGACCATGGACTTGAGCCCGGTGACGGGGACCGGCACCGTGCGCCGGCCGAACACCTCGCCGATGGCGAGCGCCTCGGTGCGGTCGTTCTGTTCGGTCCCGGTGCCGTGCGCGACGAGCAGGTCGACGTCGGCGGGCGCGATGCGCGCGCGCCGCTGAGCCTGCCTCATCGCCGCCACGATCCCGTCCTGGCGCGGGGCCGTGGCGTTGTAGGCGTCGCAGCTCATTCCCACGCCCTTCACCACGCCGAGCGGTGACCGTCCTCGCGCCCGCGCCGCATCTCGCCGCTCGAGGAGCACCGCGGCGGCGCCGTCGCCCATGAGCACGCCCTTGGGAGGAGCCCCGAACGGGCGCAGCGCGGGGAGCTCCACCGCGTTCACGCGATCGAGCAGGCCGAACATGCTCTCCGTCAAGGTGTCGCACCCGGCCACCAGCACGCGTTCCGCCTCGCCCAGCTCGAGCAGGTCTTCGGCCACGCCGAGGGCGAAGCCGGAGGCGGCGCACGCGTTCGAGAGCGTGAGGGTGAGGCCCTCGAAACCGAGGTCCTCGCGCAGGGCATCGGCGAAATGCAGCCGCTCGGGCCGCAGCTCGTCTCCTCGGGTGTGCCACAGCTCCACGCTGCGCAACTCGCGAAGGCCGGTGCCGACCACGACGACCATCCCTTGCTCGTCGGGCTCGACGCCTGCGTCCTCCAGTGCCTGACGGGCAGCCAGGCAAAGCAGCCGAGAGGAGCGCAAGGGCTCCGTCTGGCCGGGGATCTCATAGGCCGAGCGCTGTTTGAACAGGCGCGGCTCGAAATAGGCGAGCGGACCGAGGCCGCTCTCGCCCCGACAGAGCGCCTCGAAGAACTCGAGACGACCCCGGCCGATGCTGGTGATCACGCCGGCGCCGGTGATGACGAGATCGTCCATGGACGCGCGAGCCCTCAATCGCCCCGCTCGAACAGCGCGCAGGCCACGGCGCCGTCCTTCCCCGCCGAGGTGACCAGCCCGTACCGGTGCGAGCAGCCGGGGCGGCCGAGGTGGGCGAGCAGCGCCACGCACTGGAAGGCACCGGCCGCGCTGTAGCACTCGCCGATGAGCGCTTTGACGTCGAGCCGCGTCGGGCGGCGGTCGCCGAATGCCATCTCGATGGCGAGCGACTCCACCGAATCGGCGACCTCGGAGGGCGAACCGGCGCTCAGCGCGCCGACCTCCTCCAGCGAGACCTCGCAAGCGCGGACGAGCCGGATCAGGCACGAGGCCAGGCCCCGGGCCTGCGCGGCCACGCCATCGCCGCCCGTGCGGCAATAGAAGCCGCTCTCGCAGCCGAGCAGCTCCGCGATCACGGGATGACCGCGGTCGCGTGCGGCCTGCAGCTCTTCGACGAGGAGGATCGACGCCCCCTCGCCCGGATAGACGTCCTCCTCGCGCGCCGATTCCAGGAACTCGCGATTGCCGCCGTGGTGCGCGCCCCAGGCCAGCTGCTCGCTGAGCTCTTCCACGCCACCGGCCAGGAGGGCGTCGGCATACTCCAGCCCGATGGCTCGGCCGGCGTACGAGACGGCCATCAGCCCGGAGAGCTGGCCGTTCGAGACGGTGGTGTTGATGCCTCGGAGCTTGAGCCAGATCGCCACCTGTCCCGCCGCCGAGTTGAGGACCGTGTTCGGGAACAGCATCGGGTTGACCAGGAACGGGCGGTCGTAGAGGAGCGTCTCGCGCCCGAAGTCGCTGATGCTCTTCAGGCTGCCCATGGCCGTCCCGAGGACCACACCGATGCGGCCCGCATTCGCCTCGTCCACGGCCAGCCCCCCGTCCTTCAGGGCCAGATCGGCGGCGGCTATGGCCAGCATCGTGGACCGGTCGAGGAACCGCGTACCCTTCTTCCCCAGCCAGCGGGTCACGTCGAAGTCGACCACCTGGCTCGCGAGCATGCAGGGCAGCGGCGGCACGTAATCGCCGACCACCGGCCGAAGGCCGCACTCTCCCTTCAGGAACGCCTGCGCGAACGCTTCCCGGCCGATGCCGATCGGCGAGACGACGCCGCAGCCGGTGACGGCGACCCGGCGCAGCGGGCTCAGAGCCGATGCGACGTCCATTCCTCCCGCCCCAGCACGAGGATGGCGTTGTTTCCCCCGAAGGCGAAGGAGTTGTTCTGGGCCACGTTGACCTCGGCGTCGCGCGCGCGGTTGGGAACGCAGTCCAGCGCGCATTCCGGGTCGGGCTCCACGGAATTGATGGTGGGCGGCAGGAAGCCCTCGTAGATGGCGAGCGCGCAGGCGCTGGCGGCGATGGCGCTGGCGGCCCCCATGGTGTGGCCGATCATCGATTTGACCGAGCTGACGGGCGGCGGGGAGCCCTCGAAGACCTGATGGATGGCCGCGGCCTCGGTGAGGTCGTTCAGCCGGGTGCCCGTGCCGTGAGCGCAGACGTAGCTCACGTCGGCGGGTCTCAGCCCGGCCTGGTGGATGGCCCGCCGCATTGCGGTCGCGATGCTGTCGCGGTCCGGTGAGGTCATGTGGACGCCGTCGCAGCTCAGGCCGTAGCCCAGGACCTCGGCGTAGATGCGTGCCCGGCGGAGGATGGCGTCTTCACGCCTTTCCACCAGCAGCATGCCCGCTCCCTCGCCGGTCAGCAGACCCTGACGATTTCGATCGAAGGGCTGACAGACCAGGGGAGCGATGGCGTTCAGGCGAAAGAAGCCGGCGAAGGTCTTGCGGGAGAGCGAGTCCGCTCCTCCGCACAGCATGAACGGCGCCTCGCCCGTGCTCACCAGGTCATAGGCGTGGCCGATCGCGTAGTTTCCGGCGGCGCAGGCCGTGGCAAACGTGTTGACCTCGCCCTCGAGGCCGAGGTCCCTGGCTACGTTGACGGCGATGCGGCCGGCGGGAGCCTCCGCCATGTATCGGCCATGGAACCCCTCCAGGCCGTGCCGCACCCAGTCTTCGTTGAACCGCTCGATGAGGAGCGTCTCGCCGTCGGTCGTCCCCACGCTCACCCCGCAGCGGCTGCCCTCCGTGTCCGCGGGATCGATGCGCGCGTCCTCCAGCGCGAGGCGGCTCGCGGCGATGGCGAGCTGGCTGGTCTTGCCGATCGAGGCCGGATCGAGGCGGCGTACCCAGTGCCGGTGATCGAATTCGCGGATCTCGCCCGCTCGCCGGAAGGGAAAGCCCGTGGTATCGAACGACGTGATCTCCGTGATGCCGCTCTTGCCGGCCCGGAGAGCCTCGCAGAAGGCCCGGGCCCCGATGCCGATGCTCGACACCACGCCCAGGCCGGTGATCACGACGCGGTGACGCCGCACGCCTTCACCTCCTCGGGCGGGGAGCCCTGCATGACGGTGCAGACGCCCTGGAGCGTCGTCATCTCCGCCAGGCGGTCCTGATGGATGCTCACGCCGAAGGTCTTCTCGAGCTGGGCCATGATCTCGATCGCCCGCAGCGAGTCGGCCCCCAGGTCCTCGAACCGGGTCTGCGGCCCGATCTGATCCTCCTCCACCTCGATGATCTCCGCGATGAGCGTGCGGATCTTCGCGACCTGCGCTTCGTCGAGTGTCATCGACCCTCCTCTCGCTCCTCCGAGCGCTGACGACCTCTCCGGCTCAAGAGCTGAAGTACTCTCCCCCATCCACCCCGATGACGTTGCCCGTGATCCACGTGGACGGCGCCCGGCACATGAGCGCGATGGCCTGGGCCACGTCCTCGGGGGTGGTCAAACGACCGTGCGGGTTGATCTCCTGCGCGCGCTGCACGATGCGCTCGTGCCCCGGGATCTTCCGGAGGGCGGGCGTCAGCGTGACCCCCGCCCGGATGGCGTTGACCGCGACGCCGCTTCGGGCCAGCTCGAAGGCGAGCTGGCGGACGTAGGCCTCGAGGGCGGCCTTGGCGGCGGACACCGCCCCGTAGCTGGCCGCGACCTTGCTGCTGCCCGCGCTCGTGAGCGCGAAGACCTTCGACCCGCGACCGAGCAGGCCGGAGCGGTAGAGGTCCTGGACCCAGTAGACGAGGCTGTTGGCCATCACGTTGAGCGTCATCTCGAGCTGGCGGGCGGAGAGCGGCGGACCGTCGCCGTCAGCGACGAGCGGACCGAGCGCCCCGAAGGCGAGCGAGTGGACCGCCACCGCCACGCCCGGGCCGCCTTGCGCCAGCTCCTTCAGCTCGCCGATGACGGACTCCCGCACCGAGCTCTTCGCCGCGTTGGCGTTGACGAGACGGAAACGGGTCCCGTCGCCGCTCAGGTCGGCCACCAACTGGTCCAGGTGCGGCTGGGCCGAAGAGGGATCGAGATGGAGGCCGTAGACGTTCATGCCTTCGGCGTGGAGTTGTCGCGCGCAGGCTTCGCCCATGCCGCTCGACGCCCCGAGGATGAAGCACCACGGACGCGGGTTGCCCATGCTCGTCTCCTCTCAGGCCGCGGCCCTCAGCCAGCCGCTGAGCGCGGCATGTCCCTGCGGGCTGGCCGCCACCACCAGCCCGGCATCCAGCCCCGATAGGCAGAAGTCCAGGACCTGCATCATGGGCGAGACGGTCGAGCACTCGCCGAAGCGGTCGCTCAGGACGTGGCGCTCGACCCGGCGCCCCGCGCTCGAGGCCGCGGCATCGACGATCTGGGCCAGGCGCTCGCATCGCGGACAGCCGTGACCGGCTTCGAACAGGTGCACTGGATCCAAGCCCGGCCCGACCAGGTCGGCCAACATCCCTTCCGACCACCCGCTCTCCGCCGGCGCCGAGACGCCTCCCAGGACCGCAGGCCAGAAGCGGAACAGGCTCGGTCCGATTTCGCCGTGGACACGCGCCCCGCGCTCGAGCGCCGCGGAGAGCGGCTCGAGGACCATCAGGCAGGCGGCGCCCTCGGCAATGGGCGGGGAGAAATAGCCCTGCAGGGCTTCGGGTGCCCGGCCCTCCAGCGCGCCGGCCAGCACCATGCGCGCCCGCCCGCGGCGGAGGCACTCCGCCCCCAGCGCCACCGCCTCCAGGCCGGCGATGCGCGCGGTGGTGAGGGTGACGTTGAAGGCGTGAAGCCCATATCGGATCGAGAGCTGGCTGGCCGGGATGTTGACCGAGAAGTTCGCTGCCTCCATCGGCCGGATCTGGTCGGCGCCGGTTCGAAGGATCGTGGCGTCCATGTCGGCCAGGACGGACCAGACGGCGAAGTTGGTGCCGAGCACGACGCCTCGCTCCTCGCCCTGGTAGTAGTCCCCCACGCCCGCGTCCTCGAGGGCGAGGCGCGCGGCGGCCAGGGCGTACTGGGTCGCCGGAGTGAGGTACTTGAACCCGCGCTCTCCCAGATATCGCGCCGGATCGAAGTCCAGGAGCGGGAGCATCCGGCCGCCGACCGGCGCGGCGTCCGCTTCGGCCCCGCGGACCCGGGCGAAGGTCTCGAGCGACGAGGCCGCGGGAGAGACGAGGCCGATGCCGGTGAGGGCGATCCGGTCGCGCACGATTCCTCACCCCCTCCCCAGCACCACCGAGATGTTGTTTCCGCCGAAGGCGTAGGCGTTGACGAGCACGTGGCGGATGGAGGCCGGCGTCGGCGCGTCGACGCGGATGGGCAGCCCGCACTCCGCATCGACCACGTTGACGTTGCCGGTGGGCGGCACCACGCCGCGCTCGAGGATCATGGCCGCGGTCGCGCAGGCCACCGCCCCCGCGGAGCCGCCCGAGTGGCCGAGCTTGCCCTTGATCGCGCTGACCTTCAGGTCCCGCACGCGATCGCCGAACACACGCGCGAGCGCCTGGCTCTCCACCAGGTCGTTGAGGCTGGTGCCCGTGCCGTGGGGAAGGACGCAGTCGATGTCCTGCGGCGTCACGCCCGCGGCGCTCAGCGCCCGAAGCATGGCCGCCTCGATCCAGCGGCCGGTCGGCTCCGGCGCGGTCGTGTGATACCCGTCGCAGCTCCAGCCCGCGCCCTCGAACTGCGCGAGGACCCGGCGGCGGCCTCGGCGGCGGGCGTGCTCCTCGGACTCCAGGATCAGCGCCGCCACGCCCTCTCCGAACACGGTCCCCTTGCGGTCGACGTCGAACGGCCGGCAGGCCACCGGGTCGAGCGCTCCGAGGCGATGGAAGCAGCCCTGTCCGACGCGGCTGTAGATCTCGGAGCCGCCGGCCACCATCACCTCCGCCTCACCCGAGACGATCCGCTCGTGGGCCAGGGCCATCGCGTAGGAGCCGGCGGAGCAGGCGGTGGACAAGGTGGTGTTGGCGCCCGTGAAGCCATACGTCTCCGCCAGGCGCGCCGCGATGCGGGAGAGGAAGAAGCTCGAAGGCGCGTCCCCCCGGAGCGCGGCCTCGGTGTGGCTGATCTCCAGACGGTCGCTCTCGCCCATGCCCGTCCCGAAACAGACCCCGACGGTGGTGCGGGACAGGTCGGCAGGGATGAGGCCCGCGTCGTCGAGCGCCATGCCGGTGGCCTTCACCGCCAGGCGGGTAGCGCGGCTCTCGGCCCTCGCGGTCTCTTCCGCCGGCTCGTCGTCGGCGATGCCGTAGTACCGCTGGTTCGGGAGGAGGGCCGGCGGCAGGGTCGGGTGCTCCTGAGGAAGGCTCTCGCGATAGAGCAGGGATTCCCAGTAGCCGCGCGCGGAGTGGCCGAGGGGAGAGATGAGGCCGACCCCGGTGACCAGCACGCGAGCCGTCACGACCGCATCACCATTTCTCGATCGCGCACCGCCATGACCACCTGGTCCACGGTCAAGACGGGACGGCCACCGACTGCGACTTCGCCCGCGAAGACCGCCGAGTCGCTGAAGGCCTTCACGATCCGTGCGTGGTGCGTGAGCACGTCGCCTGGGAAAGCCGCGCCCGTCACCCGGCACCCGGCCAGCGCCCCGAACAACAGCACGTGCCGGTGCGGGTCGTAGCCGCCCAGGCCGCTCTCCATGAAGAGGATCCCCGCGGCCTGGCAGAAGGACTCGACGACGAGCGAGGTCGGATAGCTCCGGGTCGCCGTGCCCGTGGCGGCGCCGCGCGCCCGCGCGTAGGGCGCTTCGTCGAGGGTGACGGCCTTGGCGGCACGGATAGACTCGCCCGCCCGGAGCTCCCGCACGGCGTCCACCAGCAGCATCGGGTAGCGATGCGGCAGCAGGTCCTTGATCCGCTCGTGGTCGGCGAGGATCGTCTCGAGGGCGGGCGGGAGCATCAGCCCCGCTCCCCGATTGCGTACCGGAGCCTCACCTCGGCGCTCACTCGTTCCGCGTTGCGGCAGGTGGCCTGCACCTTCAGCTCCGTTCCGTCGGCCGAAAGCGAGCACCGGCACTGCGTCCTCAGCACGTCCCCGGGTCGAAGCGGGGCCAGGAAGCGGGCCGACCGGATCTCGCGCAGCCGGGCCTTGCGCCAATCCGCGCCGCCGGCGGCGACGTGCTGGAGCACGCTCTGGTGCACGGTCTCCAGCACGAAGACGCCGGGATAGATGGCGAAGCCGGGGTAGTGTCCCGCGCAGAACGGCTCGCTTCCGGAGACCGCCTTCACGGTGGTGATGGCCGCCTCGTCGCGGTGCACGATCGCGTCCACCGCGTCCAGGGGCCGGGCCAGCTCGCCGAGCTCGATGGGAGACATGGACAGGGCCTCAGTCCGCCATCACGCCTTTGGCGCGCAGCAGCTCGTGGACGCTGCGGAGGCAGGTCAGTTGTTTCAGCTCGTCCTCGCCCAGCTTGACCTGGTACCTGTTCTCCAGGGTGACGAGCACCTCCAGCGCCATGAGGGAATCCACCTCGAGGTCGTTCAGGAAGTGCGTCTCGTATCCGATCGAGCCCTCGTCCCGGTCGAGGACGTCCGCGACCAGCTTCCTCAGCTCGTCTACCGAAGCCGGCAACACACCTTGCTCGCTCACACTGGCCTCCGCTGCTCTTGCGCGTCGTTGTCGAATCTAGGCGCGGTCGTCCGGACGATCATTGAGGTCCATCAAGCGAGTGCTTGACCCGGGTCAACGCGAGGCGGCTTCTTCAGCCGACCCCCACATCCGGACATCCCGGAGGATCAGCCAGCCCTTTTCGCGTCGCAGCAACCCATCCTCCTCCATCCCCTTCAGGAGCCGGCTCAGTTGCTCGGGAGTCACCGCGATCAGCTCGGCGATCTCGCGATGCTTGAGCGGCGTCTGCAGCTTGACCTCCTTGGCCGGGGTGCACCCGGAGGGCAGGAGAGCCTGCAAGGCCGACTCGAGGCGCTGGCGCGAGGAGCAGCAGGCCAGCTCCGAGAGGCGCGCCGCCTGCTCGCAGACCTCGCGGCTCAGCATTTCGTGCACCTGCCACGACGTCGCGGGATCGCTCTTCAGCAACTGGCGGAACGCGAAGGCGGGGATGTGGCGGACCGTGCAGGGGGTGACCGTCGTTGCGGTGGCCGGATGGGAGCGGTTCGCCACCACGGGCGCCGCCCCCAGCATCGATCCCGCGGAGTGCAGGCCGACGATCAACTGCCGGCCGTCATCCTCCAGTCGGATGAGCTTGACGACGCCTTCTTCGAGGAGGATGACTTCCTCGGCCGGGAACGACTGCCGGAAGAGGTCCGTGACCGCCGGGAACTGGCGGGGCGGCGCCGCCTGCGCGGCCGCGGACAGCAGCACACCGGGTAGGCGTTCCATTGTCAGCTCCGCTCAGGGCGGGGCGCGCCCTCTTCGGCGGCGAGCGGCGCGATGATGCCGGCGCCGCGGTCGGTCAGCTCGTACAGGCGGTGGCAGCCCGGGCAGGAGAGGATCTCCCCGGTCTCGTCGTAGTCGGGCCAGTACCGCACCGTCGCCTGCCGGCAGCACGGGCAGGGGAGGTCGAGGCAACGGTTTCGGACCGCAGCGCCGGTCCGGAGGTTGGCGTTCTTGGTTTCCAGGTCCATTGTTCTCTCCGTCGCAGATGCGGCGTATCGCCGGCGCGCCCGGCGACCCGATCCGATCGATCGTTCCGCCTGATCACCCTTCCTGCTGTCCACCACCACCACCACCACCACCACCACCACCACAATCTGCTCTCGCCGTCCGTTGGCGATGGCGCAGGAGTAGGATGTTCTCAGGGGCCCTTCGAGGCTCAGCCTCTGGACCTGGACCGTGTGCAATGCCTGAGCCACTGCGCGAGCTGATCGGGGAGAGCCCCGGAATCGTTGCCGTGCGGGAGCAGGTCGCGCACCTCCTGCATCTCGCGGGCGAGGGCGGCCGTCTTCCTCCGATCCTCATCTGCGGCGAGACCGGCACCGGCAAGGGACTGCTGGCGCGGGCGATCCACCGAGCCGGCCCCCGTGCCGGCGGACCGTTCGTCGACGTGAACTGCGCGGCCATCCCGGAAACCCTGCTCGAGGCGGAGCTGTTCGGATTCGAGCGCGGGGCCTTCACCGACGCGCGGCAGGCGAAGCCCGGGCTCTTCCAGACCGCTCATCGCGGGACGATCTTCCTCGACGAAATCGGGCTGCTTCCGGAAGCGCTTCAGGCGAAGCTGCTCAAGGTCCTCGAGGACCGCGCGGTGCGCCGCCTCGGGAGCACGCGGCTCGAACCGGTCGACGTCTGGATCCTGACCGCGACCAACGACGACCTCGAGGCGGCGGTACTGGCCCGCCGTTTCCGCGAGGAGCTCTACCACCGGCTGGCGGTGCTGACCATCCGGCTGCCACCGCTGCGCGAGCGGGGCCGGGACGTCCTGCTCCTCGCCGAGCACTTCCTGCCCCGCGCCTGCGCCGACTACCGGCGGCCCCCCCGCACGCTGGCCGACGACGCCCGCGACGCGCTCCTCGGTTATCGCTGGCCCGGCAACGTCCGCGAGCTGGGCAACGTGATCGAGCGGGTGACGCTGCTGTCGGAGACGCCGGTCGTGAGCGCGGCGAGCCTTCGTCTCGGCGAAGGCGCGCGCGGCGCCGCGCACTCGGGGGACGCGGGTCCGCGGCTCGAAGCCGAGGAGCTCGATGAACGGCAGCTCCTCGAGGCGCTCGAGGAGACGGGCTGGAACGTCTCCCGCACCGCCTCGCGGCTCGGGCTCTCGCGCAACAGGCTTCGCTATCGGATGGAGAAGCACGGGCTGCACGCGGGGAGGGTGGCCTCGGCCCCGGCCGTGCCGTCCGTCACCCGGCCTTCGGGAGCATCGACCCGGTTCGAGGAGCCCACGGTCGATGAAGCTCCGGCCGCGCGGCTTCCGCCGCCCCCCGCCTCCGCGGTGGGCGACGAGGGGGCCACGGTCGACGTCCCTTCATGCACGGTAGCGCCAGAGCCGACCGAGGGCATCTGCTGGGACAGGCGCCACGTCGTGCTGCTGCGTGCGGACCTGATCGGACCATCGAAGCTGGAGGCGCCGCCGGACACGGGACGGGCCCTGACGAGCCTGGTGGAGAAGGTCCGCACGCTCGACGGGCGCATCGAGGAGCTCGGCCAGACCCGGATCGTGGCCGCGTTCGGCATCGAGCCGCGCGAAGACTCCCCCCGGCGTGCCGCTCACGCGGCGCTCTCGATCGTACAGGCAGACGAAGGGAAGCCGCCCCGGGGGCCCACGCTCGGCGTGCGGGTGGGAATCCACGTGGTGCCCGCGATGATCGGCAGCATCGGCGGGGCCGCGCAGATCGACGCCGACGTGAAGCGGCAAGCCTCGGTAATCCTCGAGTCGCTGGTGGCCAGGGCCGAGACGGGCGCCGTCCTGGTCAGCGACGCGGCCCGCCCGTTCCTCGAGCGGCGGTTCGAGCTGACTCCCGTCGGCCTCCCGCGGACCTCCGAGCCCGTCTACCGTCTCGGCGGCCGCGAGCAGACCGGCCTCGGGCTCGGGGGCCGACTCACGAAGTTCATCGGTCGCCAAGGTGAGCTGGCGGGGCTCGAGCGTGCGTGGCAAGAGGTCCGGCGGGGGACGCTGGGGGTGGTGGACGTGGTCGGCGAGGCCGGGATCGGGAAGTCGCGGCTCCTGCACGAGCTGCGCCGACGCCTGCACGATGAACGCGTCCTGGTGTTGCAGGGGCACTGCACGTCCTTCGGCGGAGTGACCCCGTTCCTTCCGTTCATCGAGGTCGTCCGCTCGACGTTCCTCCTCGGCGAGGGCGAGCACGTGCTGGAGGTCGCCCGGAAGATCCGGCGCGGCCTCGACGTGCTCGGGCTGGCGGAGGAAGCAGAGGCGATGATTCCGTTCCTCATCGCACTGCTGGGCCTCGACGGAAGCGGTGAGGCTCTCCGGGGCCTCGACGCCCAGGTCGTCGGCGCGCGCACCCGCGACGTGCTCGTGCGGCTGCTGCGGGAGCGCTGCCGCCTTTCTCCGGCGGTGCTGATCCTCGATGACCTCCACTGGATCGACTCGGCGTCACAGGAGCTCCTGACGCGGGTCATCGAGAGCGAGACAGGACTGCAGCTCCTGGTCCTGTGCGCGTACCGGCCCCCATACCGTCCGCCGTGGGCGGGCGGTCGCAGCGTCGGCGAGCTTCGCTTGCGCCGGCTCTCCGAGGAGACCTCGCTCCAGCTGGTGCAAGCGCGCCTGGGCACCGACGTCCTCGCTCCGGAGCTGGCCCGCCTGCTGGTGGAAAAGGCCGAGGGCAACCCGCTGTTCGCCGAAGAGGTCACTCGGTACCTGCTGGAGAGCGGCGGTCTGCTCGAGACCGAGGTCGGACTCGGTCTGCGAGCGGGATGGGAGCAAGGCCCGCTCCCCGACACTCTCCAGCACCTCCTGCTCGCCCGGCTGGAGCGGCTGGACGCGGCGCCGCGGGCGGTCCTCCAGGTGGCCTCCGTCATCGGGCGCCAATTCACGCCGGAGCTGATCCGCGGCGTGCTGGGTGTCAAGGAGGGACTCGACGCATGTCTGCGCACCCTCGAGAACCAGGAGCTGGTCTTCGCGGAGCCCGGGCAACGGCGTGACGAGCACGTGTTCAAGCACGTGCTCGTCCAGGAGGCGATCTACGACAGTCTACCGGCGTCTCGGCGCGCGGAGCTGCACGAGCGCGTGGGGGAGGCGATCGAGGGGCTGTACGGCACGCAGCTCGCCGAATGGGTGGAGGTGCTGGCTCACCATTACAGCCGGACCTCACGGGTCGAGAAGGCGGCGCGATACCTTGCCCTGGCCGCCGAGAAGAGCCTGCGCGTCTACTCCCTGGAGGACGCTCACCAGCGCTTCCGCCAGGCGATGGAGCTGCTGGAGACGGTGCCCGGGCGCGTCGACGAGGGTTTGCTGGCCGACGCCTTCCTGAGCTGGGTGCGCGTCTACTACTACCAGAGCAACTTTAGGGGGCTGACCGATCTCGTGGCCCGGTACCGCAGCCGCTTCGAGGCCCTCGGCGATGCGCGCCGGCTCTCGCTGCTCCTCTTCTGGGAGGGGTTCTCGCACTTCCATGGAGCCCGCTACGACCAGGCCCGATCGGTGCTCGAGCGGAGCCTGGCCATCGGCGAGTCGCTCGGCGACGAGGAGTGCTTCGGTTACGCGTGCATGGGGCTGATGTTCCTCTACTGGCTCAAGCGCGGTGACCGGCCGGCGGACGTGGTGAGTCAGCTCGGCG
Source organism: Acidobacteriota bacterium (assembly GCA_003222275.1). GTDB lineage: Bacteria > Acidobacteriota > Vicinamibacteria > Fen-336 > Fen-336 > AA32. The sequence goes on along the minus strand of QHVJ01000171.1, from coordinate 3,429 downwards.
ATCGCGTGCACCACGTCGCGGAGCGCCTCGGCGACGTCTACCTCGACTCCCAGAGGCTGCTGTGCCTGGCCTTCGAGAAGCTCACCGGCGGCCGGTACAACGAGGCCCGGGAGCATTGCGCACGCCTGCTGGAGCTGGGTCGCCGCACCGGCGACCCCCGGCCCACGGCGCTGGGCCTGTACGCGCTTGCCCATGTCGACGTCTACGACCAGCGCTACGAGGAGGCGATCGAGCACGCCGAGGAGGCGCTTCGGCTGTCGCCGAGCCCGGCCGACCGCCTCACGACCCTGGCCGCCAAAGGAGCCGCGCTGTCGCTCATGGGTCGGGCGCGCGAGGGCGTGGCGATCCTTCGTGAAGTCCGGCGGGAGATCATCGAAGGCAACCGGCTCACGCTCCTGCTCGGCGTCGACTTCCCCTACGGCGCGGCTCTCGCCCTGGCCGGCGAGATGAACGCCGGGGTCGGTGTGGCCGAGGAGGCGATCAGGCGCTTCACCGCCTGGGGCACCGCCGCCCCGCCCGCGTTCGGCCACATGTTCCTCGGGGAGCTCTACCTCCGGATGCTCCAGAGGGGCACCCGGATCCCCCTGCGCACCCTCCTCCGGAACCTGGGGTTCCTCCTGCGCTCGCGTCCGTTCGCGGCGCGCAAGGCGAGGCACCATCTCGAAGAGGCCATCCGCATCGCCCGCAGCGCCGGCGTGCCGGCGGTGCTGGCGCGCTGCCTCATGAACCTCGGGATCCTGGAGCATGCGCAGAAGCGGTCCGAGGACGCCGCCCGGCACCTCGAGGAAGCGCGCCAGATCGCCGAGTCGGTGGACCTGCAGGGCCTGCTGGACAAGATCCGGGCCGCGCTGGCCGCCCTCTCGTCGGAAGGATCCGCCGCCGCTTGAGCCGCTAGGCGATCGCGGCCTGCCGCGCGGACCCGGCGGCGGCCTCGAGGCGGTGGACCGGCTTCGGCCGGTAGAAGACCAGCAGCGCCTTCCAGATGGCTTCCCCCCATCCCAGGGTCCGGTAGGGGTAGCCGTGCCTTTCGCAGTACGCCCTCACCACCTCGCTCGCGTCGGCATAATGGACGTGGCTGAGACCCGGGAAGAGATGGTGCTCGATCTGGTAATCGAGCCCGGCACAGAGCAGCCGGCCGATCCGGCCCGTGCGGAAGTTCACCGTGGTCGCCGTCTGCCGCAGGACGAAATCGCCCCTTCCCTGCGCGGGACGCACGAAAAGCGCCTCCGCGGGCAGGTGCGCCGGCGCGAACGCCGCGAAGAACGCATAGGAGAGCAGGACCGTCCTCGTCAGGTGGAACAGCGCGACGTCGGCGGGCGCGAAGAGCGAGAGAGGGACGAGGATCCAGACGACCCAGTGGAGCGCCATGGCTCCGAGGTCGATCCAGTGTTCCCGCCGCCGCGTCGCGCGCCGGGCCAGCGCTCCGATCAAGTGCGACCACCCGGCGATCTGCATGTTGATGGCGTTGCTGGCGATGGCGAGCGGCAGGATCACGCACTGCCAGCGGTGGTACCGCCGCCGCCGCCGCGAGCACCGGTCCACCTCGTCCCGGTCCAGGGCAAAGAGCGGCTTGAAGTCGACGTCCGCGTCGACGCCGATGACGTTGGGGCTCCGGTGGTGGACGCCATGCTTATGCCACCAGTAGGTGGCGGAGAACTGCAGGAAGAACGAACAGCCGAAGTAAGTGAGAAGCTCGTTGAGCCATCGCCGCTCGCTGGTGGCGTAGTGTGACGACGTGTGCGTGTTTGCCGCCACCCCCAGCGAGCCCAGGGTCAGGAGCAGGAGGGCGGCCAGGTGGACCGCGACGCCCTCCAGCGTGATCAACATCGCCAGGGCGGCGGCGACGATGGCCAGGAAGAGTCCCAGTTCGGCTACCACCCGCCCCGTCGGTCGCCGGTAGCAGCCCCGTGCTCGAAGCGCGGCATGCAGCTCGACAAGGTCGTCCACCTGCTTCACTCTCCCCCGTCCGGCCGGTCCGCCCGGCGGCCTACACCCGTTGCAGCGCGAGGTCGCGCGTGTGGTCGTTCGTGAACAGGACCTGATAGAGCCCGCATTCGCCGACCCGTGCCGCCGCGATCCCGCACGCCAGGTAGTACTCCCACATCCGCTTGAAGACGGCGTCGTACTTGCCATGGTCGAGCGTATGGTAGTTCGCGCGGAACCGCTCCCACCAACGCTCGACGGTGTATGCGTAATGCCGGACCATGTTCTCGACATCGAGGATGGCCAGCCCGTGATCCTCGAGCCGCCGCGAGACCTCCGACAGCTTGGGCGTGCCGGAGCCGGGGAACACGTAGCGCTGGATGAACGGGTCGTGCCCGTTCCGGCGGGTGCTGCAGCCGATGGTATGCAGCAGGCCGAGGGCGGAGGGCTCCAGCACGGACGCGATCTTGCCGATGAAGCTCCCAAGTTCGCCCGGTTCGAGGTGCTCCATCATGCCGACGGAGACGACCTTGGCGAACCGGCCGTGGACGTCCCGGTAATCCAGCAGGTCGATCGCGACCTTTCCGGAGAGTCCCGCCTCCTCGACTCTTCGTCGGGCACCCTCGAGATGCCTGCGGCTGATCGTCACGCCGACGCCGGTGACGCCGAAGCGACGGGCGGCGTGGATGAGAAGCCCCCCATACCCGCAGCCGAGGTCGAGCAGGTGGTCGCCTGGCTCCAGCCGCAGCTTCCGGCAGATCCGCTCGAGCTTGTTCCTCTGCAGGCGGTCCAGGTCGTCTTCGGCCGAATCCGCATAGCCGCACGAGTAGGTCAGGGTCGAATCGAGGAAGCTCTCGAACAGGTCGTCGCCCAGATCGTAGTGCCGCCGGACGTTGCGGACCTTTCCCGCGAGGACGTTGCGGAGCCGCACGCCGAGGTACCGGACTGCGAGCCGGACGTCGGCGGAGACCTCTTTGTCCACGCGGCTCCGCAGGAGGATCGTCAGCAGGGCGGGCAGCGCGTCATCGAGCACGTCGAACTGGCCGGCCATGTAGGCCTCGCCCATGCCGAGGTTCCCGTAGCAGGTCACCCGACGGAAGAAGTCGGGGTCGTGCACTCTCAGCGTGACCTCGGAGGGCGCCCGCCGCTCGGCCGAGGCGCGGCCGGCGACGAGCGTCTGGCCTCCGACCTCGAACTGGATCCGGCCGTCGAGGTGTGTGTCGAGCATCCGCAGGAACAGGCGCTCGTAGGCGGAGCCAGCCGGGCGATCCTCGCCGAGGGATGCCCGCTCGGACGCCGCCCGCGCCGAGCGACCGCTCACGCCGGCCGGGTCGGTCGCGCGCCGTTCAGCGTGTGGCGGCGAGGGCAAGACTCCGGGCGTCGAGCCACGTGATCATCTCTTCCCACAGGGCCTTGCCGCACTCCGGCTTGAAGAATCCGAAATGCCCGATGTGGGCCAGGCCGTAGTCGGACGGCCGGACGTGTCGGTATTCGACGGTCGCGTTG
>QHVJ01000366.1 GCA_003222275.1 Acidobacteriota bacterium | reverse complement strand
GCGGTGATGCTGACGTACCCGACCCTGCTGATCCCGTTCTGCGCGTGGCTGCTGATGGGCTACTTCAAGAGCGTCCCGCGCGAGCTGGAGGAAGCGGCGCGCATCGACGGAGCCAGCCGCTTCCAGGCGATGCTGCGCGTGGTTCTGCCGCTCTGCACCCCGGGCTTGCTCTCGGCGGGGATCTTCGCCTTCACGCTGGCGCAGAACGAGTTCCTGTACGCGCTGATCTTCCTGACCAAGAGCGACGTGCGCACGGTGCCGGTGGGGGCGATCACGGAGCTGATCCGCGGCGACGTCTTCTACTGGGGCCAGCTCATGGCGGCCGCCCTCCTGGGCTCCATCCCGGTGGCGCTGATCTACTCGTTCTTCGTGGACTACTACGTGGCCGGCCTCACCGCCGGCTCCGTGAAGAACTAGCGTCGGCGCGGTATCGACGGGTCCACCCCTGGACACGCGCCGGTTCTACGACGAGCTCGCCGCCTACTACGACCTGATCTTCGAGGACTGGGACGCGAGCATGGCGCGGCAGGGCGCGGCGCTCGCGACCCTCATCGAGAGCGAGCTGGGCGACACGCGCACGCTCCGCGTCCTCGACGTCGCTTGCGGAATCGGAACGCAGGCGCTGCCCCTCGCCGCGCGCGGCTTTCGCGTGACGGCCAGGGATCTCTCCGAGGGCGCGGTGGTCCGGCTGCGGCGCGAGGCCGCGGCCCGACGTCTCGGCATCGACGCCGCGGTGGCGGACATGCGGCGCGTGTCCGAGACCGTCGCGCCTGGTTTCGACGTCGTGCTCGCGTTCGACAATTCGATTCCGCACCTGCTGAGCGACGGCGACCTCGAGGCCACGTTTCGGGAATTTCGGACGGTGTTGCGTCCGGGCGGCTTGTGTCTGTGCTCGGTACGGGACTACGACGCCATCGAGCGTGGCAGGAGCCTGACGATCTCGTACGGCGAGCGGCGCCGCGCCGGCGAGATCTTCAGACTGCGCCAGGAGTGGACGTGGGAGGGCACGACTCACTATGAGATCGCGTTCGTGATCGAGAAGGACGGCGCCGGCGGTCCTGTCCTCGTGCTGCGAACGGTGACCCGTTACTACGCCGTGTCGGTCGCGCGGCTGCTCGAGCTGATGGCCCGGGCGGGCTTCGTCGACTGCCGACGCTTGGACGAGACGATCTATCAACCGATCCTGATCGGGCGCGCCCCGTGAGGCCCGCTCAGGCGAACAGCGCGCCGGCCGCCCGCTGCAGCATGGGCACGCCGCGCACCTCCTGATCGAAGAGCGGGACGACCGCGCGGACGCTGCCGTCGAACTTCTCGGCGATGGTCTCGAGGTGCTCGTCCTGCATCTTCAGGCGATTGAGGACGAACTCCGGCACGTCGGCGCCGAGCGCCTGCCGGTCCAGGACCATGTTGACGACGACGCCGCCGACCGGGATGCCGAACTCGTGGAACCAGCCGATGAAGCGACTGATCACGGCGATGGGCAGCGCCTCCGGCAGCGTGACGAAGAAGAACGCCGTCCGCTCGGCGTCGGTCAGCAGGCGCCGCGCCTGACCCATGCGCTCCCGGAAGCCGAGCAGGTACTCGAGCAGCGGGTCGGCGTTCGTGGCGTCGCGTCCGTAGCCGATCAGATCACCGTCGGCGCCCTGGTCGCCCTGGCCCTGGCCGCCGCCGGGGTGGCCTTCGCCATGCGCCTTCAAGATCTGCGGATCCACCGCGAGCTCCGCCGGCGCCGGCAGGCGGCGCCGGATGCGCCGCCGCGACCTTGACACTCGGCGTCACGCGCATTTAGAGTCAGACCGACCGGTCGGTCTGACTCGCGTCGATACCAGGGAGGCCCAGGTGCGTTTCGCAGATAGCCGGCTCGAGCCCATCTGGGACAAGGTCCGCGCCAGCGAGCGTCTGAGCCGCGAGGACGGTCTCGCCCTGTTCGAGAGCGATGACCTCCTGGGGGTCGGGCGCATGGCCGATCACGCCAAGTCCCGGCGCGAGGGCGACCGCGTCTACTTCGTCATCAACCGGCACATCACGCCCACCAACGTCTGCGTGCTCTCGTGCGCCTTCTGCGGCTTCGCGCGCAAGCCGGGCGAGGCCGGCGCCTACGAGCACACGATCGAGGACATGGTGGCGATGGTGAAGGACGAGACGCGCGAGGTGCACATCGTGGGCGGCCACCATCCCGACTGGCCGTTCGAGTACTACGAGCGGATGATCCAGGCCATCCGCGCCGCGCGGCCCGACGTGCAGATCAAGGCGCTCACCGCCGCCGAGGTCGACTACTTCTGGCGGCGCTGGAAGATCGAGCCCAAGGAGGCGCTCTCGCGGCTGAAGGCGGCGGGGCTTCAGTCGATGCCGGGCGGCGGCGCCGAGATCTTCTCGCCGCGGCTCGCGAAGCTGCTCAAGTACACGGGCAAGGCCGATCCCGAGCGCTGGTGCGAGATCCACGGCATCGCGCACGCGCTCGGCATCAAGACGAACGCGACGATGCTCTACGGCCACGTCGAGACGCTCGCCGAGCGCGTCGACCACCTGCTGCGGCTGCGCGAGCAGCAGGACGCCTCCGGCGGCTTCGTCACCTTCATCCCCCTCGCCTACCAGGTCGCCGCCACGAAGCTCGTGCCGCGGCAGACGCCGCCCGCCGACTCCTTGAAGACGATCGCCGTCTCGCGGCTGCTGCTCGACAACTTCCCGCACGTCGAGGCGTACTGGGTGACCCTGGGCGAGGAGACGACGTCGGTCGCCCTGCACTTCGGCGCCGACGACGTCAACGGCACCCTGGAGGACGAGCGCATCCAGCACCTGTCGGGCGCGCAGACGCCGGCGGGGGTGGCGCGCGAGCAGCTCTTCCGCATGATCCGCGACGCCGGCAAGATTCCCGTCGAGCGCGATGCGCTCTACAACGTCGTGAAAATTTGGCCGTGAACCAATTTTCCCCCGACCGTCGGGCCGCAGTGCGAGCCGCAGGCCGTTCGACGGCCGGGGCGAGCGGTGAAAGGACCGACGGCATGCCCTGCGAAGCGGCCCCGACGCCAAATACAAAAGACCGCTTCACCGCCAAACGGCTGACCAGAGACGAGGGCCGCCATCTTCTGACCGACGCGCCCCTGCTCGAGCTCGGCGCCCGGGCCTCCGAAGCCCGCTTCGCCCGCTGGCCCGAGAAGGTCGTGACCTTCGTGATCGACAGCAACCCGAACTACACGAACGTCTGCATCACCGACTGCCAGTTCTGCGCGTTCTACCGCAAGCCCGGCGATCGCGAGGCGTGGACGCTCACGATGGACGAGGTGCTCGCGAAGGTCGACTCCGCGGCCTCGAAGGGCGCGACCACCGTGCTACTCCAGGGCGGCCACAATCCCGCGCTGCCGCTCGACTACTATCTGACGCTGGTGCGGGAGACGCGGAAGCGGTTTCCCCAGGTCACGCCGCACTTCTTCACGGCCTCGGAGATCCACACGATGGCGCAGGTGGCCAGCCTGCCCTTCACGGACATCCTCGACCGCCTCTGGGACGCCGGCCAGCGGACCATTCCCGGGGGCGGCGCCGAGGTCCTCTCCACGCGCGTGCGCAGCCGCATCGCGCCGAAGAAGGGCGGGCCGGAGGCGTGGCTCGAGGTCCACCGCGAAGCGCACCGCCGCGGCTTCAAGTCGACGGCCACCATGATGTACGGCCACGTCGAGACGGTGGACGACCTCCTCGACCACTTCGACGCGATCCGCGAGCTTCAGGATATGTTCGGCGGCTTCACCGCGTTCGTGCCGTGGTCGTTCAAGCCGGGCAACACGCTGCTCGAGAAGTGGATCAAGCAGTACAAGGGCCCGAACATGTACCTGCGCGTCCTCGCGGCCGCGCGCCTCTACCTCGACAACTTCCCGCACGTGCAGGCCTCGTGGTTCTCGGAGGGCAAGCCGACGGGACAGATCGCGCTGCACTTCGGCGCCGACGACTGGGGCGGCACGCTCTTCGAGGAGAACGTCCACAGGGCCGCCGAGTACGTCAACACGATCTCCGTGGACGAGATCGTGACGCTCATCCGCGAGGCGGGCTTCACGCCCGCCCAGAGGACGACCGAGTACGAGATCGTCCGGCGCTACTAAGGTTCGCGATCGCGCGGCGCTCCTCGCCTGGAGCGGCGCTTGCGCCCTGGCCCTCTTCGGCCTCGTGCTCGCCGTCGACCGCCTCGCCTCCGACGAGCCCGCCCCGCCCGGCTTCGCCGCCTACGCCGTGGTCACCGGGCTCGGCTCGATCGGCCTCGCCTTCGCCAACCGCCGCCGGGCGCGGCTCGGCCCATGGGCGTGGACGATCATGCTGGCGTGGGCCGGCCATCTCTGGGCGATCGTGTGGCTCCTGAACATCGAGCTGCTGCCCCTGGTGTCGCTTCCGACGGCCGCTGTCGTCGTCCTCGGCGCGCTCTTCCTCGCCGGCGAGACGCTGGCGATCAGGCTGCTGCACCGGCGGCTGCACCGCGCGGGACTAGACCGGATCGATTCGGCGGGACGGCGGGGATGAGACCCTTCTGATGGGCCAGCGCGAAGAGCCGCTCGATCGCCGCGCGCCTCGACGTCGACAACCTCCCCCACATGGAGGCCCCCCGGTTCTCGGAGGGCAAGGCCGCCGACTAGGCGCCTGACCGGCGGTCGCCGCCTGGACAGTTTCTCACCAGGTGGCTATCAATCCGCCGCTGAGGATTGAGCCCATCCGGCACGCAAAGCTAATAATATCGTGATTCCAGCCTGTTACAACCTGGTCCGGATTGGTCCGCCCCTTGCGTTCCCCAGCTACGGTACAGGCGGTCTGCCCAAGACGCTTGTCGCACGGGGAGAGGCCGATGGATCAGATCGCGAGGCGGGAAGCACCGGTGGTTCTGGTGGTCGACGACGACCTCGTCGGCCGCACCCTGGTTCACGAAGCCCTGGCGGTCGAGGGCTTTTCCGTCATCGAAGCGGACTGCGGCGACAAGGCTCTCTCCATCTTCGAGACGCACCGGCCCGACCTCGTCGTCATGGATGCGCTGATGCCGGGCATGGACGGCTTCCAGGCGTGCAAGTCGCTGCGGAATCTGCCCGGTGGTCTCGACGTC
>QHVJ01000365.1 GCA_003222275.1 Acidobacteriota bacterium | reverse complement strand
CACGGCCAGCGAGATGCCGAACGCCGTCCGGTGGAACGCGTTCGTTCGATCGCGCAGCAGGAAGAAGGCGTGGACGGCGGCGACCGCGAAACCGGTCGCGACGTAGGCGGCCAGCACCATGTGGATGACCTGCTGCAGGGCGGCGGGGTTGAGCATGGCGGCGATCGGGTCGATCGTCGTGACCCGGCCGTCGACCATCTCGAACCCTGTCGGCGCATTCATCCAGGCGTTGGCCGTGACCACGAACACGCCGGAGAGCATGCCGCTCATCGCGACGACGATCCCCGCGAGCCAGTGCACGACGGCGGGAATCCGATCCCAGCCATAGAGATAGATCCCGAGGAAGATCGCTTCGGTAAAGAACGCGAAGCCTTCGAGCGAGAAGGGCATGCCGATGATCCCGCCCGCGTATTCCATGAACCGCGGCCAGAGCAGACCGAGCTCGAACGAGAGCACCGTCCCGGAGACGGCGCCCACGGCGAAGAGGATCGCGGTGCCCCGCGCCCAGCGCTGCGCGAGGTCGAGGTAGATTGCCTCGCGGCTCCGGAGATGGAGGCCCTCGGCGATGGCCATGAGCAGCGGCATGCCGATGCCGATCGCCGCGAAGACGATGTGGAACGCCAGCGACATGGCCATCTGGGAGCGGGCAAACGCGAAGTCAGTCATCGATCATCCAGGCGCCCGGTCGCCAACACCGTGAACAGACTGCTTTTTCAGAACGACGAGCGAGACGACGAAGGCCACGATCATGACTGTCAGTAGTCCCAGCTCGAGCATCGCGCCATGAAACGCTCCGTCGTTCTTTTGAAGGAGCGGCGCAAACTCGGCGGTGAGCACCAGTAAACGACGGATCGCGGCGATCAAACCGACGATCAGGAACGGCTCCGGCAGGAGTGCGTGCTCGCGGAAGGAGACCTGTACGGTGTAGAGGAGCTCGACGATCATCAGGATCAATAGGATCCGGTCGAGCAGCTCCACGGTACGGGCGGAAAGCGTGTCGGCGAACAGCGCCCGCGCGAACGCCGCCGCCACCGCGACGAGCAGCGCGAGGGCAATCGCTGCCAGGAGCGCTCCCAGGCTCACGTAGACCGCGTCCTCGACCCGGGTGAAGCTCTGCGTGATCGATTCACGCCAGGCCTGCGGATCGAGCCCCTTCGCCCTCAGAGGTATTGCCCGGTGGGCACGACCCGCCCCACGTCGCGCCGGGCGGACTTCGGGTTGCCCGCGAGCGGCTTGACGGAGACGATCCGCTCTCCCTTCTTGCCGGCGATCTTCGCCCAGTCGTCAGGGTTGGTGGTGTTGGGGAGATCCTCGTTCTCCTTGAACTCCTCCCGGACCGCGCAGAGCAGGTCGTCGCTCGTGATGCCCTTCGCGCTCGCCTGGATGTATCGCTTGAGGGCGAGCTGCTTCGCCCGCCGCACGATGGATTCGATCATGGCGCCGGAGGCAAAGTCCTTGAAGTAGAGCACCTCTTTGTCCCCGTTGCTGTAGGTCACCTCGAGGAAGCGGTTCCGCTCGCCGAGGTCGTACATCTCTTCCACGGTGGCGGCGATCATCCGGTCCACCGCCGCCTGGGTGTCACCCGCGCGCTCTCGGATCTCGGCCTCGTGGATGGGCAGGTCGGCCGTCATGTACTTGTTGAAGATGTCCACCGCCGCGATCTTGTCGGGGCGCTCGATCTTGATCTTCACGTCGAGCCGGCCCGCTCTCAATACTGCCGGATCGATCAGGTCCTGCCGGTTGGAGGCGCCGATGACGATGACGTTCTTGAGCCCCTCCACGCCGTCGATCTCGGTCAGCAGCTGCGGCACGATCGTCGCCTCCATGTCGGACGAGATGCCCGTTCCGCGCGTGCGGAACAGGGCATCCATCTCGTCGAAGAAGACCACCACCGGCACGTCCTCGGCGGCCTTCTCGCGGGCCTTGATGAAGATCTCGCGGATCTTCCGCTCGGTCTCGCCCACGTACTTGTTGAGCAGCTCGGGACCCTTGACGTTGAGGAAGTAGCCGTTGACCTTTTCGCCGCGCTTCTCCGAGATCCGAGCGGCCAGGTTGTTTGCGATCGCCTTGGCGATCATGGTCTTGCCGCAGCCGGGCGGTCCGTAGAGCAGCACGCCCTTCGGTGGAGCCAGCCGGTGCTCCCTGTAGTAGCCGGCATAGAGGTAGGGCAGCTCCACCGCGTCCTTGATCGCGTCGATCTGGTTGCCGAGACCGCCGATGTCCTCGTAGCCGATGTCGGGCACCGCTTCCAGCGTGAGGTCCTCGACCTCGCTCTTGGGCAGCTTCTCGAGCAGGTAGCCTGACTTCGCGTCCATCAGCAGGTGGTCGCCGGGCTTCAGCCGCGTCGCGCGCAGCGGATCGGCGATGATGCCGACCTTCTCCTCGTCCGCGCGCAGCGTGACCACCGCGCGCCCGGGAGCGAGCTGCTCCTTGAGAATGACGACGTCACCCTGCACCTCGTAGCCAGCGGCCTGCACGACGTTGAGGCTGTCGTTCAGGATGAGCTCCTGACCGGGCTTGATGTCGTCCGATTTGATGGACGGGTGCAGATTGACCTTGGCCTTCCTGCCCTGGAACAGGACGTTGACGGTGCCGTCGTCATTGCCGGAGAGGTAGACCCCGTAGGTGGCGGGAGGCGCAGAGAGCCTGTCGACCTCCTCCTTCAGCCCTGCCATCCGCTCGCGGGCCTCGTGGAGCGCGTTGACGAGCTTCTCGTGCTGGTTGAAGGCCTGCACGAGCTCCTGGCTGGCGTCGCGCAGCTTGTTCTCGAGGATCATGACCTCGAGGTCGCTCTCCTGGATGTCGCACCTGCTGGTCCGGTCGACGGTCTCCATGGGCTCACTCCTGTTGGTCTCTAGATGGCGCGGGCGGCCGCGCGAGAGCACGTCCGCGCTTCTTTTTCGCAAGATCACGACAGCGCGGGCAGGCGTAAGGAGAAGGCGATAGGGGCCACGCCTCCGCCTCCGTTGTCCGCGTCCTGTAACGCAGCGCCATCCGCTGTCATCACAAGGGCGTATCCAACGAAAGGACTCTGTTGCAGGGGGGGTGCCACATGGGCGCGCTTACACCCGAGGAACGGCGTCGCGTGTTTCTCGCTCGGCAAGAGGCCACTCGAGACGCGCTGGCACGCCTGTCCGCACCCGTCGCTGCCCCGGAGCCCCACCCTCTGCGGCGCCGGCCGAGCGCGGTCCTCAAGGCGGCGATGATCGTCGCGCTGCTGGGCACCGGCTGGCTCGCCTACCACGTCGTCGAATTCCACATGCCGGCGTCGATCGCCGAGGCGATGCCGCGGCTCTAGCGCGCGCCATCGTGAGAGGTCAGCCATGAAACGACCACTGCTTCTCGCTGCGATCGCGCTCAGCCTGGCCGGATGTGCCGCGCTGCAGGCGCAAGACACGCGGGCGACTGAACGGATGCTCGCCGCCGCGGGATTTCAGATGCAAGCCGCGGACACGCCCGAGAAGGTCGCGCATCTCCAGGCGCGGGCGTCGGGGAAGATCGTCCGTCGCGAGCGAAACGGAGAACCATCCTACGTCTACGCCGACCGCAACGTGTGCAAGTGCCTCTACGTCGGCACGGAGCAGCAGTACCAGGAGTATCGGAAGCTCGCACGGCAGCAGACGATGGCCGATGAGGCAGCGGTGGCGGCGGAGGAGTCTTCCGATCCGCGGAGCTCGGGTCTCTGGGGCCTGTGGCCGTTGCCGTAGGGGATCGTCATGACAAGGAGCCACCCCATGCTGTACCGCACATTCATTGCAGTGCTGTCCGCCGTCGCCACGGGCGCTCTCGTCGCCGGCTGCGCCGAGCTGGGTGCGACCTCTTCTGCATCGGCTCCGAGTGCCGCTGTTGCCGCTCCCGCAAGTGACCTCGTCGGGATCTGGCGCGGCGACTTTGGCTGGATCGGCGCGTTTTTCTACGAGGACGAGGCAACGGTTGTCCTTCAGATCAAGGAAGACGGAACGTTCACGGCCACGGTCGCGCGAGGGACCGGGACGAACAACCTCGCGAAGCCCGTGAGCCTGTCGGGAACGGTGGTCACGCACGGAAACCGCGTCACGTTGCGGAACTCGCACGGTCCATGGGCGTGGGTCACCCTCGTTCATTCCGGCGACACGCTGTACGGGCTGGCGATCGACCCTGCGATAGAAACGACCGTCATGATCAAGCTCGAGCATGAAGGCGGCCTGACTGCCGGGGCCAGCCACCGTGCAAGCCAGGGACGGTGATGGACGTATCACGACGCGACTTTCTCAAGGTATCCAGCGGCGCGACACTGACAGGGACAGCGCTCGGCACGCTGACGGCCCTCGGCGCAAACCTGGCGCCGATGGCGGCTCAGGCTCAAGAGCTTCGGATCAAGCCCGCCAAGGCGACACCGAGTGTCTGCCCCTACTGCTCGGTCGGTTGCGCCACCCTCGTACACACGATCGAGGGCAAGATCGTGAACATCGAGGGCGATCCACGCAGCCCTCACAACGAAGGCACACTGTGCCCCAAGGGCGCGGCGATCTATCAGCTGCACGTGAACCCGAACCGGCCCACCAAGGTCCTGCACCGCGCGCCGGGCGCCTCGGAGTGGGAGGTCTGGGACCTCGAGCGTGCCGTGAGCCGCGTGGCCGAGCTGGTCAAGAAGACCCGCGACGAGACGTTCGTCGAGCGGCTCGAGAACGGCAAGCTGGTCAACGTCACCACCGCCATCTTCTCGCTGGGCGGCGCCACCCTGGACTGCGAGTGGAACCACGTCCAGCAGAAGCTGATGCGCGGCCTGGGGGTCGTGGCGATCGAGAACCAGGCCCGGATCTGACACAGCTCCAGCGTCCCCGGACTGGGGACACGGCTCGGGCGCGGGGCGGCCACGATGTATCCCCGCAGCATGGCCGATTCCGATTGCGTCGTGATCCAGGGATCCAACATGGCCGAGTGCCACCCCGTGGCGTTCCGGTGGCCCATGCAGGCCAAGCTCAAGGGCGCCAAGCTCATCCACGTCGACCCGCGCTTCACCCGCACGAGCGCCGTGGCCGACATCCACGCGCCGATCCGGGCCGGCTCGGACGTGGCCTTCCTGGGCGGGCTGATCCATTACGTGCTCGAGAGCGAGCGCTGGAAGACGGACCCGTTCTTCAGGGAGTTCGTCGCCAACTACACCAACGCGGCCACGATCATCGGCGACGACTTCAAGGACACGGAAGACGCGGAGGGGGTCTTCTCGGGACTCATGCAGTACGCGCCGGGCATCAAAGAGTGGCCGCTCGACGGGTTCGTCGGTCAGTACGACACGCGGACGTGGCAGTACGCGGCGGCGCCGGCCGGGCGCGCTTCGACGCCACCGGCCGG
>QHVJ01000364.1 GCA_003222275.1 Acidobacteriota bacterium | reverse complement strand
TCCGAGAACACGACCAGCACGTCTCCGCGATCCAGCCGCGTCGTCGCCTGCTCGTACGCGCCCTCGTCGAAGAGCCCGAGCACGACTCCGCCCGTCGTGAGGGTGTCGAGGCTCCCGTCGGCGCGCACGACGATGGGCGGGTTGTGGCCGGCGTTGACGTAGGCCACGCTGCCGGTCTCGGGATCGAGGCGACCCATGAAGAACGTCACGTACTTGCCGGGAGTCACGTTCTGGCACACGGTGCGATTGATGCGGCTGACCGCCTCCGCCGGCTCCCCCTCGCCCCAATGGCCCCGGACCGCCGCCCGCAGCACGGTCATGAGCAGGGCCGCGCCGGTCCCCTTGCCGGAGACGTCGCCGAGGGCGAAGTGCAGGCGGCCCCCGTCCATCCCGAAGTCGTAATAGTCGCCGCCGACCGTGCGGCAGGGCCGGTTGGAGCCGACGACGCCGTAGCCGGGCACGGTGGGGGCATGATCCGGGAGCAGGCCCCGCTGGATCTCGGCCGCCGTCCTCATCTCCTCCTCGAGGACCCTCTTCTCGAGGTTCTCCTCGAGCAGCCGGGCGTTCTCGATCTTCGCCGCCGCCACGTTGGCGAGCGCGGTCAGGATGCGGACGTCCTCTTCGGTGAAGGAGTGGGAGGCCATGAGGGAGTCGACGTAGACCAGGCCGATGACCTCGTCCTCCTCGCTGCCGGTGGCGGTGTACCACAGCGGGGCGCTCATCGCGGAGCGGATCCCGGTCGCGAGGATGCTGTCCTGCGTGCTGAAGGACGCGTCGTCCATCACGCTGGAGATGAGGAGGGCCTCCTTCTTCTCCAGGACCCGCCGCACGATCGACCGGCTGAGCCGGGCGATGGGCCCTCCCTGCCGGCTGCGCGAGGCCTTGATCGTGGGCTCGGGCGGCGTGCCTTCGAGGAGCATGATGGCGCCTCGCTCCGCCGGCACCGCCTCGAAGAGGAGGTCCAGCACCTTCTCGAACAGCTCGTCGATCGGACGATGGACGATCAGCTGCCTGGCCGCCTCGCTCAGCACACTCAGAATGCGGTTCTGCCGAGCCAGCTCCTCGGGGTCGATGCTGGGCTTGGTCTTGATGTCGGAGAGCTCCTTCGCAGAGAAGACGCGCGTGCCCTCCGGCGGGCGTTCTTCGAGCTCGTCCTCCAGCGAGAACGCGAGCAGGTGCTCGCCGAGGGTGATGACGTCCCCGTCGCGAAGGCGGCGGTCGGCGGTCACGCGCTCGCCGTTGAGCAGGGTGCCGTTCTTGCTCCCGAGGTCCAGCAGGTAGTAGCTGCCCAGCCTCTGCTCGACGGCCGCGTGATGGCGGGAGAGCCACTGGTCGGGGAGGAAGACGTCGCTGCTGCGCGCGCGGCCGATGGTGATGCGCGGCTTCGACAGCGGGAAGCGCTCACGGGACCCGTCGGCCGTCTGGATCTTCAGCTCCGCCATGACGCCGTAGATGGGGAAACGCGGGATTCTACCCTACCCGCGTGGCTCCGACTCAGTTGCCGGTCGGAACGGCCGCGGGTGAGGGCCGCCGGCGCTTGACCGCGAAGTACCCTTTGCGGACGCGGATCTCGGCGTCGCTCTTCTTGAGCCGCACCTCGATGGCCCGCCAGGAGCTGTCCGGCGCCCGCTTGGGCGTGTATGCGAGCAGGTAGTGATTGTGCAGCTCGTCGGAGATGCCCGCGAACACCTTGATCAGGTCGCCCACCCGGTCGGGGAAGAAGAACTCTCCGCCGGTCTCCTTGGCCAGCTTGCGCATGAACCCGCGCGGGCTGCGCGCGAGCAGCCCGGACTCCCCCCGGATCCCCACGCAGTACACCGTGGCCTCCACCGAGCGGGCGTAGTCCAGGAGCTCCTCCTCCTTCATGCTGCTCCGGTTGTCGGCCCCGTCCGAGAACACGACCACGGCCTTGCGCCCGGGCTGGTCCTTGACGTGGTTGAGGCCGTAGTGGATGGCGTCGTAGAGCGCCGTTCCTCCCCAGGCCTGCAAGGCCTCCACGAACTGCTCGAGGCGGTCGGTGTCGCCCGTGAAGTCCGCGCTGCCCCGCACGCCCTCGTTGAAGTCGACCACCAGCGCGGAGTCCACGTCCTCGAGCTTGTGCACGAAGGTGATGGCGGCCTCCTGGAGGAAGTGCATGTTGTTGCGCATGCTGCCGCTGGCGTCGAGGACGAGCACCACCGAGAGGGGGATCTTTTCCGCCGCGGGGCCGGAGACCTCGCGGAAGTACGACACGTCCTGCCGCACGCCGTCCTCGTACACCTCGATGTCGCCCGGCCCCAGGCCGCGTACGAACCGTCCGGCCTTGTCGTGCACCACGGCCGTGACCGACACCACGTCCACGTCTACCTCGAGCGTGAACGGACGGATGGACGGCGATGCGGACGGCGAAGGGGACGGGGAGGGTGCCTGGGCCCGGACCGCCGCCGAACACACGAAAGCCCCCGCGACGGCGGCGAGCGCCAGGGGCCGGATCACGTGGCGGAGGCGGTGGTCTGCAGACGCCGCCGGGAGAGGCGGCGAACGAGGAGGACGGCGACGAGGAGGATCACGAGGGCGACCGCGACCGGCAACACGATCGTGAAGGCGAACACGAGGACCGCGGCCAGGTCCTCGAGGAGGCTCAAAAGCGGGTTGGCCAGGCCCCCGGTGAACGCGGTGGAGGCGGCGCGCAGGGCGGACTTCGCCGCGTGGGGCACGAGCGCCGTGGGCGCGCCCACGGCCACGCCGAGGGCGAGGGCGGTCAGGGGATCGGGGACCCTCCACAGGACGGAGGCCACGAGCAGTGATCCGGCCGCCGGCCGCAGCACCGTCGAGAGGGCATCGAGCGTGTGGTCCACCGCGGGTATCTTGTCGCCCAGTATCTCGACGGCGGTGGCGACCCCGAACAGGATCAGGGCCTGGTTGGAGGCGATGAAGCGGAACGAGGGGCCGAGCTCCAGCACGCCCGCGCGCGCCAGGAGGCCGGCGAGCAGCAGGGGCAGCCATGCGCGCAGGCCGGCGCAGGCGGCGAGGCCGATGCCCATCGCCAGCGAGGGAACGAGGCCCGTCCAGATCGGACCGTCCATGCTCCGAGATTAGGAGCCCGGACCCGTGGTGTCAAGGCAGGATGCTCCGGCCGGCTATTCCGGGTGCAGGTCGATCTGGAACGTCTCCACGTTCTTCATGCGCCGGCGCAAGAAGCCGGAGAACTCCATCTTGCCCCGGTTCTGGCGCACCTGGACGATGGTGGGCGATTCGGGACGGAGATCCACCTCGGTCGTGGCCTCGGCGCGGTCGCGCCAGGCGGGGTGCTCCGCATCCGCGTCGTTGACCTGGTAGGCCAGGCGCAGCTTGCGGCGGGCCCTCTGCGTGGCGAGCCCGATCTTGAGCACGGCGCGGCCGGGTTGGACCTCGGGCGCCGCCAGCTCCACGCCGCGGCCAGCGAAGGCGGCGACGTCCTCGGCCGCGAAGGAGAACGTGTTGAGCAGAACTCCCTTGATCTCGGGATCGGTCTTGGCGTCGACCCAGGAGGCGATCGGCTCCTCGTCGAGGCGGAGCTCGAGGCGCAGGCTGGGGTCGACCTTGGCGGCGGTCTTTCCGTCCCAGGCCTGGAAGAACGTCTGACCCTGGATCACGAGCACCAGCCGCGGGCGGGGAACGGGCCGGGACACCGCGGGAGCGGGCGTGGCGGCGGGGGCGGCGATCAGGCGCTGGTTCACCGTCTCCTCGGTGCCGTCGGCCCGGATGATGCGCTCGATCCGCGAGCGCGGGATGACGAGGCGACCGAAGGGCGTCTGCACGGTGATCGCGCGCTTCCCGTTCAGGACGGGCTTGCCGCTGATGCGATCGCCCGTGAGCAGCACGAAGACGTCGGCCCGCGCGGAGGCGAGCGGCACGATGAGCAGCGCGACGACGATTGCCGCCCACCCGGCTCTCCTCCGCCGACTCACGTGACCAGCCCGCACGTCAGGCACCGTGTTCCCTCCCCCCCGGCGACGTGTTTGAAGTATTCGACGA
>QHVJ01000363.1 GCA_003222275.1 Acidobacteriota bacterium | reverse complement strand
CAGGCTTCAGCTCCAGCGCCTTGCGGAACATGCTCAGCGAGCGGCCGCGCAATCCGCCTGCTTTGTAGAGCTGTCCCAGCGCCAGATACACCTCCACGTTCTTCGGCTCGTCCCGCACGACCTCGTGCAGCGTCTCCTCGGCCTGGTGCACCCAGTTCGGATTCTTGGTGTAGGCGCGGGCCAGGACCAGGCGGGCCCGCTGCTTCGGCTTGCCCTCGAGCACGGGCACGGCGGCCTCGAGGAGCTGGATCGCGTCCCAGTACTTCTCCTCCGCCATGTATTTCTCCGCTCGGCGCACCGACT
>QHVJ01000362.1 GCA_003222275.1 Acidobacteriota bacterium | reverse complement strand
AAGCGCTCGCGCAGGTAGTCGGCGACCGCCGCCTCGCCCAGTAGTTCCAGCGACAGCTCCTGGCAGCGCCCCGCGCTTTGCAACTCGAGCCTGACGTCCTTAAGGGGGTGCTGGCTCACGATCACGTCGACCGGACGGTAGGTGCCGATCAGGAGCAGCCGCGCGGGCTCCTGTCGCCGTGCGAGCAGCGAGACCAGATCGACCGTCGCCGTATCACTCCAGTGCAGGTCCTCGAGCACGAGAACCAGAGGCGCTTCCGCCGTCAGCGCTTCGACCGCCTCCGCCATCTCGCGCAGCATCCGCTCGCGCGTGGCCCCCAGGAGCTCTCGCTGCAAGGCGTCCCGGTCCGCGCTGTCGATGAGCCACGGCATCTGTGCGAGCCAGGTGGGCGCGTGCTTGCGCAGAAGGGTGATCAGCCAGTCGCCACCGCCCTCGCGGCAGAGGCGGCCGAAGGCATCCAGCACGGGGAGATAGGGCTCCGGCGTCCCGTACGTCTCGACACACTGGCCGTGCGCGATCCAAACGCGCGGATCGACGGTCGCTCGCTCGAGGAAGGCGTCGACCACCCCCGTCTTGCCAATGCCCGGCTCACCGGTCACGAAGACGATCTGGCGCGTACCGCGCCACGCCGCTTCGATCGCCCTCTGGAGCCGATCGAGCGCGGGCTCACGGCCGACGAGGTGGGCCGGGCCGCGGTATCGGGAGCCGCTGGCGGGACCGGACCCGGCCGGCGATCGCTCCGGCGTCCCGTCTCTCTCTGGCCTGGGGTCCGAGTCGGTGACGCCGGCGATGAATTGATATCCGCGGCGGTGAACCGTCGCCACGAAGCGCGGCGCGCCGACCCGATCGCCGAGAGCCTTCCGGATCTCCCGCACGCTGACCTTGAGCACTGCATCGCCCACCACGGTCCCCGGCCACACGCTCTCGAGCAGAAAGTCCTTCGTGACAAGCTGACCGTGGCGCTCGGCGAGACACTGCAGCACGGCAAAGGCCTTCGGGGTCAGGCGAACCGCCTTCGTCCCCCGCCACAGACACGCATTGTCCAGATCGAGCCGAAACGGAGGGAAGCGGAGCTGCCGCGACGGTCTCACATCCATTAGCACCGTCTTACCGAACTCTTACCGTGTGCTCATGACCCACCGATCGCGCCGCCCCTAAGCTGACAGCGCGATGACGGAAACTATCCCGCCGCGAGACTACAACAGGGTGCGCCACCGACGAAGCGCAACTTCAACGCCGACGGCCGGCCTCGACCTTGTGTGCTCTCGGCGAGCGGTGTCTCCCGGCTCCCTGCAACCCCTCACCTGAGAGGAGAAGTTAAGAATCGGTTACGCACGACAACGAGCTCCAGGCGAGCGGTCTCTCCTGGCTCCCTGCAACCCTTCACCCGAAGAGGAGGACTTCATGAATCGGTCACGCACGACAACGAGGTTGTGGACATTCTTGGCCAGCCGGATGCTGGCGCTCGTCTTGGCCGGGCCCCTGCTGGTGAGTCTCGTCGCGGCCACGGTGACCGCCGGTGTGGCGCTCGCGACGCCCGCCTGGGCAGACCCGCTTTTCTTCAGCACCGGGACCCCCGACGGGCTGCTCGGCGCGCTGTCCCAGCCTCCGAGCTCCGGGACGCTCGAGACCGAGACCGCCGATGACTTCATCCTGACCGAGACCACAAGCATCGCTCAGGCCACCATTACCGGGTTGATCCCGTCGGGAACGCCCTTGGCGAATATCCGGAACGTCGAGGTCGAGGTGTATCACGTCTTCCCCAAGGACTCGGCCGATCCCCCCTCGGGGAACGTGCCCTTGCGGGTCAACTCGCCGGCGGACGTCGAGATCGACACCGCGACGCGCGATGGGAGCCTGGGAACGCTCGGTTTTTCGGCAAGTCCGCTCAATCCGAGCTTCTCGGTCCTGAACACCGTGGTCAACGGCATCAATAAGGTGCCCAGTAACGTGACCCGCGGCGAGGGACCAGCGAGCGGCGAACTGGTCCAGATCACCATCACCTTTACCCCTCCGATCCTTCTGCCGGCAGACCACTATTTCTTCCGCCCGGAGGTCCTGGTGACCGGTAGCGATTTCCTGTACCTGTCGGCGCCGAGGCCGATCGTGACGCCCGGGACGCCGTTCGTGGGAGACTTGCAAGCCTGGATCCGCAACTCGGACTTGGCGCCGGACTGGCTGCGAATCGGAACCGACATCATCGGCGGCACCCCCGCGCGCACGTTCAGTATGACGTTTTCCCTGACCGGCGAGACCATTCCCGACGCCGGAACGCCCGGACGGGCGAACTGTCACGGCAAGAGCGTCTCTGCGCTGGCCCACCAGTTTGGAAGCCTTCATGCAGCGGCCGCAGCCCTCGGATTTTCCAGCGTCGGCGCACTACAGGATGCCTTTAAGACGTTTTGCGAGCAATAGGGAGCGGCCGTCCTACTGACCTGGAATAGTCGGATACGCGCGTTCAGCGCGCGTGTGGCGGCGGGGCCGACCGCGCCCCGCCGTCCGCGCCGCTCTAGCTACTTCCCGGTGCAGAAATGGGCGCAGAGATCGGCCTGGGATGCGCGATGAAGTTTCTGGCCCGGATCCGGGTGCTCATTTCTGCACCTCTTCGCTCAACCGCTTCAACAGCGTCGGTCCGCGAGCCGGCACGGTTCATGGCCCCGCCCGGCCGAGCACCAGAAGATTGTTGGCGATGACCCCGAGCCCCACCCAACGTTGCATCCCGCTCTCGCCGCGGTACCGGCAGCGCCGCAAGCCATGACGGCGCTTGAGCGCGCTGATTCGTCCTTCACTTCCTGTTCGCCAGCGGAGCGCCATGCGGGCACGCCACGAGCGAGTTTCGCGGGGCTGGCGTGGGAGCACGACGTGCCGGACTCCGCGCTCGTGCGCCGCGCGTTCATTCGTCGCCGAGGCAAAGCCGCCATCGGCGACCGCGAGCTGGGGCGGGCGGCCAAAGAGCTCGATGTGCCGATCGAGAGCGGGCTCCCACAAGGTGCGGTCCGCCTGCCGGCGCTCACACACCGCGTAATCGGTGATGAATTGCGCCTCGGCCTCCTGGATCTTGACGAGCCGTCCGAACTCCGTGGGCTTGGTCAGCTTGCCCTTCCGGATGATGTCGGTGTGTGGTTCGAACAGACTGACGACCTTGCCGGGATAGTGCGTATCGCCGCGGAGCACGCGGGCACGCGTTTGCGCCAGCACATGTCGGACGAGGTCGACGGTCATGGACAGGTGGGCGACCTGGCTGCGGCGGCGCGTTCGCGCCACCACGCGCTCGGCTTGGCGCACCACGGTTCGTGTGATCCGCAAGAGGCCCTGGTAGAGCAGCTTCATCTTCGCCTGGCTCCGCGCGCGGATCTTCGCGGGCGTCCGCGGGCTGGCCGTGCGACTGCGCTGGGCGAGCTCGAAGACCCGTCTCGCCACGCTGCGTGTGCGCTCGCGGACCTGCTCCCCAAGCTGTCGAAGGCCGCGCGTGAGCACCCGGACCCCGTCGGCCAAGAGCGTGGCGTCCGTGGGGTAATGAATGTTGGTTTCGACGACGGTGGTGTCGACGCGGAGGCGACGGCCGCGGACGACGCGGTGCTCGCGCGCCAGGGCCACCAAGCGGGCGAGGACGTCCTTGAGTACAGGTTCGTCCAGCAGATGCGCCAGCCGGATCAGTGTCTTCGCGTCCGGAACACGTTCTCCGTCGATCCGGCAGAACGCGCGATAGACCAAGCTTCCCCGGACCTCTCGCTCGCATTCATCGAAGCTCCAGTCGGAGAGATGCTTGAGGACGAGCATCCGCAGAACGACGGTGGCGGGCGTTCCCAATCGGCCCCGGCGCCTGCTCTGGGGATGACGCTGCGCCAGCGCCTCCGCCACGCGATCGACGAGGACATCGTCGTCAAGGAGCGCGTCGATCCGCCGAAGGGTGGAGTCCCACAGTTTGTCGCCGTCAGGCAGGAGGACTTCGACGAGGCTGCGTTGCCGGTACGCTCGCCGCACCATGGCGCCTCCGATGAGGCTGACCACGTGAGCCGCATAGCGCGCGCCACGAATCCACGCCGCTCCCTCACGATCGCGGATCGTCCTACCGATCGTCAAGGAATTTCGTGCATTCGGACAAGTTCCGACATCACGACTCCGGATGAACACAGGGGCAATCGCCTGTGTTCTGCACCGGGAAGTAGCTAGGCGAGCGGTCTCTCCTGGCTCCCTGCAACCCTTCACCCGAAGAGGAGGACTTCATGAATCGGTCACGCACGACAACGAGAAGCTCTACGAGCAGACACGTCCGCAGATTGAAGTGGAGGAGTGCCGCGCGAGCGCCAGGGAAGGCACGAGCCGCGCCGTCTGCGCTGGGCGTTCCAGTTCCTCATCGTCTTGTCTGCGAGCGGGCTGGTCCGTGAAGAGCGCGATATCGGCCGCGACTCGGTGAGGATTCTTCCGTAGACTGAACGACTTCGGGCGCTGGGACTAGGGCGAACGCAAATACCCCAAGAGGATGGGCAGCCCCACCCGACATACCTCGCTTCCTTACAGCAAAGGAAGTCTCACCAGTCGGAATCGTTCGCGCCTTCCGCCGCGATCGTGCCGGTTAGTCCGGTGCCGCCCGCGCTGCACCAGCATGACTTCGCTGAGCCCAGCGCGTCGCCCACGCCCGAAGCGGCGCGAGTATCGTAAGGAGTTCGCGCCCCTCGGCGGTGAGACGATACTGGTCGCCGAGCAGCTCTAGTACCTCCGCCTCCTTCAATTCGTGGAGTCGCTGGCTCAGGACGCTTGGCGACATATCGTCGCATCGGAGCTGCAGCTGCCGAAATCCAGCGGGCTGGTCCCGCAATTCCCACGTGATGCGGAGCAGCCACCGCCGTCCGAGGAGGTCAAGCAGCGCCATGATCGGGCGCCCCGTCCGCGAACCCCGAACCGGACTCCCCGGCGTCGGCATCGTCCGTCGCGCAGCGCCTCGACGACTTGACTTCTGTTTTCGAAGCTGTAGATTCTTCACTACGGTTATCGTAGCACCATCCTAAACCAGTTCAGGGAGGATCCACACGACAATGTCCTACCCCGTATCGAGCCCGTTAGCCCGCCGTATCCGGCCGAGCTACAGGCGGTGTTCGACGCCGTTGCTGCTGTTCACCACGCTCGCTCGAGTGCCGCGCATCTACGACCGCTTCCGTGCCGCGAGTCTGCTCGACCGCGGCCCGGTTTCGCTGCGCCAGCGCGAGATCGTGATCGACCGCACCTGCGCGCGCTGCGGTTGCGCCTACGAGTGGGGCGTACACGCTGCATTCTTCGCCCAGCGGGTCGCCCTGACACCCGAACAGCTACGTGCGACAGTGCACGGTGAGGCGGACGATTCTGCCTGGAGCGACGATGAGCGACTGCTCATCCGGATGGTCGATGACCTGCACAACTCGGCGAGTCTCTCCGATGAGGTGTGGGCTGCACTCGCGGCGACCTTTAGCGTCGAACAGATCTTCGAGCTGATCGCGCTGGTCGGCTTCTACCACACGGTATCGTTCTTTGCCAACGGCCTCAGGCTTGCGCCCGAGCCATACGGCGTACCGCTGCCTCCGGGCTGACAAAGGGGCCTCTTCCACGGGGTGCCTGGGATTCTGGACCGACTGATACGCGGCGAGACGATCGATCCAACCGAGTACTACTTTCGGGTTGCCTCCCTCTTCGAAACGGCGTAGCAGACCTTCAGCGCGTCCAGCGCGATGCAGCCGAGGTGACATGTAGATGCCTGCGGCGTGACGGGCGCGGTGAGGTACAGCTCAATCCTCTTTACCCTATATCCCGCATTCTGCCGGTACGGTTGATCCGGCCACGCGAACCGACCCCGCCGCAGGCACCCTGCAAAACCTCTTCATCTAACCGAAGGAACGATGGACATCGCGTAGACAGCTCGACGCTCCATCACTGCGCTCCCCGCGGCAGGATCTCTTTCTGCATGATGTGATGCGCGAAGTACAGCGCCAGAAATCCGGTCTTGATGTGCTTCGTCGCCTCCTCGATCCCCATAAGGTGCGACTCGTTCACGGAGCGCACCAAGAACGAGAACATGACCACGAACGCCAAACGAAAGGGCAACACAAACGCATTGAGCCCCGCCGACGCGCCAAGCATGTCGACGATGAACCTATGCGCGAGGTTCTCCCATTCCGGGTCGGATTCGAGCGCCTCGACAGCCTTCTCAAGGTCAGCCAGTATTTCGTCGAACTCCGACATGGATGCCCTCCTTGAGCAGTGAGACGAGGAGCAAAAAGCACCCGGTGGTGGTCTTTCTGAGGTGGGTAGTCACGGGCAGCAAGCCTTCGGAGCACGCGGCGTCAGCGGTGCAGCGCCACCAGAACGGCCCGTGCCACCTATCGCGAATGGGCTGAATAAGTTGGTGGGACGCGACGTGGTCAGCTCACCAGCCCGAGAGCGAAGAGAACATTGTCCATATCGCAAATCCAGGTTT
>QHVJ01000351.1 GCA_003222275.1 Acidobacteriota bacterium | reverse complement strand
CTGCCGCTCACGCGCAGGGAAATGACGTTGACGCCGTTGTTGGAGTGGGCGGTGCCGACCATGATCGACGGCGTGCGCCCGTAGAAGAGGCCGTAGCCGGCGCGGACGACCGTCTTCGCGTTCGGGTTCCACGCGAGGCCGAGGCGCGGCCCGAAGTTGTTCTTGTCGGTCTTGAGGAAGCTCGTGTCGATCCCGGCCGCGGCGAGCTGCGGGTCGGGGTTGCGGACCGCGGGCTTCTCGAACGATTGCAGGTCGTAGCGCACGCCGAGCGTCAGCGTCAGCTCCTTGCGGACCCGCCACTCGTCCTGCACGAAGGCCCCGATCTCGAAGATGTTGGGATGCGTCTCGGGCCCGGTCGTCCCGATGCCCCCGAAGTTCTGCTGGTAGCTCTCCCCCGAGCCGCTCGGGATCCCGCGGTTGAAGCTGGCCAGGGAG
>QHVJ01000350.1 GCA_003222275.1 Acidobacteriota bacterium | reverse complement strand
GCCCCGATCTTCCACGAGTGGCCGCCGCGGATCCAAGTCACTGTGTCCGCCACCTGCCAGCGCTTGATGGTCGTCTCCCGCGGCGAGAAGTTGTTGCGCCCGAAGGTCAGGATGCGCTGGCCGCCCTGGTTGAGGACCACCTCGGGGTCGTTGGTGTTGGCGAGCCCCGGCTCTCCGTCCCGGGCGTACTGGCCGCGCAGCTCGTTGAAGAAGGTGGAGCTGAAGACCGACGACAGCGAGCCGTTGACGGTGCGCGTGCGCACGAGCGAGTTGCCGCTGTGCTCCACGGAGTTGGTGGCTCCGCTGTTCTCGAAGTTCTGGCCGGTGAAGTTCTGGTGGTTGTAGCGGACGGTCAGGCGGTGGTGGGGATCGAGCTGGTAGTCGAGCTTGGCCAGGAAGACGTCCTGGTCGCGGGCCTGCTCGTAGTCGGTGGCTTTGCTGCGCACCGTGGCCAGGCCGGCCTGCGTGTCGGCATCCGTCGGGAGGTTCGCGGGCAGCGTGAGCACGATGGCGTTGGGGATCTTCTGTCGCTGGCCGTCGTACGAGACGAAGAAGAACGCCTTGTCCTTCGCGAGCGGCCCGCCGAGCGAGCCGCCGAACTGGTGGACGCGGAAGGGCTGGCGCGCCCGGATGGGGACGAGGATCTTGTTGGCGTAGCTGTTCGCGTTGAGGCCCTTGTCCCGGTAGAACTCGAACGCCGAGCCGTGGAAGTCGTTGGTCCCGGACTTGGTCACCACGTTGATGACCGCGCCCCCCGCCCGGCCGTACTCCGCCGAGTAGGCGTTGCGGTTGACCTGGAACTCCTGCACCGCGTCCTGGCTGAACTGGTAGGGGGCGCGGCCCGAGCCGGTGCGGCCGAGGGTCTGGCCGAAGAACGTGTTGTTGTTGTCGGCGCCGTCGATGACGAGGCTGTTCAGCGTGCCGCGCTGGCCGGCGAAGCTGATGTCGCCCCCGCGCACGTCGCGGTTGACCCCGGGAGTGGTGAGGACGAAGTCGATGAAGTTGCGGCCGTTCACGGGCAGGTTCGCGACCGCGCGCTCGCCCACCGTGGAGGCCTGGTGCGTGCGGCTGGGCTCGATGATCGGCGCCTCGGCCGTGACCGTGATCTCTTCCTGCGCGGAGGCGACCTTCAGCGTCAGGTCCGCGCGGAGGACCTGGCCGATGCCGAGGGTGAGGCTCGGCCGCTTGGTGGTGGCGAAGCCGGTGAGGGCGGCCGTCACCTCGTAGGTCCCAACGGGAAGCAGCGGGGCGCGGAACACGCCGGCGGCGTCGGTGTGCGTCTCGCGGACGATGCCGGTGCCTGTGTTGCGAATGGTGACGTTGACGCCCGGCAGCACCGCTCCCGACTCGTCGGTGATCGTGCCCTCGATGGCGCCGCCCGCCGCGAGCGACTGGGCGTGAAGGACGGCGGGAGCGGCGAGGATGAGGGCGAGGCCGGCCAGGAACAGCGCGTTCAGGACGCCGCATCTCCGCATGAGTTTTCTCCTTGGATCCGAGGAGCGTACCTGGCGGAGCCGTGGCCGTCAACGACGAACGAATGACGAACCGGTGATGAACCTCGGGGCTCCTCCTCAGCGAGAAGCCGCCGCGGCCGGCCGGCCGCCGTACCGGTAGGTGGCGTATCCGACGATGACTCCGAGCAGGCTTCCCGGCAGGATGATCTGCCAGTAGTAGCCGTTTCCGAGGGCGACCAGGAAGGCGAGGAAGGCACCGACCAGCAGCCCGAACACGATGCCGAGGGGCAGCGAGCGCACCTTCCGCTCGAACAGGCCGATGAGCAGGCCCGTGACCACGCCCTTGATCGTGGAGCCGATCACGATGCCGACGATCTCGGGCCGCGTCTGCGGAGCCGAGACGAGGGCGCTGAGGCCGTCGAAGATCCCGAGGAAGCCGCCGAGCAGCATGCCGAACACCGGTTTGTTCATGTCGTCCTCCCTCCTGCTGTTCCGTTAAACGCCGGGGGCGCGTCCTTTAGGCGGTGGGCGGGAGTCTACCCCTCCCCTTGACGCCCGCGGGGACCCCGAAATAGGATGCTTGTCGAGGCAACTATTGTCGGAGCAAGAGCCGGTCGGTCTCCTGATCGGAGCCGCTCGCCGCCGGATCAAGCAGGCGGTCGGGCACCGGCTGCGCGGGTACGGCCTCACGCCCCAGCAGTTCTGGGTGGTCGTCCACCTGCGCGAGAGCGAAGGCCTCGCGCTGCACGAGCTGGCCGAGCGGCTGCGCCTCGACCAGCCGACCACGTCCCGCATCGTGACCCTCCTCAGGCGCCGCAAGCTGGTGCGCATGGGCGGCCACCCCGGAGACCGCCGGCGCTGCAGCCTCCGCCTCACCGCCACCGGGGCCGCGCTCGGCGCACGGCTCTACCCGCTCGTCCGGGAAGTGCGCGAGGCCGTCGTCCACGGCATGTCGGCCACGGAGCAGGGCCGCTTCCGCCGGATGCTGCGCCAGGTGATGGCCAACATGGAGCGCTTCGAGAGCGCGGCGCACCACGAGGGAAGCCGGCCGTGAGGGATCGCATCCGACTTTCGCTTCTCCTGGCCGCGGGCTTCCTGCCCGCCTGCGCCGGCCGCGCCCCCGCCGCCGGTCCCCCGGCGGTGCCGGTGATGACCGCGGTCGCCGCCCAGAAGGACGTGCCCGTGCAGGTGCAGGCCATCGGGACCGTCGAGCCGTTGTCGACCGTCACCGTGAAGCCGCAGGTGGGCGGCCTCATCCAGACCGTCCATTTCAACGAGGGGACGGACGTCCGGGCCGGGGACCTGCTCTTCACGATCGACCCGCGGCCCTACGAGGCGGCGCTGCGCCAGGCCGTGTCGGCGCGAGAGAGAGACGCCGCCCAGCTCCAGAACGCTCAGGCCGAAGCCCGGCGGGCCGAGTCGCTCAGCGCGCAGGGCATCCTGTCGCGCGAGGCGTACGAGCAGTCCCACGCCGCCTCGGAGGCGCTGGCGGCCACCGTCCGGTCCGACGAAGCGGCGGTGGAGACCGCCCGCCTGCAGCTCGGGTACTGCACGATCCGCTCCCCGATCGAGGGACGGACGGGCAGCCTGCTCGTCCACCAGGGCAACCTGGTCAAGGCGATCGACGGCGGCCCGCTGGTCGTGGTCAACCGCGTCGACCCGGTCTACGTGTCCTTCGCGGTGCCCGAGAAGCGCCTGAGCGAGATCGAGCACGCGATGGCCTCGGGGCGCCTGGTCGTGGAGGCGCTCCTGCCCGGCGACGACGCCCCGCCCATCGCGGGCCGCCTCACGTTCCTCGACAACGCCGTGGACCGGTCGACGGGAACGATCCGGCTCAAGGGCACGTTCCCCAACCCGGGCCGGCGGCTCTGGCCCGGGCAGTTCGTGAGCGCCCGGCTCACGCTGGCCATGCGCAGCGGGGCCGTCGTCGTCCCCTCGCAGGCGCTGCAGACCGGCCAGGCGGGCACGTTCGTCTTCGTCGTCAAGCCCGACCTCACCGCGGAGTCGCGGGCCGTCGTCGTGGCGCAGGAAGCCGACGGCGAGGCGGTGGTGGAGAAGGGGCTCGCGGCCGGCGAGCGCGTGGTCACCGACGGCCAGCTCCGCCTGGTGCCCGGGGCCAAGGTCGACTTGAAGCCGCCGGCGCCCAACCCGGGAGCGACCTCGTGAACGTCGCCGAGCTGTTCATCCGCCGGCCGGTCGCGACCACGCTGGTGATGCTGGCGATCCTCGCCGCCGGCATCGGCGGGTACGGCCTGCTCCCGGTGAGCGATCTCCCCAACGTGGACTTCCCGACCCTCTCGGTCTCGGCCAGCCTGCCCGGCGCGAGCCCCGAGACGATGGCGGCGGCGGTGGCGACGCCGCTCGAGAAGCAGTTCTCGGCGATCGCCGGCCTCGACTCCATGACGTCGACCAACGCGCTCGGGATCACCCAGATCACGCTTCAGTTCACGCTCTCGCGCGACATCGACGCCGCCGCCCAGGACGTGCAGGCCGCCATCGCCAAGGCGGCCTCCCAGCTTCCACCGGGGATGCCCACGCCGCCGTCCTACCAGAAGGTCAACCCCGCCGACCAGCCGATCCTGTTCCTCGCCCTCAGCTCGCCCACCGTCAAGCTCTCCACCGTCGACGAGTACGCGGAGACGCTCATCGCCCAGCGCATCTCGATGGTCAGCGGCGTGGCCCAGGTCCAGGTCAACGGCGCGCAGAAGTATGCCGTCCGCGTGCGGCTCGACCCGCTGGCGCTGGCCAGCCGCGGCGTGGGCATCGACGAGGTGTCCGACGCGGTGCAGAAGGCGAACGTCAACCTTCCCACCGGCGTCCTCTGGGGAAGGCACGAGGCCCTCACCATCCAGGCCAACGGGCAGCTCACCGACGCCGCCGCCTACCGCCCCGTCATCGTCACCTACCGCGAGGGCTCGCCCGTGCGCCTGGAGGAGGTGGCCCAGGTCACGGACAGCGTCGAGAACGACAAGGTGGCGAGCTGGTACAACGGCACCCGCGCGATCGTGCTCACCGTGCAGCGGCAGCCGGGGACCAACACGGTCGAGGTCGTGGACGCGATCAAGAAGCTCCTGCCGAGCTTCCGCGCGCAGATGCCGGCGGCGGTGAAGCTGGAGGTCCTGATCGACCGCTCGCAGTCGGTACGCGACTCCGTCAACGACGTGAAGTTCACCCTGCTGCTGAGCCTGTGCCTGGTGGTGATGGTGATCTTCCTCTTCCTGAGGAACCTCTCCGCCACCGCCATCCCGAGCATGGCCCTGCCCATGTCGATCGTGGGCACCTTCGCGGTGATGTACCTGCTCGGCTACAGCCTCGACAACCTGTCGCTCATGGCCCTCACGCTGTCGGTGGGCTTCGTGGTGGACGACGCGATCGTGATGCTGGAGAACATCGTCCGGCACCTCGAGCAGGGGAAGAAGCCGCTGCCGGCCGCGCTCGACGGCTCGCGCGAGATCTCGTTCACGATCGTGTCCATGACGCTGTCCCTGGCCGCGGTGTTCCTCCCCGTCCTCTTCATGAGCGGGCTGCTCGGCCGCCTGCTCCACGAGTTCGCGGTGACGATCGGGGTGGCGATCCTCGTGTCCGGCTTCGTCTCCCTCACGCTGACGCCGATGCTCTGCAGCCGGTTCCTGAGGCCGCACGGCCGCGAAGCGCACGGGCGCTTCTACCGGGCCTCCGAGCGGGCGTTCGACGCCTCGCTCCATGCCTACGACTGGAGCCTGAAGCGCGTGCTGCGCCACCGCCGGGCGACGATGGCCGTCTCGGCGGTGGTGCTCCTGGCCACGGTGTGGCTGTTCATGGTCATGCCCACCGGCTTCCTGCCCAGCGAGGACATCGGCCAGGCCTTCGCCTTCACCGAGGCCGCGCAAGGGATCTCTTTCGACGAGATGGCGCGGCATCAGCAGGCGCTGGCCGCCATCGTGGGCGCCGATCCCAACGTCGATGCCTACATGTCGAGCATCGGCGCCACCGGTCCCAATGCCACCAGCAACTCGGGGCGCATCTTCATGCGGTTGAAGCCGCGCTCGCAGCGCGAGCTGACCGCCGACCAGGTCATCGGGGAGCTGCGGCCGAAGCTGGCCCGGGTGCCCGGCATCCGGGCCTTCCTCCAGAACCCGCCGCCGATCCGCATCGGGGGCACGCTCACCAAGAGCCTTTATCAGCTCACGCTCCAGGACCCCGACACCGCCGAGCTCTACAAGTACGCCCCGATGCTGGAGGAGCGGCTGCGGGCGATGGGGGGACTGCAGGACGTCACGAGCGACCTCCAGATCAAGAACCCCCAGGTGAGCGTGCAGATCGACCGCGACAAGGCGACCGCGCTCGGGCTGAGCGCCCAGCAGGTGGAGGACGCGCTCTACACCGCCTACGGGGCCCGTTGGGTGTCGACGATCTACGCGCCGAACAACGAGTACCGCGTGGTCATGGAGGTGGCGCCGCAGTACCAGTGGGAGCCGTCCTCGCTGTCGATGCTGTACGTGCGCTCCACGAGCGGCGTCCTCGTGCCGCTGGAGTCGGTGGCCAGCCTCGCCCGCAGCACCGGCCCCCTCACCGTGGCCCACCTCGGTCAGCTCCCGGCGGTCACGCTCTCCTTCAACCTGCGCCCGGGCACGTCGCTCGGCGAAGCGGTGGCGGCCGTGGAGCGCGAGTCCCGCGCGAACCTGCCCCCGACGATCACGACCAGCTTCCAGGGCACGGCCCAGGCCTTCGAGTCCTCGTTCCGCGGGCTCGGCTGGCTGCTGCTGATGGCGATCGTCGTGATCTACATCGTCCTCGGCATCCTCTACGAGAGCTTCATCCACCCGCTGACGATCCTTTCCGGGCTGCCCTCGGCCG
>QHVJ01000349.1 GCA_003222275.1 Acidobacteriota bacterium | reverse complement strand
AAATAGAGCTCGGGCACTTCCGCACGCACGGGACATTCCTCTGCCGCATCGAGCGGCACCTCGAACTCCTGCGCGGCGACGATCGGCTCACCTCCACCGCCTCCGCCCAGGTGGCGGGCGACGGGGCAGAAGTGTCCGCCCGCGCCCACGACGACCGGCGCCTCGATCTCCTCGTTCACGACCCAGCGCTCGCCGTCACGGCGCAGCCCGCTGAGCGCAGTGTCCGGGCGCACCTCCGCGCCGGAGCGGCAGAGAAGGTAGTGGTCGAACTCGCACCTGCGGATGCCGAAGCTCACGGGGCGCGGATAACGGGTCTCCACGTGCCTCTCGCCCTCGCCGATGCGACCCGTGCGGAAACCCGTGATGGGCTGGAAGGTCCGGCCGCGCCGGTAGTCTTCCGCGTCGAGCTCGAGGGCGGCGGCCACGGCGGGGGTGATCCAACCCGCGCACACCTTGTCGCGCGGGAAGGTCGCCCGGTCGATCACCACCACGTCGGCGCCCCCGCGCCGCAGCCCCCACGCGCAGCTCGAACCCGCGGGGCCGCCCCCGACGACGATGGCGTCGCATCGGCGCATGGCGCGGCCGCTCAGGAACCGGCGCCGTACATGTGGTCGCGCGTCCAGGCCACGTCGTTGTCCCCCGTGTGCGCGAAGACGACCTGGAAGAGTTGCATCCAGCCGGTGGCGAAGGCGGCCTGGGAGCCGGCGAGGTACAGCCTCCACGCCCGTACGAAGGGCTCCCCGAACATCGCCCGCACCTGCTCCACCGCTCCCTCGAATCGCTCCTGCCAGTGCTCGAGGGTCCGCGCGTAATGCAGGCGGAGGTTTTCGACGTCGATCACCGACAGCCCTCCCGGCTCCAGGATGGCTTCGAGCGTCTCGCGCAGGGTGGGAGGGTAGGCCCCGGGGAAGATGCGCCGCCGGATCCACGGGTTCAACGACCGCACGCGGTCGCGGCCGATGAAGTGCAGCAGCCCCCGTCCACCATCCCGGCGCAGGCAGCGGCCGATGACCTCGCGCAGCTCGGCGTACTTCTCCCGGCCGACGTGCTCCAGCATCCCCACGGACACGAACGCGTCGAACCGGCCGCGGATGGTGCGGTAGTCGTCCTCGATGAACTCGACGCGGCCCTCGAGGCCTTCCGCGCGCGCACGTCCCCGGCCGTAGCGGATCTGCTCGGTCGAGATGTTGAAGGCCTTGACCTCCACCCCGTAGTGCCGCGCCATGTGCAGGGCGAGCGCGCCCCAGCCGCAGCCGGCCTCCACGACCTTGTCGCCGGGGCGCAGCCGGAGCTTGCGGCAGACGTGGTCCATCTTCGCGACCTGCGCGCGCTCGAGGCTCTCCCCGGGCGCGGGGAAGTAGGCGCAGGTGTAGAGCATCTGCTCGTCGAGCCACAGCCGGTAGAAGTCGTTGCCGATGTCGTAGTGGTGGTGGATGTTCTCGCGGGCCCGCCGCAGCGTGTTGGGCCGGCGCAGGGTGAACCGCCGCGGCGGCCGGCGGTTGCGGCCTTCCTGCTCCCACGCGCGGTAGGTCTGCTCGAGGAGCGAGGGCAGGTCGCCGAGCACGTCGAGCCGGCCCGAGCTGTACGCCTCGCCGAAGTTCAGCTCGGGGTCGAGGAGCAGGCCCACGAGCGTGCGCCGGTCCTTGACCAGGAGCCGGCCGGCGGTGGGGCCATCCGGCGGAGAGCTCTGCGTCCCGTCCCACAGCACGAAGCCCACCGGCGCGGTGCCGAACCCGCGCTGGAGCAGCGAGAGCATCCAGCGGTCGACGGCCCGGGGAGTGCTGGCTTGCGAGGGCTCGGGAACGGCGGTGTCGATGTCGGTCGATGAATTCTGGCGCATGGGGTGTCTCCGGCCCCATCTTAGTCCAGCCGGATGGGGTTTGAGGGCGGCTAGGCGGGAAGTGGCGCGGGGGCGGCCACGGCGGCCGTCTCGTCGGCCCGCGGGAAGCACAACCGGCGGAAGTTGCACCGGCGGCAGGCCTGCGGGCGATCGATCATCGGGAAGTCCTCGAGGCGGGCGAGGTTGGCCGGCGGGTCGAGGAGCAGCGCACGCATGTTCTTCGCGCTCTTCGCCACGAAGGCGCGCAGGTGATCGAGCTTGCGCCGGTCCACCGATCGCCGCACGTAGCGGGGGATCGCGAGGTAGGCCAGCTCGGTCTGGATCTCCTCGGGCGCCGCCCAGCCCTGCTCGGCGGCGTAGAGCGCGTAGCCCGCCACCTGCACCTCGGAGAACTTTCCCTCGCCGCGCCCCGTCTTCCAGTCCACGATGACGACCCGGCCGTCGCGGCTGCGGAAGGCGAGGTCCATGCGCAGGAAGACGGGCACGTCCCCGACGCTGAAGGAGACGAGGTCCTCGACGCTCAGCCAGCGCTCCCGCCCGGCCGCGAAAGCCTCGGCGAGGATCGGGCTCTTGAAGAAGTTGCGCAGCGAGCGCATCACCGTCCCCACCAGTATCTTCTTGTCGTCCGGCTCCACCGGCACCTGGTACTCGTGCTCGAAGAGCCGGAAGCGCAGCGAGCCGGCCTCGCTCTCCCGCCAGTCCGTGAGCATCTGGCCGTGGACGGCGGCGCGGATGAGCGCCTCCTGCTCGTCGGGGGAGGGCATGGCGTCGCGGCTCTTCAGGACGGCCTCGATCGTCTCGTGGACGACGCTGCCGGCCCACATGGGCAGGGCCGACAGCTTCTTCAGCCGCTGGATTTCCGGGTCCTCGTTGGCGGCGTAGTAGGAATAGAAATACCGGCGGCGGCAGCGTGCGAAGGCGTCGTGCCGCGAGACCGACCAGGAGAACTCGCTTCCCACTGGCCGGACCGTAGCACGCCCCCCGGACAGCCCGGGACCGGCGGCGCGCTAAGGCTTACGGTACTTTCGCGCGGCCGATAGTCTGCCCGATGTACCCGTTCAGGTTTCCCGAGAACCACATGTGGCCGGCCGCGTCGACGACGAGGTTGTGCGGTCGAGCAGCATCGTGGCGGCCAGCGCGGCGCGCATCACTGGCCTCCGCCGATCGACCTGCCGTCGCGGTCGCGATAGGCTACCGATCCGAGCTTCAAGCCGCCGATCTGGGGCTCGGCCTGGGCGCGGTCGCCCACCGCCACCACCAGCATGCGATCGGGGGCGAGGTGGCGCTTGGTGGCGGCGAAGACCTCGGCCGCCGTCATCGACGCCAGGCGGCTGGGCAGGCCGACATAGTAGTCGGGCGGCAGCTCGAAGAGGAACAGCGAGCCTACCGTTCCCACCGCGCTGCGCGTCGTCTCGAACAGGGCGGGCAGGGAGCGGGCGATCGAGTCCTTGGCCAGGGCCAGCTCGTCCGGGGTGACCTCGGCCTGCGTCATGCCCTGCGCTTCGTTCAGCATCTCGTGCACGGAGGCGCCGGTGACGTCGGCGCGGACGGCCGAGCCCACGAAGAGCGGGCCCACGCCGCGCGTCTCCACGAGGCTCGAGAACGCGCCGTAGGTATAGCCGTGCCTCTCGCGCAGGTTCAGGTTCACGCGGCTCGAGAAGAGCCCGCCGAGGATCGTGTTCATGACGTTCAGGCGCTCGAAGTCGGGGTCGGAGCGCCTCACGCCGAGCTGGACGATCCCGATCGCGGTCTGGGGCGCCCCGGCCATGTCCACGAGCACCACCCGCTCGGGGATCGACGTGGGCGTGGGCGGGGCCGGCGCGGCCACCGCCGGCCCGGACCAGCTCCCGAAGGCCTGGGTCGCGAGGCGGCGAGCCTCGGCCTCCGTCAGGTCGCCGGCGAGGACGAGGGCGGCGTTGGCCGGGGAGTACGAAGACCGATAGAAGCCGGCGATGTCCTCACGGGTGATCTTCTTGAGGGCCTCCTCCGTCCCCAGCGGCACGTGACCGTAAGGGTGGGTCGGCCCGTACAGGGCGGGGTACATGACGCGGAAGGCGATCTGGAACGGCGAATCGCGCTGCTGGAGGAGCGATGTCAGGCGGTCGCCCCGCACCCTCTCCACGTCCTTGTCCGGGAACGTCGGGCCGAGGCTGACGTCGGAGACGATGGCGAGGGCCTGCTCCGCGTTCGGCTTCAGGACGTCGAACGTCACGTAGCTGCCGTCGAAGGTGGAGCCGGTCGTCAGGTTGGCGCCGAGGCCCTCGAGCTGCGCCGCGATGGCGAGCGCGTCCCGCGTCTTGGTGCCTTCGTCGAGCATGGCCGCGGTGAAGGCGGCGAGGCCGGGAAGGGCCGCGGGATCGGCCGCGCTGCCCGAGCGCACGACGAGCTGGCCGGCCACGATGGGCAGCGCATGCGACTCGATCCAGTACACGGTGAGGCCGTTCGGGAGCTGGAAGGAATGGGCGGCGGGGAGGGTCGCCTTCGGCGTCGGGCCGGGCTTGGGCACCTCGCTTCGCCAGGCCTCCTTCGAGGGCAGCGGCGTGGGCGCGGGCGCGGCCGCCGCGGCCGGCGCCGCCGGCGGATTGGGCGGCAGCGCCTTCTCACCAGGGATGCCTTGGACGACGACCCGGTGCGACGGCTGAAGGTGGGCGGCCGCGAAGGCCTTGAGGGAGGCGGGCGTGAGCGCCGCGTAGCGCGCCAGGTCGTGGTTCAAGTAGCCGGGATCCTTGAGGAAATGGTTGTAGAGGTTCAGGCGGTTGGCGACGCCGCCAAAGCTTCCGTAGTTCTCGAGGCTGAGCACCGTGGAGGAATACAGCGCGTTCTGGGCCGCGGCCAGCTCTTCGGCGGTCGGGCCGTTCGCCGCGTAGCTCGCCAGCTCGGCGTCGATCGCCTTCTCCAGCTCCTCGGCGGTGTGGCCCGGCTTGGCGGTGGCGCTGATCTGGAAGACGGACCCCAGCGCGAGCGACTGCTGGTTCGCCGTGACCGTCTGCGCGATCTTCTTGTCGAAGACGAGCGACCTGTAGAGCCGGCTCGCCTTCGATCCGCCCAGGATGCGCGCCGTGAGGTCGGCCTCCGCGTCGCCGGGCTGGAAGATGGACGGCGTGATCCAGGCCAGGTACACCCGGGGCAGCTCCACCTTGTCCTTCACCACCGCTCGGCGCTCCGACGTGATGGGCGGCGTCTTCGCGTCCACCGCCGGCACCGCGGGCCCGCGCGAAAGGGAGCCGAAGTATTTCTCGACGAGGGCCTTCGTCCGCGCGACGTCGATGTCGCCCACGATCGCGAGGCTCGCGTTGTTGGGGGCGTAGTAGCGGCGGAAGAAGTCCTTCACGTCCTCGAGCTTCGCGGCCTGGATGTCCTGGTGGGAGCCGATGACGGAGGCGTAGTACGGGTGGCCCTGGGGAAAGAGCTGGTGGAACAGCTCCTCCTCGACGAGGCCGTAGGGCTGGTTCTCGACGCTCTGC
>QHVJ01000170.1:24546-34518 GCA_003222275.1 Acidobacteriota bacterium | reverse complement strand
CGACGAGCAGGGCGGTGACGCCCAGGCTTCCGGCGGCGATCACGATCGTCTTGCGGCGGTCCATCCACGCCTCAATCGCCCAGGAGCTGGGCCAGGTGATGCCGCAGGTGGCGAACGTAGTCACGTATCCACCACTCCAAGGGTGCGGGCTCGTTGTCGCCGATCATGCACCGGGTCTGGAGCAGTTCGGGCGGCACCGCCGCGATCACGTGCGCGAGATGCCGGTTCAGGCCCGCCCATAGGTCGAGGAGTTCGGTCCAGGGCCGGCCGCGGTAGCCGTGTGCGGCCACCCACACGTTCTGGTCGTACCCCGGCCCCACGAACGGATCGGTGGCCTGGGCCCGCACGAACCGTTGATGGTTGTTCGCCGCGGAATCGATCAGGTGGCCGAGGATCTCCTTCTTGATCCACTTCCCGGAGCCCCGATTGCGGGTGACGTCCGCCTCCGCCAGCCGGCGAAGGCGCGACAGCGCGGACTCGATCTCCTCCCGAAGCTCGCTCGCCACCTCGATCATCCCTTCCCCCTCCGCCTCCTGCGTTCAATATTTCAGCTCGATCCGAAGGATGTGCCCTTCCGTGTTCCCGGCGTTCTCTACGCTGTGGACGACGGCCTCGTTCCAGGCAAACGTCCCCGCCTGCCGATGGTGGACCTCGCTCGGCCGGCCGTCCGGGGTCACCTTCGCATCCCAATCGGTGAAATACACGCTCATGCCGTGGGGATGCCGGTGCCGGGGCTCCACCTTGCCGGGTGGCAGGTGGACGTCGAGAACGCGAACGAACTTATTTTCCAAGGCCACCTTGTGGGTATCGCCCGCCACGCGAATCGGGTCGAGCGGATCGTCCGGGGGCGACAGCGCAAACCCCGCGGCCGCCAGCCCGGCGAGCCCGAGCCCGGCGAACAAGATTCTTGCCTTCACGAGTCCTTCCTTTCGTTCCCCGCCGGGTCACAGGATCTTGACATACCGGAGCGTCTCCGGCGCGTAGCCAAGATGCTCGTACACGGCGCGCGCCGCGTGGTTCGCCTCGAAGACGTTCAGCGTCAGCCTCAGATAGCCATGCTCACGGGCCCAGGCTTCGGCCGCGCGCATCAGGGCACCACCCACACCCTTCCCCTCCGCCTCTTCCGCCACCACCAGCATGCTGACATGCCCATGTGGCTCGAGCGTGAAATAGTCCTGGAGCCGCTCCAGATAGGCGAAGCCCAAGCGCTCCCCTTCCGATTCTGCGATCAGCAGAGCCGCGCCATCGGGCGGCGCGGCAAAGAATCCCTCGAGCGTGCGCGTCTCGCCGTTGACGATTTCCTCGGAGGACCGCCAGGCCGGCGGACCGAAACTGGCCAGCCGATGCGCCGCCGCAATGACGAAGCCGCGGTCGGCGGGAACAACGGGGCGGATCCTCATCTCCACATCCAACGGGGAGACAGGATAACCCGTGCCGTCCGCCGAGAGAGCGCTTATCATGGGGGCGAGGATGATCCCGCCCGCCCGTTTGATGAGAACGTTCTCTCTCTTGCTGATGATGGGTGTCCCGGTGGGAGCGGAGGATTCGCCGCCGGCCGCAGTCAAGCCCGTCCGCAAGCCCCGGGACTCCTGGACGCTGCAGGTCGGCCTCGCCCACTCTGCGCAGGACAGCGACTACTACGCGGTCTCGGGGTTCCAGGCTCGGTTTCCCATCTGGGCCCTGGATCGCCAGGACAAGAGCGACCGATTCGGAAGCATCGGCGCCGAAATCGGCATGTACCCCTACCCCGTCATCTCCAGGGCCTATGTCCCGGGAGCCGGCGCGGACCCGAGCACGCCGGGCAAATACAACTTCTGGGAAGCCGCCGGCCTGAGCTACTACACTCCGAGGATGGGACCCCTGCAGCTCGAGGCGGGTGCGCGTCTGGCCTTCATCAACCCTGCCGAGCGCGTCCTGACCTCGCCCAACGGCTGCGGCGTCTCCAACCGCGCCGAGTCCCGCTGCAACCAGTACATCAAGGAGTCGCTGAAGAGCCTCGACTCGATCCTCTTTCCGAGCTTTCGGGGCGACCGGGGAATCGTGACCTTCGTGGCCGCGGCTCTGATACTGAAGAGGGTCGGCGTGCGCGTGGAAGCAGCGCAGTTGAACTCCAGGGGCTCCCGGGTCAACGCGAGCGGCTTGCGCTTCGGCCTGACCGCCCGCTGAAGCTTCACCCGCTGCGAGATGGCGGTAGCTTCACCCCCACGGTCTTCTCGTAGAGAAGGGCCACACCGTCGGCGTTGCCGTCTTTGAACCGTTCGAACGCCTTCCCGATTGCGTCGCAGCCGGTCAGGCCGGGTAATACCAGGACGATCGGGAATCGGCACGAGCCCGTCATGCTCATCTCCGCCGTCCAACGCCAGCTTGCCTTCGCGTGCCTGACGAGCACCTCGCCGGTATAGCAACCCAACCCGGATAGAAGGCCCGAGGCTTGCTGCTCGGTCGCCCCGGTGGCCTTGATCTTGTCGACGATCGCATCGACGACGATCAGGCTCTCCGGCGTGTACGGCAAGGCGAAGCCGAACTTCCTGTGGACGAACTCCACCGATCCTTCGGCGATTTGCGGCGCTGTTTCCGGCGAGAATCGCACGATGGGTCCTGTCCGTGGGCCATTATAGAGGGGTGTGCTAGCCTCCGCCTCATGCGACTGAACGCAACCACCACTCTTATCGCCGCAATCGCCGGCGCGATGCTCATCGCCCGGGCGGCGAACGCCGCGGAACCCAGGCCCACGCTGGCCCTGGTGGGCGGCCAGGTGATCGACGGCTACGAGGGCCCGCCCATCCGAGACGGCGTCGTGCTCATCTCCGGCGAACGCATCGTGGCCGTGGGCCCGAAGAGCGAAGTCGCGGTGCCGCCCGGCACCACGGTCGTCGACACCGAAGGGATGAGCGTCCTTCCCGGGCTCATGGACATGCACGTCCACCTCATGATCCTCGGCCATGCGGACTACGAGCACTGGGACAAGACCTACCTGCCGCGGTTCCGCGAGCTCATCATGCCGATCGCGGCCCGGCAGCTCCTCATGAGCGGCATC
Organism: Acidobacteriota bacterium; assembly: GCA_003222275.1. Lineage (GTDB taxonomy): Bacteria > Acidobacteriota > Vicinamibacteria > Fen-336 > Fen-336 > AA32. Next base: position 31,481 of record QHVJ01000170.1, on the reverse strand, counting down.
ACCACCGCCCGGGAGCTGGGGGCGCCGCTGGAGGACATCCTCGACGTGAAGCGCCGCATCGAGAAGGGCGAGATCCCCGGCCCGCGCCTTTTCGTGTCCGGGCCCTTCATCCAGCGCGCGCCCTACGCGGACTACGAGAAGACCTTTCGCTGGGGCGTCAGCGGACCCGAGGACGCGCGGGCCAAGGTGCAGAAGCTGGTCGACGCGGGGGTCGACGTGATCAAGCTGATCGACCAGGACCAGCTCACCGAGGAAGAGGTCGGCGCGGTGGTCGAGACCGCGCACAAGGGCGGCAAGCCGGTCGTCGCCCACGCGCACCGCGAGGACGAGATCCGGATGGGGCTGCGCCACAACGTCGATTGCTTCGAGCACACCGGCCTCGCGACCGAGCCCGCGTATCCGGACGACATCCTGGCCGGCATCCGCAAGCGAAACAACACCCTCTACTGGTGCCCGACGATCGAAGGCCTCTTCCTCGCCGATTACACGGCGCGGACGTTCCCCGAGCGCCTCGACGACCCCGCCTGGCAGAAGGACGTTCCCGGGGACATCGCGGCCGACATCCGCCGCTCGCTTCAGAACCCGACCGCCCTCGATTACTTCACGCTGACCTTCCGGCGCCTCCCCACCCTCGCGAACAAGTTCCGGCAGCTCCGCGAGACGGGGGTCACGCTGCTCGTGGGCACCGACAGCGGCATTCCCGCGAACTTCCACACCGACTCCACCTGGCGCGAGCTCTACACGTGGGTCCAGCTCGGCATGACGCCCATGCAGGCCATCGCGGGCGCCACCCGCTGGCCGGCGCGCTTCCTCAAGAAGGAGAAGGACCTGGGCACGCTCGCGCCCGGGCGGCTCGCCGACGTGGTGGCGGTGCGCGGCGACGTGCTCACGCACATCGACCTGCTGCAGCGCGTCGACGTCGTGGTCAAGAACGGCGTGCGGGTGAAGTAGGGCCGTGGGGCACTCGCTGGCGGCCCTGCTCGCGTTGGCCATCGGGACGAGCGACCCCGAAGGCAACTACATCGTCCCCGGGACGAGGGGCGCGATCGTCTATCGACGGGTCGACGATCGAGAGCTGAAGCTCGATGCTTATCTTCAACGGCGGGGGACGCGACGGCCCGCCGTCGTCGTGATCCACGGCGGCGGTTGGACGTCGGGCAGCCGCGTGGCGTTCGTCGGCCAGCTCCTGGAGACGCTCACCCGCGCCGGGTACAACTGGTTCTCGGTCGACTATCGCCTGGGGGTCGCCGATCGCCGCCACCGGCCGCTCGACGACGTGCGCGCGGCGCTCGCCTTCGTGCGGGTTCATGCGAAGGAGCTGCGGATCGACCCCGAACGCATCGCGCTTCTCGGCGAGGACGCCGGCGCGTACATCGCGGCGGGGCTGACGGCCGAGAGGCCCGCCGGTGTGCGCGGCGCGGCGCTCATTGGCGGACTCTACGAAGCGAGTGGCACGCCGCCGATGAAGAGTGCCGCCGCCGGCTGGCCGGACGTGCTCGCCATTCACGGCGGGCGAGACGCCGAGGTGCCGCCCGAGCAGGCGCGCCGGTTCTGCGAGAGCGTCGTCGCCGCCGGCTCGCGCTGCCACGTCCAGATCGTGGACGGGGCGATTCACCGGGGCGAGAACTGGCTGCCGTCGCAGTGGGCCTACAAGGATGCCCTCGTTCGGTGGCTCGGGACGCGCATCGGCCCGCAAAGCCCCGACCACGAGCCCTACCGAACGCGCCTGGAGAAGGACGTCGTCTACGATTCCGAGCACGCGCTGAAGCTCGACGCGTGGATGCCGTCCGGCCGCGGGCTCTTCCCCGCCGTCGTCCTCGCTCATGGCGGAGGCTGGGAGGCCGGCGACAAGGTCACCTACATCACGCCTCTGTTCGAGCCGCTCGCGCGAGCCGGCTTCGCATGGTTCTCCATCGACTACCGACTGACGCCGCAAGTCCGCCACCCCGAGCAGATCGAAGACCTGCGACAGGCCGTCGCTTTCGTGAGGAGCAACGCCCGCCGGTTCCGCATCGATCCGAAGCGGATCGCCGTCGTCGGCGAGTCGGCGAGCGGCCAGATGGCCGCCCTCCTCGCGACGCAAGACCGCACGCTCGCGGCGGCGGTCTCGTTCTACGGCGTGTATGACTTCATGCCCCTGCTCACGGACACGTCGCCCGGCTCCAGACTGGACAAGCTCTTCGGTCTGCGTGAGCTCGACGAGACCGGCCGCGCGCTCATCCGCCGCTACTCGCCGATCCACCACGTCACAAAAGACATGCCTCCGCTGCTCCTGATCCACGGGACGAACGATCAGCTCTGGGCGCAGGGCACCGCCATGCGCGACCGCTTGCGCGAGGTGGGCGCCCGCCACGAGCTCTTCGCGCTGGAGGGAGCGCCGCATGGGATGGAGAACTGGGAAGGGCACCCGGAGTGGGCCCACTACAAGACGAAGCTGGTAGAGTGGCTTTCAGAGCAACTGCGAGCCAAGCCATGAAAGGCATACGTGTTCACGAGCCGGGCGGTCCGGAGGTCCTGCGCTGGGACGACGTGACCGTGGGCGATCCGGGAGCCGGAGAAGCCCGCATCCGACACACCGCGGTCGGACTCAATTACGTCGACGTGTATTACCGCACCGCACTCTACAAGCCACCCTCGTACCCCTTCATTCCGGGCTCGGAAGCGGCGGGAGTGGTGGAAGCGGTGGGACCCGGCGTCAGCGACATCAAGCCGGGCATGCGGGTGGCCTACGGCGCGGCGCCGCTGGGCGCCTACTCGCAGGCGCGCCTCGTCCCCGCCGACCGGCTGGTGCCGCTGCCGGACGCGATCGACGACCGCACCGCGGCGGCGATGATGCTGAAGGGCATGACCGTCCACTACCTGCTGCTGCGCATCGGCCAGATCAAGGAAGGCGACACCATACTTCTCCACGCGGCGGCCGGCGGGGTGGGGCTCATCGCCTCCCAGTGGGCGCGCTCGCTCGGAGCCACCGTGATCGGGACCGTGGGCAGCGACGAGAAGGCGGCGCTGGCGCGCGCGCATGGATGCCAGCATACGATCGTCTACACGCGCGAGAAGTTCGTGGACCGCGTGAAGGAGATCACCGGAGGCAAGGGTGTGCGGGCGGCCTACGACTCCGTCGGCAGGGACACGCTGCTGGGCTCGGTCGAGTGCCTGCAGACCTTCGGCATCGTCGCGCTCTTCGGCCAGTCTTCGGGTCCGGTCCCGCCCTTCGACCCGAGCCTCCTCGCCCGTGGCTCCAACTTCATCACGCGGCCCTCGCTCTTCCAGTACGTGGCCGCGCGCCCGGACCTGCTGACCGCCGCCCGCGCGCTCTTCGACGTCGTGCTCTCGGGGACGGTCAAGATCGAGGTGCGCCAGACGTACCCGCTTCCCGACGCCGCCCGCGCGCACCGCGACCTGGAGTCGCGCCAGACGATCGGATCGACCGTGCTGCTGCCCTGAGCCCGCGTCGCGCGGGCTTGGACCCACCTCGGCCAGATGCTATTCTCTGCACCGCTCTAGGAGGCAGATGTAATGGCCACGCGGGCAGTCGGCGATACGACGCAGCGGGAGCTGTCCTACCGCAAGCGGCTCATCGAGATCGCCAACATGATCAACTCCGCCTCCAGCATCCAGGACATCCTCGTCGACATCAAGGACAAGGTCCTGGACCTGGTGGACGCGGAGCGGGTGACGATCTTCGCCCTCGACACCAAGAACCAGGAGCTGTTCTCGCTGTTCAAGGCCGGCCAGGAGGTCAAGGAGATCCGCGTCCCCAAGACCTTCGGCTCCATCGCCGGCTTCGCCGCGCTCAGCCGCAAGACCGCCAACATCAAGAACGCCTACGACCCCGCCGAGCTGGGCCGCCTTCACCCGAACCTGAGGTTCGACTCGCGCTGGGACAAGCTCTCCGGCTTCAAGACCGCGCAGGTCCTGGCCAGCCCCATCCTCTTCGAGAAGTACCTGCTCGGCGTGCTCCAGCTCATCAACAAGCGCGGCGGCGGCGCCTTCAGCCCCAAGGACGAGGAGGCGGCCGAGGAGCTGTCGAAGATCCTCGGCATCGCCTTCTACAACCAGCACCGCGCCGCCCGCAGCAACAAGCCCTCCAAGTACGGTCACCTCGTCGACAAGGGCCTCATCTCGGAGAAGGACATCGAGAACGCGGTCACCAACGCGCGCGTGAACCAGCTCGACGTCTCGCAGGTCCTGGTCGAGAACTACAAGGTCCCCAAGGAAGAGATCGGCAAGGCCCTCGCCGCTTTCTTCAACACGCCCTTCTGGGACCCGGCCGGGCGCACGATGCCCGCGGAGCTCAAGGAGCGCCTGACCCCCGAGTTCCTGAAGAGGAACATGTGCGCGCCCATCGAGAAGAGAGAAGGGACGCTTCTGGTGGGCGTGGAGGACCCGTACGACCTCACGCGGCTCGATGCGATCAAGGCCATGAACCTCGCGCCGCGTTACGACTTCGTGGTCGCGCTCAAGCCCGACATCCTCGAGTACATCAACACCACCTACGGCCTCACGACCGGCGGCGGCTCCGAAGCCGCCGACCTCGGCCGGATCATCACGGAGCTGGGCAGCGGCGAGGAGGACGAGATCGCCGCCGAGGACGCCGATCCCAGCGCGCCCCCGGAGCTGGACGAGACCGACAGCGGCATCGTCAAGCTCGCCAACCAGATCATCATCGACGCCTACAACAAGGGCGCCTCCGACATCCACGTCGAGCCCTACGGCAAGAACACCCCCACCCAGGTGCGCCTCCGCATCGACGGGGACTGCCAGAAGTACCTCGAGATCCCGCCCGCCCACCGCAACGCCATCGTGCAGCGCTTCAAGATCATGGCCAAGCTCGACATCGCGGAGAAGCGCAAGCCGCAGGACGGCAAGATCCGCTTCAAGGGGCCCATGGGGACGATGGAGCTGCGCGTGGCCACCATCCCCACCGCGGGCGGCAACGAGGACATCGTGATGCGCATCCTCGCCGCCTCCAAGCCGCTGCCCCTCGACAAGATGGGCTTCTCGGAGAGGAACCTCGAGGAGTTCAAGAAGATCCTCGCCAAGCCCTATGGCATCTGCCTGGTCGTCGGCCCCACCGGCTCGGGCAAGACCACGACGCTGCACTCCGGCCTCGGCCACATCAACACGATCGACATGAAGATCTGGACCGCGGAGGACCCGGTCGAGATCACCCAGCCCGGCCTGCGCCAGGTCCAGGTGCATCCCAAGATCGACTTCACGTTCGCCATCGCGATGCGCGCGTTCCTGCGCGCCGACCCCGACGTCATCATGGTCGGCGAGATGCGCGACCACGAGACCGCCGCCACCGGCATCGAGGCCTCGCTCACCGGCCACCTCGTCTTCTCCACCCTGCACACCAACTCGGCGCCGGAGACGATCACCCGCCTGCTGGACATGGACATCGATCCCTTCAACTTCGCCGACGCTCTCCTCGGGATCATGGCCCAGCGCCTGGTGCGGACGCTGTGCAAGGACTGCAAGGAGGAATACGTCCCCACCCAGGAGGAATTCGCGGAGCTGATGGAGGGCTACGGCCTGGAGTACTGGGACTCGCTCGGCATCCGCTACTCGTCCGCGTTCAAGCTCTATCGCCCCAAGGGCTGCCCCAAGTGCGGCGGCACCGGGTACAAGGGTCGCATGGGCATTCACGAGCTGCTGGTCGCGACCGACGAGATGAAGCGGAAGATCCAGAAGCGGGAGCCCATCGAGGAGCTGCGCAACCAGGCGATCCGGGACGGGATGACGACGCTGCTCCAGGACGGCATCCAGAAGGTGGTCCGGGGCATCACGGACTTCAAGCAGGTCCGCGCCGTCTGCATCAAGTAGGACCGGCCCCGGCGGCGGTCCTCGCTATACTGGCTGGGTTACGATGCGCACCGGCTTCGCCCAGCTCCCCCTCCACGGCGGCCAGGCCCCGGCCTGGCTCTTCTCGCGCATGGTCCGCCTCTCGCGCGAGGTCGTAGGCCACGTGGTCGCCGAGTACGGCGCCGACGAGGTGCTGCGCCGCCTCTCCGATCCCTATTGGTTCCAGGCCTTCGGCTGCGTGCTCGGGTTCGACTGGCACTCCAGCGGCGTCACCACCACCGTGACCGGCGCCCTCAAGGAGGGCATCCGCGGCCACGAGCGCGACTTCGGCTTCTACGCCGCGGGCGGCAAGGGAGCGGTCTCCCGGCGCACGCCGCACGAGGTCACCGCGGCGTGCGAGCGTCTATCGAGCGACCCCGCGCCGCTCGTGCATGCGAGCAGGACCGCGGCCAAGGTGGACAGCGCCGCCGTCCAGGACGGCTATCAGCTCTACCATCACGCGTTTTTCTTCACGCCCGCCGGCGGCTGGTGTGTCGTGCAGCAGGGCATGGACGGGACGAGCCGCACCGCCCGCCGCTATCACTGGCTCTCGGAGTCGGTGGCCTCGTTCGTGAACGAGCCGCACGCGGCGGTGTGCTGCGATTCCCGGGGCGCGGTGCTCAACCTCGTCGCCTCCGACAGCGCCTCCACGCGCGAGGCGAGCGCGAAGCTGGCGGCGCGGGCACCCGATGAGACGCTGTCCGCCCTGCGCACCGTGCCCAACCTCGTCCTCCCCGCTCACCACGAGGTCCGCGGCGCCGACATCGACCCGCGCTACCTGCACCGGATCCTGCTGCGGACCTATGAGCAAGCGCCGGCCGACTTCGAGTCGCTGCTCGGCATCGAGGGCGTAGGAGCCAAGACACTGCGCGCCCTCGCCCTCGCCGCGGAGCTGATCTACGGCGTGCGCGCGAGCACACGCGATCCCGCCCGGTTCTCGTTCGCCCACGGGGGCAAGGATGGGCATCCCTATCCGGTGGACCGCGAGACCTACGACAAGACGATCGAGGTGCTGGGCACGGCGGTCAAGCGCGCCCGGGTCGACGGCTCCGAGCAGGTGAAGGCGCTCAAGCGTCTGGCCCGGTTCGCCG
>QHVJ01000170.1:0-24351 GCA_003222275.1 Acidobacteriota bacterium | reverse complement strand
GACAGCGGCAAGGTGATGATGCCCGGGTTGCGCAGCGGGAAGAGCGCGGCCGGGTGGTGCAGCACGTCGACCTGCAACGTCGGGGAGAAGTAGATGAGGAGCACGGCCGACACCGTCCCCGTCGTCATGCTCGCGACCGCGCCCGCGGTGCTGAAGCGGCGCCAGAACATGGACAGGAAGAGGGCCGGGAAGTTGGCGCTGGCCGCGATGGCGAAGGCGAGGCCGACCATGAACGCGACGTTCTGGCCCTTGAAGGTGATGCCGAGGACGATGGCCAGGGCGCCCAGGACGACCGAGGCCAGCCGCGCCACGCGGAGCTGCTCCCGCTCGCCCGCCTCTGCGTGCCGGACCACGTTCACCCACAGGTCGTGCGAGAGGGCGGCCGCCCCCGAGAGCGTCAGTCCCGCCACCACGGCCAGGATCGTGGCGAAGGCGACGGCCGCGATGAAGCCGAGGAAGGGCGTGCCGCCCAGCGCCTCCGCCAGCAGCAGCGCGGCCATGTTGCCGCCGCGGTCCACGGCGCGGATGGCGTCCTGGCCCACGATCACCATGGCCCCGAACCCGAGGACGAAGGTGAGCAGGTAGAAAAAGCCGATGAAGCCCGTCGCATAGAAGACCGAGGCCCGCGCCGCGCGCGCGTCGGGCACGGTGTAGAACCGCATCAGGATGTGCGGCAGGCCCGCGGTGCCGAACATCAGGGCGAGCCCCAGCGACACCGCGTCCCACGGGTTGGACACGAGCTGGCCGGGGGTGAGCACGGCCCCGCCGTAGCGGTCGGCCGCCGCCGCGAAGAGCGCCACCGGGTTGAAGCCGAAGCGGGACAGGACGAGCAGGGTCAGGATGAAGGCGCCGGTCAGCAACAGCACCGCCTTCACGATCTGGACCCACGTGGTGGCGATCATGCCTCCGAACAGGACGTACGCCAGCATCACGACGCCGACCCCCACCACCGCCCCCTCGTAGGGGAGGCCGAACATCAACCGGATGAGGTTCCCCGCTCCCACCATCTGCGCGATCAGGTAGAAGATCACCGTGGCCAGCGTGCCGATGGCCGCGCAGATCCGCACCGGGCGCTGCCGCATGCGATAAGCGACCACGTCGGCGAAGGTGTACTTGCCGAGGTTGCGCAGCGGCTCCGCGATCAAGAAAAGGACCACCGGCCAGCCCACGAGCCAGCCCGTCGAGTAGATGAGCCCGTCGAAGCCCGAGAGCGAGACGAGGCCCGCGATCCCGAGGAAGCTCGCCGCGCTCATGTAGTCGCCCGCAAGGGCGAGGCCGTTCTGGAAGCCGCTGATGGTGCGACCGGCGGCGTAGAAATGGCTGGCGGTGTGCGTGCGGCGCGCCGCCCACCATGTGATCGCGAGCGTGACGGCGATGAAGACGAAGAAGAAGGCGATCGCCAGGGGGTGGGGCCGCCCGAGGGCGCTGCTCATGCGCCGCGACCCGACAGCCCCCGCACCTCCGCATCGTAGTGGCGGTTGGCCCAGTGCACGTAGATCCAGGTCAGCACCCAGGCGGCGACGATCACGAGCACGCCGAGGAGGATGCCCAGCGTCAGCTTGCCCGCGACCGGCGAGCCCATCAGGGGCTTGGCGAACGCGACGAGCAGGATGAATCCGAAGTACACGGCGAGCATGGCGGCGGTGAGCCACAGGGCAATGCGCCACCGCCGGGCGGCCAGGCGAGCAATCGCGCCGTCGGACATGGGACGCGGAATCTTATACTACCGGCGCGCCGCTTCGAGGCGCGACTTCATCTGCGCGACGGCGGCGCGCGCCCGGGACTCGCCGTCCACGACCCCCTGGAAGTCCTCCCGCTCGTGGGCGAGGAACACGGTGCCCGTCACGACGCGGGTCGCCTTCATCAGGGACAACAGCTCCCCCACCTGGGTCTTCTCGAGGCCGGGCGTGACGGACGAGTAGAGCTTCTCCAGTTCGTTGACCTGCCGGTCGAGGTCGTTGTAGACCAGCTCGGCGTGATGGCGTGTCTCGTCCCGCCGGACGAGGGCCATGCGCTGCGCCTCGACCGCCAGGGCCTGGGCGTGTTTCGAAGCGTGGCGCGCGTCCCGCCGGTGGTTCTGGGCGGCGAGCGCGCGGGCCCGCGCCAGCTCCGTCTGCGCGGCCGCGAAGGGCGGCGTGTCGGTCGTCGCCCCGTAGGTCCGGGCCGCCTCGAGGGCGCGCTCCGCAGCCGCGATCGTCTCGTCGGGGCTCGGACCGATGACGCCGAACTCCACCAGGAGCCGGGGCACCACCCAGATCAAGAGGGAGGCGGCGAGCGCGTAGATGGCCACGCGGCGCAGCAGCAGGATGACGAAGACGCGCCGGTCGGGCCTCCGCCGTTCCAGTCCGGCCTGGGTGGGCATGGTTCGCACGGTTCGCCCTCACTCTACCACCGCATCCCAACGTCGGAGATCGAGCGGATATAATGGCCGGCCCGATGGGATTCATGGGTGGCAGCGCGCCGGCGATGGCATCGCAGATCTGCGAGGGCTTCATCCTCGTCAGCCTGGCGACGCTGAAGGGACTCACCCCCGCCGAGCTGAACATGCTCCGGGTGGAAGTCGAAAAGCTCTTGCGGGAGGTGCGGGCCACCACTCCCGCGGGAGACGATGCCCCGGCCAACCAGGTCCGCAACCGCAAGATCGCCCGCCTCAGCTCCGCCATGCAGGTGGTCTCCAGCAAGCTCGTGACCCGTTCCTGAACCGCGCCCTCGATGCGCCTGCCCCTTTCGGCGGCGGTCGTGCTCATCGCCTACGTGGTGGGAATCACCGCGTTCGGCACGTGGCTGGGCCGCCGCCGGCGCTCGGTGCGCGACTACTTCCTGGGCGGGCGCAGCGTCCCGTGGTGGGCCATCGCCTCGTGCATCGTCGCCACCGAGACGAGCACGCTCACCTTCATCGGCGCCCCCGGCACGGCCTACAAGAGCGACTGGACGTTCCTGCAGCTCGTGTTCGGCTACATCCTCGGGCGCATCGTGATCGCGGCGGTGTTCCTGCCCGCCTACTTCCGCGGCGAGATCTATACCTCGTACGAGCTGCTCCAGAAGCGTTTCGGCGGGGCGGTGCGCGGCACCTCGGCCGCGATCTTCCTTCTCTATCGCACTCTCGGCGACGGCATCCGGTTGCACGCCGCCGCCCTCGTCCTCGCCGTCGCCTCCGGCGGGCAGCGATGGGAGTGGGTCTGGATCATGGTCCTCGGCGTGGCCATGATCCTCTACACCGAGGAGGGCGGGGTCACGGCCACGATCTGGACCGATACGATCCAGATGTTCGTTTACCTCGCGGGCGCGATGGTGTGCCTGGTGGCAGTCGTGCGCCTCCTCCCCGAAGGCGTGGGCGCCGCGCTCGCCGCCGCGGAGGCGGCCGGCAAGCTTCGCGTGATCGACGCGACCTTCGACCTGCGCCCGCCGTACACGCTGTGGGCGGGCGTGATCGGGGGCCTGTTCTTGACGCTCGCCACCCACGGCACCGACCACTACCTCGTCCAGCGCCTGCTGGTGGCGCGGAGCCGGCGGGACGCGTCGATCGGCCTCGTGCTCTCGGGCTTCCTCGTCTTCGCACAGTTCACGCTGTTCCTCTTCCTGGGCACGCTCTTCTGGGCGCACTACGGCGGCCGTCCCTTCGCGCGGGGCGACGAGGTGCTGCCGACGTTCGTCTCCACCGAGCTGGCCGGCGGCTGGACCGGGTTCATCCTCGCGGCCATCGTGGCCGCGGCCTTGTCACCTTCACTCAACTCGATGGCGTCGGCGACGCTGCGCGACTTCTACCTGCCCTACTTCCGGCCCGCGGCCGGCGAGGCGGAGCAGATGCGCGTGGGGCGAATCTTCACCGTGTTCTGGGGCGTCGCCCAGATGGCGGTGGCCTTCCTGGCCCAGGGGGTCGATTCCGCGCTCCAGGCGGGCCTGGCCGCGCTTGGCTACGCGTCGGGCCCGACCGTCGGCGCGTTCCTGCTCGGCGTGCTGACACGCACCGCGAGCTCCGTGGGCACGATGGCAGGAATGGTGGCCGGCCTCGGCGTGAGCCTGTGTGCCGGCCAGCTGGCGCCGTACCTGTTCGGCGTCCCCGGCATCGCGTGGACCTGGAACGTCGCCGTGGGCGCGACGGTCACGTTCGCGGTGGGCCTCTCAGTGAGCCGCCTGATACCCCGGCAGGAAACAAAAGCCGCGAGTGGACCGGCCTTTTAACGCGGAGGACGCGGAGGGGAAACGGAGAGGACGCGGAGGATGAATTCAAGCATCTCTTCTCCGCGACCTTCCGTTCTTTCTCCGCGCCCTCCGCGTTGAAAAGGAACGCGCTCCATGATGCCGGGGATCAATACAGCAGCGCTTCCCGTCGCTCCTTGCGGAATGCTTCGATGGCGGGGGCGTCGGTGTCCACGATGGCGTCCACGGTCTCGCCCTTCTCGAGGGCCTCGCGGAGCTTGCGCGTGCCCACGAGGCGGTCGAGGGCGCCCTCCGACCGCCACGCGAACTCCTTGCCCTTGCGCAGGCTGGCGAGCAGCGCGACGCCGAGCGTGTAGGGCTTCGCGGCGCGGGCGTCGGTCACTTTCACCCGCACGCCGGAGCATTCCTGGTCCTTGTACTTGGGGTCGGGAGCCGCCTCGGCCGCGTGCGGCGTGAACTTCGCCGCCTCCAGCGCGAAGCCGGGGACCATGAGCGCGGCGAGCGCGGCGCTGTCGGCCCACGGCGCGCCGAGGAGCAAGAAGGGCGCCTCCGTTCCCCGCCCCTCGGATGCGTTCGTGGCCTCGACGAGGGCGATGCCCGGATAGGCGATCGCGGCCTCGGGGGTGCGCAGGTTCGGGGAGGGAGCGACCCAGGTGCGGCCGGTGTCGGCCCAGACCATGTTCCGCTTCCAGCCCTTCATGGGGACGATCGTCAGCCGGACTTCCTTCTCGCGATGGGCGTTGGCATAGCGGGCCATCTCGCCGGTGGTGAGGCCGTGGACGAGAGGCCCGGGGGCGAGGTTGAGGAGGCTGGCGGGCACCGCGTCGCGAGGATCGCTGACCGGCCCTTCGACACGCTCACCCCCGAGGGGGTTCGGCCGGTCGAGGACGACGAACTCGATCCCGGCGTCGCCGGCGGCGTCGAGGCAGTGCAGCAGCGTGCTCACGTACGTGTAGAAGCGCACGCCGCCGTCCTGCAGGTCGTAGACGAGCACGTCGAGGTCCTTGAGGTCCTCTGCGGACGGCTTCGTCTTCTCGCCGTACAGGCTCACCAGCGGGAGGCCGGACCTCGGGTCCTTGCCGCCCTGGACCTTCTCGCCCGCGGCCGCGCGGCCCTGCAGCCCGTGCTCGGGACTGAAGATGCGCACGACCTCCACGCCGTGCCTCTTGAGCACGTCGACGGCCTGGTGGCCTTCCGACGTGACCGAGGCGGCGTGGGCGATGAGACCCACCTTCTTGCCCTTCAGGGCCACGCCCTTCTCCGCGTCGAGCACTTCCAGGCCGACGCGAACGCCGCCCGCGGCGGCCGCGGGCGGGCGTGCGCTCGCCGCCGCGCCCGGCCGCTGGGCCTGGCTCGCGGGGTCGCTGCCGGTGAGGGCGTTGTCGCCGCAGGCAGCGGTGACGAGCACGGCGGCGAACGGCCAGAGCCGGACGAGCCCGCTCACGGCTGAACCAGGCCGCCGACGACCGCGTCGGCCACGTGGCGCCGCACCTGCCGGATCGTGTCGTTCTCGCGGGTGGGGTGCACGCGGTTGGTGAGGAGGATGACGAAGAGGTTGCGCTCGGGATCGATCCAAATCGACGTCCCCGTGAAGCCGGTGTGGCCGAAGGCGCGCGGCGACAGCATGTCGCCGGCGGAAGAGGCGGGATAGGGAGTGTCCCATCCGTAGGCACGGGCCGAGTCGGGCACCCCCGCGCGCTTCGTGAAACGCTCGAGGGTCGCCCGCGAGACGATCCGATGGCTGTCGTAGACACCGCCGTTGAGGAGCATCTGCGCGAAGCGGGCGAGGTCGCCCGCGGTGGAGAAGAGGCCGGCATGGGCGGCGACGCCGCCGACGGCGAATGCGTTCTCGTCGTGGACCTCGCCCCGCACGAGCCGGCCGCGCCACGCGTCGCGCTCGGTCGGAGGGATGCACGAAACGAGGTCGCGCGAGGGGCAGAACATCGTGCTCTTCATGCCGAGCGGCTCGAACACGCGCCGCGTGACGAACGCGTCGATCGGCTCGCCCGCCACGCGCTCGAGCACTTCGCCGAGCAGGAAGAAGCCGAGGTCGCTGTACACCGACTTCGTCCCCGGTACGTAGGCGAGGTCCATCGAGACGACCCTCCCGAGGAACTCCTCCTTGCCGTGGACCTCCTTGTAGAGCGGCGCCCAGGCCGCCAGCCCCGACGAGTGGGTCAGCAGGCTCTCGACGGTTACCGTCTCCTTCGCGCCCCCGCGGAAGCCCGAGATGAACGAGGATACCGGCTTGCGCACGTCGAGCTTCCCCTCGTCGACGAGGATCATGGCCATGGTCGTCGTGGCCACGACCTTGGTCAGGCTCGCCACGTCGTAGATCGTGTCCGCCTTCACCTCCGGCGCTCCGTCGTCATAGGAGAAGCGGCCGAAGGGACGAACGTGGACGAGGGCCGAGTCCTTCCCCACCGCGAGCACGCCGCCGGGAAACGCCTTCGCCGCCAGGCCCTCGTCGGCGACGCGGTCAACCTCCGCCATCGCGTCGGGACGGAAGCCCACGTCTTCGGGACGAGCCACGCGCAGGGTCATCTCGCGCCTCGGGAGGTCAAGACCATGACCGTAAGGATAGAGGCCGGGAAGCGTCACGGGAAGCCGGCCCGCGACGGCGTGCTCGCCGAAGAGGGCGGAGACCGCCGCCCGCTGGCTCGACTCCGCCCAACCGTAGCTGCACACGTACACGGGAACCTCGGGAAACTGCCGGAGCATGTAGGGGCTGCCGTAGGAGACGACGATGAGCGGCCGTCCCGCCGCGTGCAGGCGTTGCATGAGCCGCGCCTGCGGTTCCGGCATGTCGGCGGTGCCCCGGAACGCGCCCACCCGCGCGAAGCTGGAGGCGAGCACGTGCGTGAACTCGCCCGCGCCGCCGACGATCCGGGCCGCCGTCTCCTCGGAGATGTCGGGCCCCAGCCAGACGGTCTGGGTGGGGATCGCGCGCCGCGCCAGCTCGTCCTCGGGGAAGCCCTGGATGATGCTGGGATCGCTGCGCAGATCGCTCGACAGGACGAGGTGCAGGATCCGCAGGCTCTGCTCGGCCCGCAGCGGGAGCACGCCCCCGTCGTTCTTCACGACGGTGATGGCGCGGCGCGCGATCTCCAGCGCCCTTTCCACGTCCTGCGGCCGTCCCACGTCGCGGTCCGCCACCGCCGGGTCCACCCTGCGCTGGCGATCGAGCCCCAGGCGCTCCTTCGCCTCCAGGATGCGGAGGACGGATGCGTCGATGCGCGAGACGGCGAGCTGTCCCTCGCGCACCGCGCGCACGAGCGCCCGGATGGCCACGTCGCTCTGCGGCGGCAGCAGGATCATGTCCGCCCCCGCCCGCACCGCGCGGATGGCCGCCTCCCCCGTCCAGGCCGCCTTCACGCCCGCCATCTCCATCGCATCGGTGACGATGAGCCCTTCGAAGTGGAGCTGCTGGCGCAGGAGGTCGGTGGCCATCGGGGCCGAGAGCGTGGCCGGCGCCCCGGTCGGATCGACCGCGGGCACGGCGATGTGGCCGAGCATCACCGAATCGACCCCCGCCTCTACCGCCCTCCGGAAGGGCCGCAGCTCCACGGACTCCAGCCGCGCCCGGTCCGCGCCCACGGTTGCGAGCTGCAGGTGGCTGTCGACGGCGGTGTCGCCGTGGCCCGGGAAGTGCTTGGCGGTCGTCAGCAGGCCGCCGGCGCGGGCGCCGCGGACGAAGGCGGCGTCGAGCCGGGCGACGAGCTCGGGGTCTTCGCCGTACGACCGGATGTTGATGACCGGGTTGCCCGGGTTGTTGTTGACGTCCGCGACGGGAGCGAGCGCCCAGTGGATGCCGAGGGCGCGGCCCTCGCGCGCGGTCACCTCGCCCGTGAACCGCGCGGCCTCTTCGGAGCGCGTGGCACCGATGGCCATGGCGTAGGGCAGCGGGACGACTCCGCGGCGGATGCGGAACGACATGCCGCGCTCCATGTCCGCGGAGACGAGCAGCGGGAGCTTGGCGAGGGCCTGCAGCCCGTTCAAGAGGCGCGGCAGCGAGTCGACCTCCGACTCGAAGACCACGACCGAGCCCACGCCCAGGTCGCGGACCTCGTGCCGGAGCCGCCGGCCTTCCTCGGAGGCGGGATGATAGTGCAGGCCGAAGGCCCGCACGCCGATCATCTGCGCCAGCTTCTCCTCGAGGCTCATGCGCGCCAGCGTCTGGCGCGCCCAGCGGTAGGACGGGGCCGGAGGGGCGGGAGCCCGGGCCGCGCTCGCCGGACGGCACGCGAAGCTTCCGATGAGCGCCAGGGAGAGCAGCACGAGAGCCACGGCGACGCGCGGAGCGCGATTCATTCGCGCGAAGCGCGTGGGGGTTCAAGGCGGTGCGCCGCTAGCACCCCCTTGCTCAATGACGACCGGGCGCCCTGCCTCACCGCGGGCGGTCTCCCCCGATCGTGGCCTGCGTCTCCGGGCCTCTCGCCGCCGCGGGGGGGAATGCGCCCTGTCGGAGCCGGTCGAGGTCCGTCGGCCGCAGCGACTCGTGGGAGAAGATGACGACGCCGGTGGCGCCCGCGGACCGCGCGAGCCGGACCTTCTCGATGACGCCGTCCACGTCGAGGCGGTACGCTCCGACGCCGGCCCAGAGGGACCGGTTCGGCCCCACGCGCTCCCGTGCGTCGCGGATCTGGCCCTGGAAGATGCGGCTGTCGGCGCTGTAGGCCATCGGGCAGACGGCGTCGATGCTGCCCCGTGAGATCCACTCCGGCCAGCTCTGGAACTTCACGGCCACGGCCTGGGCCTCGTCGGCCGTCACCGCGGCGGAGACGAGGAGCCGAGGACGCTCGGCGCGCGCGCTCCTCGCGATTCGGTCCACGAGCGCGGTGAGGGCGTCGCGCCGGTAGTCCGCCCACTCGGCGGGCGCCCGCTCGGGGCCGTCGAGACGGTCGATGCTGCTCCCCGCGCGCGCCGCGAAGCCGTCGAGCGCGGCGCGCGAGTAGTCGTACTCCGATCCGGGGTAGCGGATGAAGTCGAGGTGCAGTCCGTCGACGGCGTACGCTCTCAAAAGCTCCCTCACCACGGCCTCGAGGTGGTCGCCGACCTGCGGCACCGACGGCGAGAGATAGAGGCCCTCGGCATCCGCGCTCGAATGACGGGCCACGAGGGCGATGAGAGTGTCGCTCGGGGCCGCGAGGGCGGCGCGCGCGGCCCCGCGCGGCACCATGATCCAGTCCGGATGGAGCGCGGCGACGTGGCGGCCCGGCAGGATCCGGCCGAACCCCGCGCAGAGCAGCATGTTCATCCACGCGTGGACCTGGAGGCCGCGCGAGCGCGCCCGCTCGATCAGCCGGGCCAGGGGGTCGAAGCCGGGGGGCTGCGCGTCGAGGATGTCCGAGCGCGGCACCAGATCCGAGCGATAGAACGCGTCACCCCGGCCGCGCACCTGGACGAAGAGCGCGTTGAAGCCTGCGCGTTGGGCCTCGTCGACGACCCGGTCGACGGACGCCGGCGAGACGAGCGCGGTCCGCACCACCCACAGGCCGCGCATCTCCGCAGAAGCGGGAAGCGCAGCCTGGATGTCGGGGGCGGCGAGGAACAGGAGGGGGAGAAACGCGATCATGAACTGAGGGATGTTAGCACGTGGGAAGCGCTACCGGCGCTCCGGCAGGGCAAACAAGCGCAGCTCGGCGACGCCCCAGGGACGCTGGCGGCGGCCCACCTGCTCGATGCGCAGCGCGGTGACGCGGCGCGGCTCGAAGATCAGCACCTGGGCCGGCCCTTCGGGCGAAGGAAGCTGCGCCGTCACCGGCGGCCGTCCCTGGAGAACGTCCACGCGCGACCATTCGCGGCCGTCCTCGGTCGCAAAGACGTGCAGGTTCTTGCCGAAGCCTCGACCGCGCCCGCGCAGCAGGAGCTGCAGGCCGCCGATCGTGCGCGGCGCGGGCAGATCGATCCGGATCCAGGCGCCCGGGGTCTGCCCGTGCGTCGTCATCCACGCGGTCTTCCGATCGCCGTCGACGAGCGCGGTCAGGCGGTCCGGCGCCTCCGAAGCGCTCAGCCATTGCCGCGAGGGGCGCAGCTCCTCGTAGGCGGGCCGATCCGCGGGCGGGGGCGCGCTCACGACGAGCCGCGGTCCGGAATGCGGGTTGGGCGGCTCCGCGGCGAAAAGCGTGGTGAGCTGGCGCACGAGCGGCTCGCTGTCGCCGGGGCCGCTGATGACCGCGTCGGCGTGGAGGACGAGGGGACGCGTGCGCTCGTCGAGCCGCGGCACCTCGACGATCTCGTAACGGTGGCGGTCGAGGCCGAGGTCGCTCACGCTGCTGACGAGGTGGGCGCCGGCGGGCAGGTTCTCGTCGACCCACTCGAGCAGGATGTCGCGGGTCCCCGGCACCGAGACGCCGCGTACGTAGTCGATCGAGGCCGCCAGGGGCAGCGCCGCGGCGGCCACGGCGGCGCACACCGCGGCCACGGGCGAGCGCTTCGCGACGGATGCCACCGCGCGTCCGGCGAGCGCAGAGAGCACGCCCAGCACGGGCACCAGATGGCGATCGAAGTGGACCTCGGCGGTCGAGAGGACGCCGATCACGACCAGCGGATAGACGAGCAGGCCCAGCCACCGGCGCCCGTCCCGCGCCGCGAGAAGGACCCCGGCGGCGACGAGCGCGAGGCCGAGCGGACCGAAGGACTTCATGAGGCCGAGGCCGTAGGTCCACGCCATATCGAGGTAGTGCTCCGGCCCCCGGCCCCGCACCTCGTAGTGGTGAAAGACCTGGATGTGGGCGCCGCGCACCGCGACGCCGAAGTGAAGGAACGTGAACGGCGAGCAGAGGGCGAAGGCCACGAGCGATGCCCCGGCGGCCAGCGCGAGCCGCGACACCCGAAAGCCGGGGGCACCCAGCCGTTGCGCAACGTAGGAAGGAGCGAGGAGCACGCCCGTGAACTTCACGGCCGTCGCCACCCCCAGCGCGATGCCCGAGAGGAGATCCTCGCGCCAATCGGGCCCCAGGCGGAGGAAGGCGAGGAAAGCGAGGAGCACGAAGGCCTCGAGCGCCACGTCGGGCCGGACCATGTGCGCCGTGAAAACCTCCACCGGCGACACCGCGACGAACAGTGCCGCCGCCAGCCCTGCCCCGCGCCCGGCCAGGCGCGCGGCGAGCAGATACGTCAGGCCTACGCTGGTTACGCCGAAGAGCGCGACCACGACGCGCGCAGCGAGATAGGCCCCGGCGCCGAAGTCCGGCGGACGGAAAAACGCCAGCACCGGCGCGAGGAAATAGATGAAGAGGCCCGGGTATTCGTAGAAGCGATGGTCGAGGTCCCGCGCCGCCAGCATCCGGCCGACGCTCTCGACGAACCAGCGCTCGTCGAGGTCGGGCCGGTGCCGCAGGCCCCAGCCGAGGCCGGTGAAGCGCAGGGCCGCGGCGAGGATGAGGATCGAGCCGAGGAGGACCCGCGCGCGCGTGGGGTTCATCGCGGAGGTGCTATCATAACCTCGGCGATGAAACTCTTGACGGCTGTGGCCTTAGCGGGCGCGCTGGGAGGCCACGTCGCTTCATCCTCCGGGTCCACGCCCGCCCAGGACCTGGCCCGCCGCCTCCAGCAACGCCACGACACGGTCAGCGACCTCACCGCCCGTTTCGTCCAGACGTACCGTTCCGGCCTGATCGGCCGCGAGATCGTGGAGCGCGGCGTCGTCTCGATCAAGCAGCCCGGACGGATGCGGTGGGAGTATCGGGACCCCGAGAAAAAGACCTTCGTCTCCGACGGCAAGACCTTCTACTTCTACGTCCCTGCGGACCGCCAGGTCATCGTGCGCGACCAGGCCGGCGACCGCGGCGTGCCCGCGCTCCTCCTCTCGGGGCAGGGGAACCTGCTCGAGCAGTTCGACGCCGGCTTGGAGACCGGGCCCCCCGGCCTCGCGCGCCTCCGTCTCGTGCCGCGCAAGCCCGACCCCGAGATCCAGAAGGTCTTCGTCGACGTGGACGACGCCGCCCGCATCCACGCGATCCACGTCTTCGACGCCCAGGGCAACCTGAGCCGGTTCGATTTCGCCGACATCCGCGAGAACGTGGGCCTGAAGGACCGGCTGTTCCGGTTCGAGATTCCGCGCGGGGTCGAAGTCGTGAGCGGATGAGGCCCGCGGTGGCGGCCCTGGTGCTGCTCGGCCTCGCCGGCTGCGCCACCTCGGCCGCCTTCCGCAACGGCGAGAAGGCGGAGGGCCGGCAGGACTACGACCGGGCCGTGCTCGAGTACTCGAAGGCCGTGCAGCAGGACCCGAACAACGTCCACTACCGCAAGGGCCTGGAGCGGGCGCGCCTGCGGGCGGCCGAGGCCCACGCCCTCAACGCGCGGCGCCTCGGCTCGCGCGGGATGTACAAGGAAGCGCTCGACGAGTTCCGGCTGGCCCTCGACCTCAACCCGTCCTCCGCCAGCCTGGTGAGCGAGATGCAGGAGACGGAAGCGCGGCGGCAGGGCGGCCCGCTCGGCGTCACCGTCGAGGAGATGAAGGACCGCGCGCGTGAGCGGGCGCTGCCCGGCCTCGTCCTCGGCCCGGGCGCGCAAGAGCCGCTCGGCCTGAGCTTCCGCAGCGCCAGCCTGCGCGAGGCCTACCAGGCGCTCGGCAAGACCGTCGGGGTGAACTTCGTGTTCGACCCCGAGTTCCGCGACCAGACGATCAACATCGACCTGCGGGACGTGCCGTTCGACCAGGCGCTGAACGCGCTCTCCACCGTCGGCAAGACCTTCTACCGGGTCGTCGACTCGCGGATCGTGCAGGTCGTGCCCGACACGCCGGCCAAGCGGCGGGAGATGGAGCAGCAGGTGGTCAAGACGTTCTTCCTCTCCAACGCCGACCTCAAGGAGACGATCGACCTGCTGCGCATCGTGCTCGGCGCGCGGCGCATCGCGCCCCTGCCCGGCGCCAACGCCTTGACGATCAACGACACGCCCGACAAGGTCGCGGCGGCCGAGCGGATCGTCGACATCGTGGACAAGCAGCGGGCGGAGGTGATGGTCGAGGTGGAGATCCTCGAGGTGAATCGGACGAAGCTGAAGGAATACGGCATCGAGATCACCTCCGGCACCGGCGAGGGCATCTCCGGAGCGATCTTCCCGAGCACGACCGTCAACGAGGTGACGGCCCGCGACGCCCAGGGGAACCCGACCGTCATCACGCCGCGCCCGATCACGCTCGGCGACAACCCTTACAAGAAATCCAACCTCCTCATCACCAGCCTGCCCGGCGTGATCTATCGGCTCCTCAAGACCGACACCTCCACGCGCCTCCTCGCCAACCCGCAGCTGCGTACCGCCGAAGGGCAGACCGCCCAGGCGCGCTTCGGAGACCAGATCCCGGTGCCGGTGACGACGTTCTCTCCCATCGCGACCGGCGGCATCTCCCAACAGCCGATCACGTCGTTCAGCTACAAGGACGTCGGGGTCAACATCGACATCACGCCCCGGGTACATCACGATAACGACGTCACCCTCGTCCTCAAGCTCGAGGTGTCGTCGGTGGCGCAGTCGGTGGGCGTGGCCGGCGTGCAGAACATCCCCACCTTCAACAGCCGCCAGGTCACGAGCGTCATCCGGCTCCGCGACGGGGAGACGAACATCCTCGCCGGCCTCATCAGCGACGCCGAGCGCACGAGCTATTCCGGCCTGCCCGGGCTAGCCAGCCTGCCCGTGCTCGGTAAGCTCTTCGCCCACAACCGCAAGGAGGTCCAGGAGACGGACATCGTGATGACCCTGACCCCCCACATCATCCGCAAGACGAAGTTCACGGAGGAGGACCTGCGGAGCTTCTCCCTCGGCAGCGAGACCTCCCCCCTGCTCTTCGAGGTGCCGGGGATCCCCTCCATCACGACCCCCCGCCCGGAAGCCTCGCCTTCGCCCCGCATCGAGCCGATCCGCCCGCCGGCGCCGATCCCCACGCCGACGCCCCCGCCCTGAGAAACGCCGGACCCTGTCCCGCGCCCGGACAACTCCTGCTTAGATGGAGGGAACGGGAGGTGACGCGATGGCGAAATGCGAGGTCTGCAAGAACGACTACGACAAGGCCTTCACGCTGACGACGGCCGACGGGCGGCCGCACGTGTTCGATTCTTTCGAGTGCGCGATCCACGCCACCGCGCCGACCTGCGCCGACTGCGGGATCCGCATCGTCGGCCACGGGCTGGAGCGGGACGGCACGTTCTTCTGCTGCGCGAGCTGCGCCGAGCGCAAGGGCGTGCGCGGGCTGCAGGACCGGGTCGGCGCCCGGTAGCTCCCGAGCCCGACTCGCCCGCGCATGCAGATACTGCTGAGCGACCTGCGCCACGCGACACGGCGGCTGCTGCGCAGCCCCGGCTTCACCGCGCTCGCCGTGCTCACCGTCGGTCTGGGCGTTGGCGCCACGACCGTGATGTTCAGCGCGGTCGACGGCGTGCTGCTCAAGCCCTTGTCTTACCCCGAGCCGGACCGGCTGGTCATGATCCGCGGGGCGGTGCTCGCCCAGCCCGGCCGGCCAGGCGTGATCTCGTATCCAGACTACCGCGACTGGCGAAACGAGAGCCGGAGCTTCGAGACGATCGCGGCGCTGCGCCCCGCTGACGTCACCCTGGCCGGGGCGGGCGGTCCGGAGCGCATCGAAGGGGCCCGCGTCACCGCCAGTTTCTTCCCGAGCCTGCGCGTGGTGCCGGCGCTCGGCCATTTGTTCCCGGAGGAGCTGGACCAGCCCGGTGGCGAGCCGGTGGCCGTTCTGGGCCACGGCCTGTGGCGGCGGCTCGGCGCCGACCCCGCGCTCGTGGGCCGGAGCATCACGCTCAGCGGACAGCCTCATACCGTCATCGGCATCCTTCCCGCCAGCTTCCGCCCGCCACGCGAAGTCGAACGTGCCGAGATCTTCACCCCCCTGGCCCTGGACGGCGAGGCGCTCGAGCAGCGCGGCAATCGGTCCCTGGTTGCCATTGGCCGTCTCCGCGCTGGTGTGCCCATCGCCCAGGCCCGGGCCGAGCTGGCCGCCGTCGCCCGGCGTCTGGAGAAGGAGCACTCCGACAACACCGGCGTGGGCGCGATGGTGGAGTCGCTGCATGCGGACACCGTGGGCGAGCTGCGCCGGCCGCTGCTGGTGCTGCTGGGCGCGGTGGCGTTCGTCCTGCTCATCGCCTGCACCAACATGGCCAACCTGGTCCTGCCTCGGGCGCTGGCGCGCCGGAGAGAGATGGCGATCCGGGCCGCGCTGGGGGCAAGGCGGTCGCGACTGGTCCGCCCGCTCCTCACCGAGAGCATCGTGCTCGGGGTGGCGGGCGGCATCGCCGGACTCGCGCTGGCCCAATGGGGCCTCGGCGCGCTGGTGGCGCTCGCGCCGCCGGGAACGCCGCGCCTTCAAGACATCGCGCTCGACGGCCGGGTGCTGGGGTTCTCCCTGGGGCTCTCGCTGGCCACCGGAGTGGCCTTCGGCCTGGCCCCGGCCCTCTCCGCCTCGCGCACCGACTTCCAGATGGCCTTGCACGGGTCCAGCCGGAGCGCGAGCCTGGCGCGACATCCTGCCGCCCGCTTCCTCGTCGTCGCCGAGATCGCCCTCTCCCTGGTGCTGATGGCGGGCGCCGGCCTGCTACTCGAGAGCTTCCGCCGCCTGCTGTCGGTCGATCTCGGCTTCGATCCCGAGAGCGTCCTGACCTTCGCCGTATCGCTGCCCGACACGCGATACCCACGCCCGCACCGGCGCGCCGGCTTCTACGCGGAGCTCGTCGAGCGCGTGCGCGTCCTGCCCGGGGTGATCTCGGCGGCGGCCATCACGCCGCTGCCGCTCGGAGGCGGCAGCATCGGCACGCGCTTCACCGTGGAAGGCCGGCCCGCGCCGGCACCGGGCCGGAAGCCACGGGCGGAGTACCGCGCCGTCACCGCCGGCTATTTCGAGACGATGCGCATCCCGGTGAAGAAGGGCCGCACGTTCGACGCCGGCGATCGCCGAGGGGCACCGCCGGTGGCGGTCATCAACGAAACGCTGGCCGCCCAGGTCTTCCCCGGCCAGGACCCGCTCGGCCAAAGGCTCCGCATCGGCATAGGCACGGACGAGAGCGACCCCCGCATTTTCGAGGTCGTGGGCGTGGTGGGCGACGTCCGCCCGTCGATCCCCGCGCCGCCCGAGATCTACGTGCCGCACCCGCAGCAGAGCTGGTCCTGGATGAGCCTGGTCGTGCGCACCTCCGGCGATCCCGTCTCGCTCGCCGGCGCGCTCCGGCGCGAGGTGGCCGCGCTCGATTCCGAGCTGGCCGTCTACGACGTGCGGCCCCTGCTCGAGCTGCTCTCCGACTCGCTGGCCGCGCGCCGTTTCATCATGGCTCTGCTCGGCGGGTTCGCGCTGCTCGGATTGGCCCTGGCGACGGTGGGCGTCTACGGCGTCCTGGCGGAGTCGGTCGAGCGACGCCGGGGCGAGATTGGACTGCGCCTGGCCGTGGGTGCCGACGCGGGCGACGTGCTGCGCATGGTGGTGGGCCAGGCGGCGCGCCTGGCGGCGGCGGGCGTGACCCTGGGGCTGGTGGCGGCGTTCGCCCTCACCCGGGTCATGCAAGGCCTGCTCTTCGGCGTGAGCGCCACGGACCCTGCCACCTTCGCGGCGGTGGCAGGGGTGCTGGCGACGGCGGCGCTGCTCGCCAGCTACCTGCCCGCCCGACGCGCCGCGAGCCTGGATCCGGCGGCCGTCCTGCGCGAGGAGTGACGGGCTCGTTGGAGGCTCCTGGTGAACATGTCGAGGAGTGGTTGGACGGAGGTGTCGGGGGAGAGGCTCAGGCCTTCATGATGAACTTCCGCGGCGGCGGCACCGCCGCCACGGGCGCGCTCACCTTCTCGACCTTGACCTTGTTGATCCGGTTCCTCTCGACGTCGACCACCGTCAGGCGGTAATCCCCCACCTGCACCACCTCGCCGCCCCGGGGGACGGAGCCCAGGGTCGCGAGCATGAAGCCGGCGACCGTCTCGAACTCGCCCGACTTCGGGATGGGGACGTTGTAGGCGGTGCGCAGCTCGTCGCCGGAGAGCGTCCCCTCCACCACCATCGACCCGTCGCGGAGCCGCTCCACCGGGCGCTCCTCCCAGTCGTACTCGTCCTGGATCTCACCCACGATCTCCTCGAGCAGGTCCTCCATCGTCACGAGGCCGACGAGCGACCCGTGCTCGTCGATGACGAGCGCCATGTGGGTGCGCCGCTTCTGCAGCTCCTTGAGCAGCGCTCCCACCTTCTTCGTCTCGGGTACGAGGTGGATCGGGTGGACGATCTTGCGCAGCACCACCGGCTGCCGCCTCTCGAGCAGGCGCAAGGCGTCTTTGATGTAGACGAGGCCGATCATGTTGTCGGGCGAGGTGTCGTAGACGGGTATGCGCGAGAAGCCGCTCTCCACCATCAGGCGCTCGGCCTCTCCCGGAGGCGTGTCGACGTCGAGGGTGAACATCTTCGGCCGCGGAACCATGACCTTCTTCACCGGGGTGTCCGAGAACTCGAACACGCTGTGGATCAGCTCCTCCTCGGTCTGGTCCAGCACGCCCTGGGCCCGTCCTTCGCGCACGAGGTGCTTGATCTCCTCCTCGGAGACGAACGTGCGGTGGCCGGAGTCCTTGATCCCGAAGAGCCGCAGGACCACGCGGGTGGACGCGGTCAGGAAGACGACGAGGCCGTGGGAGGCACGGGCCAGACGGTCAAGAGGACGGGCCACCAGCAGGGCGACCGTGTCCGTGTAACGCAGCGCGATCGCCTTCGGGACCAGCTCGCCGAAGATCAGCTCCACGTAGACGATCCCCGCGCCGACGATGATGGCGGCGGCGAAGGCGGGAGCGATCCAGTGCGCGATCGTCGCCCGTGCGATGACCGGCTCCAGGTACAGCTTGGCCAGATAGCCGCCGATGACGCCGGCCAGGGTCCCCATCAGCGTGACGCCGATCTGGACGGTGGCGAGGAAGTCGTCCAGGTTCTCGTGCAGGTGCTTCAGCCGCCGGGCCGAGCGCCGACCCGTCGCGACCAGCTCCTCGATCTTGCTGCGGCGTATGGAGATAACCGCGATCTCGCTGCCGGAAAAGAACCCGTTCAGCAGTAGCAGGAGAAAGATCACCCCGATCAGTATCAACATAGGGTTCACGGATAGCCGGCTATTCTACCATTCTGCCTCCGCCCCTCCTCGCCTTGTCTCCCCTGCGGGTCTTTGGTAGCGTGAGGAGCTTTCTGCCGCGAGGAGGAGACTTGGCCAACGGGGAGTTCGACGTCACCGTGATCGGCAGCGGGCCCGGCGGATACGTGGCCGCCGTCCGGGCGGCCCAGATGGGGCTGCGAACCGCGGTCGTCGAACGCGATCCCGCCGGCTGCGGCGGCACCTGCCTCCTGCGCGGCTGCATCCCCACCAAGGCGCTCCTCCACACGGCCGACCTCTTCGAGGACCTCCAGCACGGGAAGGAGTACGGCATCGTGGCCGAGGGCATCGGCCTCGACTTCACGGCGCTCATGAGCCGGAAGGCGCGCATCGTCAGCCGGCTCAGCAAGGGCATCGAGACCTACCTCTTCAAGAAGAACAAGATCACGCTCTTCAAGGGCCAGGGGCGGCTGGAAGGGCCGCGGACCGTGATCGTGAAGGGGGAGGGCGGCGAGACGAAGGTCGCGACGAAGAACGTGATGATCGCGACGGGCTCGAAGCCCCGCTCCCTGCCCGGCATGGCGCCGGACGGCACCGCCATCGTGACTTCCGACGAGATCCTGGAGCTGAAGCAGATGCCGCGCAGCCTGGTCGTGATCGGGGCCGGGGCGGTGGGGATCGAGTTCGCGTCGATCTTCGCCCGCTTCGGGGCCGCGGTGAACGTGATCGAGCTGCTGCCGCGCGTGCTGCCCCTCGAGGACGAGGAGATCTCGGCCGAGGCCGGCAAGCTGCTGGCCAAGTCCATGGGGATCCATACCGGCGCGAAGACCGAGGGCGTGCTCAAGACCTCCCAGGGCGTCGAGGTCGCCTTCCGCAGCGGCAGCGGCGAGGCGCGGAGCATCACCGCCCAGATGCTGCTGGTGGCCGTGGGCCGGGCACCGGTGACCGACGGCCTCAACCTCGAATCGACGAAGGTGCAGATCGAGAAGGGCTACGTGAAGGTCAACCCGCTGATGGAGACGGCGCAGCCGGGGATCTATGCCATCGGCGACGTGGTGACCATCGAGGGCCGGCCGCATCCGATGCTGGCCCACGTCGCCTCGTTCGAAGGCATCGGGGTCGCCGAGCGGCTGGCGGGCAAGAAGACCGAGCCCCTCAACTACGACCAGGTCCCCTCGGCCACCTACTGCAACCCCGAGGTGGCGGGCGTGGGGCTCACCGAGGAGGAGGCGAAGAAGCGCGGCCACGACGTGAAGGTCGGCCGCTTCAATTTCGGCAACCTCGCCAAGCCTCGGATCATCGGCCACGACGCCGGCTTCGTGAAGGTCGTCGCCGAGGCCAAGTACGACGAGGTGCTCGGCGTCCACATGATCGGGCCGCATGCGACGGACCTCATCGCCGAGGCCTGCGTGGCCCTGAGGCTGGAGAGCACCGCGGAGGAGATCTCCCGCACCATCCACGCCCACCCGACGCTGCCCGAGACCCTCATGCAGGCGGCGGAGGCGGTCTACGGCCACGCCATCGACGCCTGAGACGGCGCCCGCGAAGCCGCCGGTCGAGCAGCTCAGCAAGGCGCAGCTGCTCGAGCTGTACCGCTTCATGAAGCTCAACCGGATGGTCGAGGAGAAGCTCACCAACCTCTATCGCCAGGGCAAGGTGGTGGGCGGGCTCTACCGCAGCCTCGGGCAGGAAGGCTGCTCGGTCGGCAGCGCCTACGCGCTCGAGCGCGGCGACATCTTCACGCCCCTCATCCGCAACCTGGGGGCGATCTTCGTCCGGGGCGGCCGGCCGCGGGACGTCTTCGCGCAGTACATGGCCCGCGCCGCCGGACCCACGCACGGCCGGGACCTGAACGTGCACTTCGGGTGGATCTCCGAGGAAGGCTCCATGCCGTCGGTCATCTCGATGCTGGGCGACATGGTCTCGGTGCTCACGGGGGCGGTGATCGCCGAGCGCATGAAGGGCCGGCGCACGGTCGCGCTGACCTGGATCGGCGACGGCGCCACCTCCACCGGGGCATTCCACGAGGGCTTCAACTTCGCCTGCGTGCAGAAGGCGCCGATCGTCCTGATCGTCGAGAACAACAAGTGGGCCTACTCGACCCCCACCCACAAGCAGACCGCCAACCCGCGCTTCGTCGACCGGGCGCGGGCCTACGGCTGCTTCGGGGAGCAGGTCGACGGCAACGACGTGCGCGCCGTCTACGAGGTGACCCGCCGGGCGATCGAGCGCGCCCGGGCGGGGGCCGGCCCCACCCTCATCGAGGCCGACACGATGCGGATGCGCGGCCACGCCGAGCACGACGACATGAAGTACGTGCCGCCGGGAATGCTCGAAGAATGGGCCGCGCGGGACCCGATCGACCGCTACGAGCGGTGGCTCGTCGGCAGCGGGCACGCGCGCTCGGAGGAGCTGCCGGCCGTGACCTCCGCCCTGGAGGCGTCGCTCCAGCAGGACCTCGCCGCCGCCGAGGCGAGCCCCTTCCCCGATGCCCGGAGCGGGCTCAGCGGCGTGTACGGCGACCGTCCCCTCCGCTCGCCCGTCCCTCCGCTGGTGGCGGAGTGGAAGCGCCGCCGGAAACCACGCGGCTGATGGCGGTCCTCACCTATCTGGAGGCGATCCGCCTGGCGATGCTCGAGGAGATGGTGCGGGACGAGCGCGTCTTCGTGCTCGGGGAAGACGTCGGGACCTACGGCGGCGCCTTCCGTGTCACCGCGGGGTTCCTCGAGAAGTTCGGCGAGAAGCGGGTCATCGACACCCCGATCAGCGAGACCGCCATCGTGGGCGCGGCCATCGGCGCCTCGCTCATGGGCATGCGTCCGATCGCGGAGATGCAGTTCATCGACTTCATCTCGTGCGCGTTCGACATCATCGTCAACTACGCGGCCAAGACGCGGTACCGCTGGGGGGCGGGCGTCCCCATCGTGATCCGCGGGCCCTCCGGCGGCGGCGTCCACGGCGGGCCGTTCCACAGCCAGAACCCCGAGTCGTACTTCATGAACGTGCCGGGGCTGAAGATCGTGGCTCCCGGCACCCCGACCGACGCCAAGGGGCTCATGACCGCCGCCATCCGCGATCCCGACCCGGTCATCTACCTCGAGCACAAGTTCCTCTACCGCCGCCTGAAGGAGGAGGTGCCCGAGGGCGACCTCGTGGTGCCCATCGGCAAGGCCCGCGTGGCGCGGGCGGGCAAGGACGTCTCGATCGTCACCTATGCGGCGATGCTGCAGGTCGCGCTGGAGGCGGCGGAGGCGGCCGCCCGCGACGGCATCGACGTGGAGGTCGTCGACCTGCGCACGCTCCTTCCGCTCGACGACGAGGCGATCCTGTCCACGGCCGCGAAGACCGGCAAGGTGATCGTGCTCCACGAGCCGACGATCACCGGAGGCCCGGGAGGCGAGATCGCGGCGCTCGTCTCCGAGCGGGCCTTCGAATACCTGGACGCTCCCGTCATGAGGGTCGCTCCCCCCGACACGCCCGTACCGTACTCGCCCCCGCTGGAGGAGACGTTCCTGCCCAACGCGGCCAAGGTGGGCGAGGCGATAAGGGCGATCTATGATTACTGACAGAATGGCAGCTATCAGCGATCAGGGAGCTCCTGGCTGACTGCTGAATGCTGACTGCTGATTGCTGCTGTCCGAGGTGATTGCATGACCGACGTCATCATGCCCCAGATGGGAGAGTCCATCGCCGAGGGGACCGTCACGAAGTGGATGAAGAACGTCGGCGACAAGGTGCAGCGCGACGAGCCGCTCTTCGAGATCTCGACCGACAAGGTGGACGCCGAGATCCCGGCTCCGGCGTCGGGCATCCTGAAAGAGATACGGGTCCAGCCCGGGGCGACGGTCCCGATCAACACCGTGGTCGGCGTCATCGCGGCCGAGGGCGAAGTCGTTGCGGCGGCGCCACCACCCGCAGCCGTTGAGCCGCCGAGGCCGCAGAACGTACCGGCGGCCTCTGCGCCGTCCGCGTCGTCTCCAGCGCCGACTGCCCAGGCGGACGGCACTCCTGGCCCGTCTCCGCGCCCGTCGCCGACGACACCGGCGGCACCGGAGCCGCCACGGCCCGCACCCACGCCCGCCACGCCGCCCTCGCCGCCGACGGAACCACCGCGGCCCGCACCGGCACCCGTGACGCCGCCGACGACGCCCCCGACCACGCCGTCCCCGGTCTCCTCCCGACCCGCGTGGACTCCGGCGCCAGCACCTCGCTCTGCGCCCTCGGCCGGCCCGGCCACACAAACCTCCGCGCCCTCTGCGGGCTCTCCCGGCGGCCGCGCCGACATGACCCTCGACGAGCTGCGGCAGACCCGCTCTTCACCAGTGGTGCGCAAGATCGCCGCGGAGCACAACCTCGACATCCGTGAGATCCCCGGCACCGGCATCGCGGGACGGGTCACGAAGCAGGACATCCTGACCCACATCGAAGGGAAGCCCGCCGAGACGCCGTCCCCCGCACCGAGACCGATGCCCACGCCGGCACCCGCCGCGACCCCGCAGAGACCGCAGACCGCACCCAGCCCTTCTGCCCCTGCGCCCTCTGCTGGCCCCGCCCCGCAAACCTCTGCGGTCCCTGCGTCATCCCCCGCGGCGCCCTCTGCCTCGTCCCGCGTCGAGGTCGTCCCCATGAGCCCGATCCGCAAGAAGACCGCCGAGCACATGGTCCTCTCCAAGCGGATCTCGGCCCACGTCACGACCGTCTTCGAGATCGACATGACCCGCGTCGACCACCTCCGCGAGAAATACCGGCCGCAGTACGAGGAGCGGAGCGGGGTGAAGCTGACCTACATGCCCTTCATCCTGAAGGCGACCGTCGACGCCCTCAAGGCCTTCCCGATACTCAACGCCAGCGTCGAGGGGGATGCCGTCGTCTACCGGCACGACATCAACATCGGGATCGCGGTGGCGCTCGACTGGGGCCTCATCGTGCCCGTGATCCGCAACGCTGACGAGAAGAACGTCCTCGGCCTCGCCCGCGCCGTGAACGACCTCGCCGAGCGTGCCCGCACCAAGCGCCTCAAGGTCGAGGAGGTCCAGGGCGGCACGTTCACCATCACCAATCCCGGGGTCTTCGGCAGCCTCTTCGGAACCCCGATCATCAACCAGCCCCAGGTCGCGATCCTGGGGACGGGCGTGATCGAGAAGCGCACGGTCGTGAGGGACGACGCGATCGCCATCCGGACGATGGCCTACTTCGCGCTGAGCTTCGACCATCGGATCGTCGACGGCTCGGACGCCGACCGGTTCATGGCCCACATCAAGAAGGGCCTCCAGGAGTTCGATGAGTCGGCGCTCTAGATTGAGCGTCCTCGCTCCGGCGTCTTCAATCAGATTCCGCCTCGCCCGGAACAAGTCCGGGCTCGGCGGCAAGGAAGCCTTCGCTGCGGGCGGGGGGGACGGCTCGGACGCCGACCGGTTCATGGCCCACATCAAGAAGGGCCTCCAGGAGTTCGATGAGTCGGCGCTTTGATTCAAACGCGGCCCGCCGCGAAGGCGACGCGTCGGGCCTGAAATCCGCGTCCTCGGGAGGACACCTCGATGACAT
The DNA here is from genome assembly GCA_003222275.1 of Acidobacteriota bacterium. GTDB lineage: Bacteria > Acidobacteriota > Vicinamibacteria > Fen-336 > Fen-336 > AA32. The sequence continues at coordinate 592 of QHVJ01000170.1, read as the reverse complement.
CCCGCCCTCGCGCGAGTGAATCGCACTCGGGCAGTGAGGAGGTCCTCCCGGCGGGCGCTCCAACCGCGATGCTGGTGCCCGCCCTCCCTTTGGTTGTGCGGCGGCTCGGCCGGTTGTCCTATGCGCAGGGGCTCGAGCTGCAGGCGCAGCTCGTCGCCGACCGGCAGGCGGAGCGCATCGTCGACGTCCTCCTGCTCCTCGAGCACGACCCGGTGTTCACGCGCGGGCGCAACGCCCGGGAGCAGAACGTCCTCGTCCGCGAGTCGCTCCTGCGCGCCCGCGGGTTCGACGTCTTCGAGACCGGCCGCGGCGGCGACGTGACCTACCACGGTCCCGGACAGGTCGTGGGCTACCCGATCCTCAACCTCGCTCCCGACCGCCAGGACGTCCACCGCTACGTGCGCGACCTCGAGGAGGTGATGATCCGGACCTGCCGCGACTTCGGCGTGGAGGCGGAGCGGGTGGCCGGCCTCACCGGCTGTTGGGTCGGGCGTGACAAGATCGGCGCCATCGGCGTCCGCATCTCGCGGTGGGTCACCTCCCACGGCTTCGCGTTCAACGTCGCCAACGACCTCGCGCCATACTCGCTCAT
>QHVJ01000348.1 GCA_003222275.1 Acidobacteriota bacterium | reverse complement strand
CCCCAGGTCCGCCGCAAGGACGTCCCGCCCCTGCTACTCCAGCACCTTCTGGAGCGCATCCACGAGCGTCGCATAGGCGCCAAGCAGCTCGAGCTGCTCGCCGCTTGGCTCGACGGCGAGCCGAAGGTTCCGGAGGGACCGTGGTACAAGCGGTTCTCCGGGATGACCGTCTGCGGCGAAGGCGAGATGATCAAGACATTCCTCTTGCCCGGCCAGGCGCCCAAGGGCGAGCGTGTCCGCTGAGGTTCCGCCTTGGCCGCGCATGATGTCCTGCTCGACGCTCAGAGTCAGGTTCGACCCGGCGTGTCTCGTCACGCGCCATCGTCCGGACCAGGCGGCTCCACTCCTTCGCCGTCTTGGGCCTCAGCGGCAGCGCGGTGACGCAGGTCTCCGCGAGGGCTTCGACAGTCGCGACCTGATCATCTCGGACCCACGATCTCCCAGTTGGTGTCGGTGACGGCAGGCAGCAAGGCGCCGCCCGAGATCGCGGTGCCGTTCATGAACCAGACGGCGTTGTCACCCGTTCCCTGACGACGCCACAGTATGTCCGCCCGGCCGTCGCCGCTGAAGTCGGCGATGCCGACGATCCGCCAGTTGGTGTCACCGACCGCGAGCAAGGCCGCGCTGCCCGAGATCGCGGTGCCGTTCATGAACCACACGACGTTGCTTCCGGTCGCCTGGTTCCGCCACACGATGTCGGGCTTCCCATCGCCGTTGAAGTCGCCGACGCCGCCGATGTTCCAGTCGAGGTCGGGCATCGACGTCACGACGGCCTCGCCAATGAGCGTGGCCCCGTTCATGAACCAGACCATGTTGTCGCCGCTCGTCTGATGGCGCCAGAGGATGTCCCTGCGGCCGTCGCCGTTGAAGTCGCCGGTGGCCACGATGTGCCAGTCCAGATCATTCTGCGGCGTGAGGAGCGCTCCCCCCGCGATCACGGTGCCGTTCATGAACAGGATGACGTTGGCCCCGGTGGCCTGGTTGCGCCACAGGATGTCCACCTTGCCGTCATTGTCGAAGTCGCTCGTACCCACGATCCTCCAATTGGTGTCGGGCACGCGGGGGAGGACGGCGCCGCCATGCATGAACGAGACGACGTTGTTTCCGTTAACCAAGTTGCGCCATAGGATGTCGGACATGGCGTCACCGTTGAAGTCCGCGTTGTTGTTCACCAGGATCAGCACGGCCGCGGGGTCCGAGAGCGCTCCGTGGTTGTCCTCCACCCGCAGAATGGCCAGGAAGGCCCCCGTCGCCATATAGACGTGGGAGGTCGCCGGGCTGCTCGTCGAGGTCGGAGGCGACCCGTCGCCGAAGTCCCAGTTGAAGGTGAGCGTGTCCCCGGCGTCGGGGTCGCTGCTGCCGCTCGCATCGAAGTTCACCGTCAAGGGAGCGGGACCGCCCGTCGGACTGGTGGCCAGCATGGCCACCGGCGCGCGGTTCGCGGTGCCGGTGTAGGAGATCCGCCGCACCTGGCCTCCGGCCGCGTAGGTCGTGTAATAGAGGGCCTGGCTGTTGTTGAAGGGCCCGAAGATCAGGGTGACCGCGCTGCTCCCGCCCAGGCCCGTCTCGAACTGCGACACCGCTCCCGCGGCGGTCCGCTGGAAGATCCGGCCGCAGTTGAAATCCGAGAAGAGATAGCTGCCGTCGAAGCTCGCCGGCCAGAAGCCTGCGGGCACGAACGCCCCGCCGGTGATGGCTCCGCAGCCGCTGAAGATCGGGTTGGGATCGGTGTGGCTGTACTCGAGGACCGGGTCGACCATCCCCGGGGGCGTGGGACTGCACGGTCCGCTGGTGTTGTTGGTGTGGGCGCCCTCGCGGCAGTTCCAGCCGAAGTCGGCCCCGGACTGGGCGAGGTCGATCTCCTCCCAGGCGTTCTGGCCCACGTCGTTGACGAAGAAGCGGGTCGTGGGCGATCCCGGATCGAAGGCGATACGGAAGGGGTTGCGGAATCCCCAGGCGAAGGTCTCCTGGCAGATGTTGCCAGGGGTCGTGCTCCCGGTGACGTTGCAGCGCGACGTCCCGGGACCCTGGAAGGGGTTGGTCGCGGGGATGTTCCCGTCGGTGGTGATGCGGAGGATCTTCCCGATGAGGACGTTGCGGTCGCGGGAGGCGTCGTTGGCGCCCGCGCAGCCGCTGTCATTGTTGTAGTCGCAGCCGCCGTCGCCCACGCTCACGTACAGGTAGCCGTCCTTGCCGAAGTGCAGGTCCCCGCCGTTATGGTTGCCGGCCGTCGAGTGGATCCGGTCGACGAGGACCAGCTCGCTGGCGGGATCGATGACGTTGCCGTTGGGGAGGTTGAAGCGGGACACGCGGTTCTTGCAGCCGATGCCACCGATGTTGGCGGTGTAGTAGAGATAGATGAACGGGTTGGCCGCGAAGCCCGGATCCACCGCCACTCCGAGAAGGCCGCGCTCGGAGTCCGTGCAGATCGAGGCGGCGGGAATGGTGAGGGCCGGCGTCCCGAGCAGGCTTCCTCCCTGGTAGACCCGCAACGTTCCCCCCTGGGTCGTGATGAGCAAGCGGCCGTCGGGGGTGAAGGCCAGCGCCGTCGGCCCCCCGACATTGGCGACGAGGGTGTCGGCGAAGTCCGAGGGAAGGTTCTGGGCTGACACCGGCGAGGAGAGAGAAACAGCAACGAGAATCGTCCACATCGTCAGCAATCGCGGCGGCAACTGCATCGAGACCTCCGGGAGTCCCGTCCATGGTAGGCGAATCGGGAGTGGCGCACATCCGACATATACGCCGACAGCCTCAGGGGGTGAAGGTGAAGGTGGCTCCTCCCCACGCGAGGACGTCGCCGGGATCGAAGCGGCCGTCGGCGAGTGCCCCGGGCCGCACCGTCATCATGAGGAGACGGTAGGTCCCGGCCGCCTGCGTTGCCTGCCAGGTCCACCGCAGGAAGCCGGGAGCGTTGGCGGTGAAGGGCTGGTACAGGCTCACGGCCGCCTGGATGGGCCTCAGCGACGCTGGGCTCGACAGCCGGGCCAGCACCTGGTGAAACGACCAGTCGGTGAAGTCAACCACCTGATCACCGTCGGGGAGAACGAGGAGCAGGTACAAGTCGGGAGCGGCGGGAACCCCGGCGTTCGTCAGCGTCAGCGAGGCGCTCAGGCCGTTGCCCGTGCGGTAGGCGGTCCTGCCGGTGGACAGGGCGATCTGGAACGGAACATAACCCGGCAGCTCCGCCACATAGGTGTCGACCGTCGAGCCGTTACCCCAGTCACTCGCGAAGAGGGCCCGGGTCCCACTCGGGCTGGCCATCACGTGGGGTTCGGCCCAGTAGTTGTCGGCGAGGCGGGTATTGTTGCCGCCATAGCTGCGGTGGTGACCGATGCGGCACACGGTCCCCCCGTTCGTGTCCGCCAGCACCAGCTCGCTGTCCAGGACGCGCTGCCCGGTGGGATCGCCGACGATGGAGAGGAAGACCCAGCCCGGCTGTCGGTAGGCCATGGCGGAGACGTGCGTGCCCGACGGCGGATAGGGATAGCCGGTGGCCGGCCCCACGATCACGCGCGAGCTCCCGTTGGTCAGGTCGAAGGTAACGAGGGAGCCCACGCCGCTGCCGCCCGGCCCGGGGTCGAAGGCGACGCCGTTGTAGGTGTCGTGGCCGGAGGCCAACCGCCCCAGTGAGGCGTGCTCGTAGGGATTGGCGAGGTCCAGCTGGCGGAGGACGTTGAGGGCGGGATCGAGCACGTAGCCCCCCGTGAAGGCCATGGTGCCGCTGGGGGAGGCTTCGGGCGCATCCAGGGTCGACGTGCGGACGGCGGGGAGGGTGTCGGTGTCCATCCGGTACGTGAAGAGCTGGTTCCCGCAGCGGAGGCCGATCACGTTCGAGTCCCACGAGGTGAACATGGGATCGCTGCCCCCGGTGACAGGGCTCGAACAGAACTGGAACGTGTGCACCGTTTCCCGGAGCCCGCTCCCCACGTGATAGCGGATGAGCTGGTTCCCCGTCACGTAGAACAGCACGTCGGGGTCCGAGGTATGCCAGTAGACCTGCTCGATGTCGGCCGGAGTGATGTCGAGGACGCGAATGAACCGATACGTGTGGCCGTCGTAAAGCTCATGGCCGATACCGACGTGGTAGAGGATGAGACGCGACTCGTCGGCGTTCCAGGCCGAGACCGTCGAATACAGGGGCACGATGGCCGGGTTGGCGCCCACGGCGGCCACGGCGGTGATGCGACGGAGCGTGGTCCCGAACTGGGGATCGATCACCGTCTGCGCGAGGGCAGGCTTGGCCAGGGGTGTCATCGAGCGGGAAACCTTGTCCTTCACCAGCCCCTGGCAGAGGTCGGCGGCGCCGGAGCGGGACGCCGCCGCGGCGGCGAGCGGGCAAAGCACGGCCAGGACACAGAGACGAGGCGGCCGTTTCATAGACAACACCTTCCCGCGACGCAGGGCTCCGCCCGTGACGGTGCGGAACAGGCCGCAGATAGCGAGCTCAGCGCGAGGCTAGGCGCGCCTCCGCCGGTGAGGGATCAGCCGCTTCGCCACGCGGCCCACGCCCCGTGGTGGGGGCGCCAAGCCGCTTCGATCGGCAGGCCGCCGGAGAGAAGATCCCCGGCCGACCTGAAGTCTAAGCTCTCCGAGAAGCCGCCGCGGTGCGGGGTGTCACAGCAGTGTCGGGCCTCACATGAGGATACATGAAGGCATACTCATTTCAGGGCCCGGGCGTAGCTGAGGTAAAGGCTGACCATGGACCGGTGGGCCGAAGGCGCGTTCCGGGTATGGAAGCGCTGGAAGTTGTAGCTTGCTCCGGCGGTGGTGCGCCGCTTGATCTGCACTCCCAGGGAAGCGCTGAGCATCGTTGTCGCGTAGGAGTACCGGAGGTCGAGCTGGTCCCGGGCGTCGCGGTAGTAGCCGAGACCCGAGATCGACACGCGCCGGCTGATCCGGTGGGCGAGGCTCGCATAGAAGACGTCGGTGATCTCGCTGCGGCCGCTAATGAGGGCCTGGTAACGCGAACGGGTGTAGTTGGTCGAGAAGGTGCTCCGCTTGAGGCGCGCGGACAGTCCCGCCCCTCCGATCAGCGTCCAGCCCGACGTGGCGTCGTCGGGCCCGTCGAGGTAGCTCTCACCCACCGATGCGTTGAGCCGGACCTTCGTGCCCAACTGTTTCTCGGCCTGCGCGGTGAAGGCGTGGGTCCTCACGGTGATCCCGAAGCGGTTCTCCTGATAGCTGTACGACAGCGAAACGTTCGCGCTGCTGGACAGGATCTGCCGCAGCGCAAGCTGAGCTTCGTTCTGGTCCCCCTCCGAGAAGGTGTGGGGATTCTGATAAGTCCGGCGGTAGCCACCGCCGATCGTCAGCCGCGTGCGGGGGGAGAACTCGTGGGAGATGCCGGCGCCGGCGCGCCAGTTCGCGAAATCGAGCCGCAGCGTCCGGACACCCTCGGCCGCCAGCAGGCCGAGCGCCAGCGACCCCGCGTCGACGGTCAGGGGTGGGTTCACGTCGAGGCCTTCGAGGCCCGACAGGGGCGTGGCCGGGAGCTCGTCCGGAGGGATGAAGCTGTCGGCGAGCAGCCGGGACGTATCGATAAGCAGGTCGGCGCGGTACCGAATCCCGCTCGCGTCGAGGGAGGCATCAAAGGAGGTGTCGGGTGCGAGCCGGTATGTGAAGCCGGCGCTGGCGGATCCGGACTGCAGCTCCGTCTGCGGCAGCCAGATCTGGGCGGACCCGAGCGACGCGAAATTCAGGCCGTTGCTAAGGGAGCCGCCGAGGCGCAGACGGGCTCGAGGGCCGGGCCCGAGCCGGGCCGAGGTACTCAGGCCGAACTGGGGTCCGCTGAGGGAACTGAGCCGGTTGAAGCGCTTGGCGCTCAGCCAGCCGGAAGCGCTCAGTGACGAGCTGCCGTCGATATGGGCATACGACAGCCCGACGCTCGCGTCCGTGATCGCTTCACTCCGCTTCTGGGCACTGAGCAGGAAGAGATTGTCCATCCAGGTCTGGCCGAGGTGGACGTTGAGCGTCCACCACTCGGCCTCTCTCTGGGCGGCCCCGGCGGGACCCGCGCCGAACAGGAAGACGAGAACGATCCCGACCCGAATCGCTCGACGTGCCAGATGTTCCCTTCCGCGGAAGGATTTCGCGGACGTGTGCGAAGCCTACCGGGGCCGGCAAGTGAGGTCAACTGCCCGCCCGGCTCGCCTGCCGGCTCGCTTGGGAAGCTGCGATGCTTGGGGTAAGGTACGCGCGGTACCCATGGGATCGGCACCCTCGGCCTCACGCAAACCGTCACGCGCTGCTCTGCGCGACGCTCGGGAGCTCCTGTGGGTCCATCGCCGGCGGCTGGCGGCCGGCTTCGTCCTCGTCATCGTCGTCCGGCTCGCCGCTCTCGTCCTGCCGGCTTCCAGCAAGTACCTGATCGACCACGTGGTCAACCGGCAGAATGCGGCCATGCTCGGCCCCCTCGCGCTCGCTGTCGTCACGGCAACGCTCGTCCAGGCCGGCGCCGCGCTCCTGCTCGCCCGCCTCGTGGGCGTCGCCGCTCAGACCGCGATCATGGACGTGCGCCGTGACCTGCACCGACGGGTGATACGCCAGCCGATCTCCTACTTCGACGCCACCAAGAGCGGCGTCCTCGTCCCGAGGATCATGACCGACCCCGACGCGCTGCGAAACCTCCTCGGCACGGGCCTCATCCAGCTGACGAGCAACCTCGTGGCGGCCATCCTCGCCCTGACCGTCCTCTTCTGGCTGAACTGGCGGCTGACGGCGATGACCCTGATCCTTCTGGGCGCCTTTGCCGCTCTCATGCTCTACTCGTTCAGCCGCGTTCGGCCCCTCTTTCGTCAGCGGGCCGAGATCAGCGCCCAGATCAGCGGACGTCTCGTCGAGGCCCTGAGCGGCATCCGAGTTGTCAAGGCCTACCGCGCGGAAGAACTGGAGGCCCAGGTCTTCAGTGCCGGACTCACGCGACTCTTCGCCAGCGTGCGCCGCGAGGTCACCGCCAGCGCCGGCGTGGGGGCCCTCGCGATCACGATCTTCGGCGCGATCTCCGCCCTTCTGCTCTACTTCGGCGGCCGGGAGGTCCTGGCCGGGTCCATGACTCTCGGCAGCTTTCTGATGTACGTGTTCTTTCTCGGGCTTCTCCTCGCCCCGGTCGTGCGCATCGCGGACACCTCGACACAGCTCAGCGAGGCCTTCGCGGGCCTGGACCGGATCCGCGAGCTGCGGGGCATCGCCACCGAGGACGACCTGGACGTGGATCGAGCGCCGATGCCCACGATCCAAGGCGGCGTCGAGTTCCAGGACGTCCGGTTCGAGTATCCCGGGGGGACGCCGGTGCTCAAGGGCATCTCGTTCCATGCGCCGGCGGGCTCGACCACCGCCCTCGTGGGGCCGAGCGGGGCAGGCAAGAGCACGGTAATTGGCCTCGTGATGGCGTTCCATTTCCCGTCGTCCGGTCGGATCCTCGTCGACGGGCACGACCTGGCCACCGTGCGGAGGCGCGAGTACCGATCTCACCTGGGGGTCGTGCTCCAGGAGAACTTCCTCTTCGACGGCACCATCGCCGAGAACATCGCCTACGCCCGGCCAGCGGCCGGCCGCGACGAGATCGTCGCCGCCGCGCGGGCCGCCCATTGCGACCGGTTCGTGCGCGACCTCGAGAAGGGTTATGACACCCGCGTTGGCGAGCGCGGGGTCAAGCTCTCGGGCGGGGAACGGCAGCGTGTCGCCATTGCCCGCGCGATCCTCGCCGACCCCCGGCTGCTGATCCTCGACGAGGCCACTTCGAGCCTGGACAGCGAGAGCGAGGCCTTGGTCCAGGACGGGCTGCGTTCCCTCCGGCGGGGCCGGACGACCTTCGTGATCGCCCATCGACTCTCGACGGTCCGCAGTGCCGACCAGATCCTGGTGCTGCAAGCAGGTGAGATCGTGGAGCGGGGCGACCACACGAGCCTGATGGCGAGCGTCGGCCGCTACCGCCAGCTCTACGAGCGCCAGTTCCGCACCGACGACGACCACTTCATGAACCCCGGCGAAATGCCAGTCCCTTCCTCCGCCGAGACGCCGTCTCCGCTTCCCTCGGAGGCGCCGTCGAGTCTCGAGCCATCCCTGCCGCTGCTGGGCCCTCTGTTCCGCCCCGGGCGCGGACCCCGGTCGTTCTGACGCCTCCCCCGCGGTGGAATCTTCACTTGACAAGAGCAGGCAGTTGAAACTATCGTAAGGCCCCCGAAATAGCAGAGGCTTAGGAGGTTCGCCAGCACACCAGGGAGCAGTCGCAGGGTCCGGACGAGGGATCGGTGGGCAGCCGGCTCCGGTGGACCCAGGTACGGAGGGCGGTCGATTGAAGAGTGTTGTGTGGGCCGTAGTGTTGTCTGCCGTTTCATTCTATGTCTCCGCCACGGTGGCGGAAGCGGGCCAGGTCCCCTCCCCCTCCCCCTCGCCTTCTCCCGCAAGCCAACCGGCCGCGCCTCAAGAGATGAGTCCCTACTACGTCGCCCCGGGCGACGTCCTCCGCGTTGCCGTGTGGAAGGAGCCGGAGTTGACGACCGACGTCTTCGTTCGCCTCGACGGCCGGATCACGGTGCCCCTCGTCGGGGACGTCAAGGCCGCCGGCCGGACCACCGAAGAGCTGACGAACGAGATACGCACCCGGCTGCGCGCCTTCCTGGAGGTCCCCCAGGTCACCATCACCGTGTCCCAGGCCGTTAGCACTCGCTTCTACGTGATCGGCCAGGTGACGACCTCGGGCGCCTTCCCCTTGAACAGCCGCGTCACGATCGCGCAGGCGCTGGCCCTCGCCGGGGGCTTTCGCGAGTTCGCCAAGCGCGACCGCGTCATGCTCCTCCGCGAGAACCGCGGGGAGCGCAAGGCAATTCCCTTCAACTTCCGGGATCTCGAGCTCGGGACCAACCTCGACCAGAACATCGTCCTCGAGTCCGGGGACACGATCATCGTGCCGTGAAGAGCCAGCACCGCCGGACGGTCGTCATCGACGCCTTCCCCGACAGCGCGTTCCGCCACCGCGAACGCGACGCGGTGGCCTGCATCGACGTGATGCTCGCGACCACCACCCTGGTCACGGCGGCGGCCGAGGGCCGGAGGACCTTCGTGGCCG
>QHVJ01000337.1 GCA_003222275.1 Acidobacteriota bacterium | reverse complement strand
GAGCTTGCGGTCGTCGCCGTAGTTCTCGTAGTGCGGGCCCGCATCGACGTGCCGCGGCGGACCCAGCAGCTCGAGCAAATAGTCCTTCGGATCGCGGCCGGCCGCGTGGGCGAGCTCGTCCGCGAACGAGCAGACCGCGAAGGCGTGCGGAATGTTGAGCACGGAGCGAAACCAGCCGATACGGACGTGCGGCTCCGCCTCGCCGTTCTCGCACCGGATGTTCGGAATGTCATATGGAACGTCGAGCACGCCCTGGCTCAGCTCGCCGTTGCTCGCGTAGATGACATTCGGCTGAAACGTCGACGGAATGGCCGGGAACACCGCGCGGTGCAGCCAGGCGATGGCGCGGCCCCGAGCGTCCAGCGCCGCCTCGAGATGCTGCGCGTTGACCGTGTGGTAGTAGTCGTGGTGGATCTCATCCTCGCGGGTCCACGTGACCTTGACCGGAGCGCCGACGGCCCGTGAGAGCAGCGCAGCCTCCACGACGTAGTCGGGCTTCGACTTGCGGCCGAAGCCGCCGCCGAGCAGTGTGACGTTCACCTTGACCCGGTCGGCCGGGATCCCGAGCGCCTTGGCGATCTCGTCGCGCGCGCCCTGAGGATTCTGCGTGCAGGCCCATACTTCGCACCGTCCATCGGCCACGCTCGCCGCGGCGGCCGGCGGCTCCATGGGCGCGTGCGCGAGGTGTGGAACGTAGTAGTCGGCCTTGACGACGCGGCCGGCGGACGCCAGGGTCGCCGGCGCATCCCCCCGGTTGCGCACGACCTTCCCGGGCCGGCGCGCTGTCTCTTCCAGCTGTGTCTTGTAGGCGGTCGAGTCGTAGGATCGATTCGGCCCGTCGTCCCAGGTGATCTTCAGCTTGTTGCGGCCCTGGATGGCCGCCCACGTGTTACGGGCGATGACGGCCACGCCTCCGAGCGGCTGAAACCCTGACGGCGGCGGCGTGCCGTCCAGCTTCACGACGCGCTCGACGCCGGGCACTGCGAGGGCAGGGGCGTCATCGTACGAAGCGACACGACCGCCGTAGACGGGAGGGCGGGCGATCACCGCGTACTTCATTCCCGGCAGCCTGCCGTCGATGCCGTAACCGGCTCGGCCGCTCGTCATCTCGGCGAGATCGACGATCGGCATGTCCTTGCCGATGTACCGGAAATCCTCCGGCCGCTTCAGTCTGAGCGCTTCCGGCCGTGGTACCGACAGGTCACGCGCGGCCGCGGCGAGCTCGCCGTACCCGAGCGTTCGGCCCGTCGGGGTGTGGACGACTTGATGATTGCGCGCTCGGACCTGCGAAATGTCCACGTCCCACCTGTGCGCGGCTGCCGTTTCGAGCATCTGGCGCGCGGCGGCGCCCATTTCGCGCATGGGTGAGAGGAAGTGACGCACGCTTCGCGAGCCGTCCGTGTTCTGTCCGCCGTACGTGGCTTCGTCTCCGACGGCCTGCACGACACGCACGCGAGACCAGTCGGCCTCGAGCTCGTCCGCGACCGCCATCGGCAGGGCGGTGCGGACGCCCTGGCCCATCTCGGATCGGTGCGCCACGATCGTGACGAGTCCCGTTTCGTCGATGGACACGAACGCCGTGGGATTGAAGCGAGGCACGTCGATCGCCGGTGCCGCCGGCGCGCTGCTCGCGGATCCGCGCGGCAGTAGGCGCAGCCCGACCACGAGACCTCCGGCGACGGCGGCACCGCCGACGAGGAAGCGACGACGGCTGAGATTCTCGAGAATCGCCGCCATCTCACGCCCCTCCTGCCGCGGCCTTGATCGCGGCGCGAATCCGCTGGTAGGTGCCGCACCGGCAGATATTGCCGGTCATTGCCTCGTCGATATCGTGATCGGTGGGCTGGGGTGTCCTCGCGAGCAAGCCGGCGGCCTGCATGATCTGCCCGCTCTGGCAGTAGCCGCACTGCGGAACGTTCAGGCCGCGCCACGCCTCCTCGACGCGTTTGCCGATCGGCGTCGCGCCGATCGCCTCGATGGTCGTGACCTTCTTGCCCTGCGCGGCCGAGATCGGCGTGACACACGCGCGCGTCGGCGTCCCGTCGAGGTGCACGGTGCAGGCACCGCAGAGCGCCATGCCGCATCCGAACTTCGTGCCGGTGAGTCCGAGCTCGTCACGCAGTACCCATAGCAGCGGCGTGTCGGCGGGCACCTCCTCGAGGTTCACAGCTTTGCCATTGATGTCGAGTCGCGTCATGTGAATCTTTCCCTTCAGGAGTTTTCAGGCCCACGAGACCGAGCTGACGCATACACCACTTTGGATGCTCTGGGACTAGGAGACGTCACAGGGCGTTGCCAGTCGGCGATCAGCTGCGTCCGGTGGTTCTCCACCACGAACTCCTGCACGCTTTTGCCGACATGCTCTTCAACTGGCGTCGCGGGAGCGCCTTCCCCCGGGGGCCGCTACTTCCCGAGCTCCACGGTGTTCCACGAGTCCACCGCCACTCGGTAGGACGCCGCCTGGCTGGGAACTTTCACGTCGAAGTACGGCCGACCCAGGGCCGGCACCTCCTCGAGCATCGGCTCGACGAAACTCCCGAGCGGCTGGCCGGACGCATCGAGCTCGGTGATCCGGAGCTGGACCTGGTCCACGGATCTCTGGTCCTTGTTGTAGACGTACCCGGTGATCCTGGCCTTGCCGTGTCCGTCCGGTTTGGTGGTGAAGTCGACCCGGAAGAACTGATCGGCGAGGGACCCCTGCGCTTGATCCTGCGCGCTGGCCGTCTGGAGTCCTGCGCCTGGCACCGCTGCGGTGAGCCCCGTGCCCAGCATCACTGCCAGCGCCACTCCTGTGATGAGCGATCCCTTGCGATTCATCTCCTTCCTCCTTTTCGTCGGTGCACTGCACCGCTGTTGTGACGCCCGCCAGGGATCGAGCGCCGCGATCGCGGCGTAGATTGCGCAACAACGTGAAAGCCGGGGGCGCGGTGATGAGGCACCGATAAGAAGGAGATGAGAACCGTCTCAGCCGTGCCGCCGCGCTCGGCACGGGCGTCGGAAGAGTGAAGGCTGCAATGGGCGGCCTCGCGACAACTCAGGACCGAACAGGAGGAAGACGATGCTTCGCAAGTGCGTGATGGTGTTGCTTGGAACGATCGTACTGACTGCAGGCTCGGGAGTGGCAGTGCGCGCCCAGAGCGGTGACGTCGCGGCCGCGCCGCAGACGAGCGCTGTCGTCGCGCATCCGGCGACCACGCCCATGAAGACACGTGGGCTGGCGTGCCAGCAGAAGGGCGGTTGGTTCGATGCCGCGGCCGGCGTGTGTGACGCGCCGGGGCGGTAGGAACGTATCGAGTCTCCGGCGCCGGGCCTCGGCCCGGCGTCCGGAGAAACGACTTCAAGCGTCAGCGAGATTCGCCCTCGTCAGCGAGCCGCGAGAACCTGGTCAGGGTTGACCGTCACGGGATCGCCCCACCAGGCCTCGGTCCGCGCGCGGTTCAGATCCGCCCGAGTCACCGCGGCGCCGACGAGGTGTCGTCGCCGGAGGCGAAGTGCGTGGAGTGGTCACGTGGACTGATCGTTCGTCCCGACACTTGAGACGCTCCCGACCGCTCGGAACGGCACACGTCACGTAACTCTTCGCGTTCTTGCCGAAAAACGACGAGCCGTGCACCGTGCGCCGGGCTGTCGTCGTCTGAACAGCATGGAACCCAAGCAACAGAAGTTCACCATCTCGTATTTCGTCGCGGCCGTTCTCACGCTGTTGCTGATCCAGGCGTTCGTGCTCGCCCCGCACGTGGAGAACCTCTCGTACAGCGAGTTCAAGTCGCTTGTGGGGAAGGACAAGGTCAGCAACCTCGTGCTCGGCAAGCAGGTCATCACCGGCACGCTCGCCGCCAACGGGCTGGAGGGACTCCTTCCGAAAGAGAAGATCGACGAGCTGAAGCGCTATGGCGGAGGCGTGCATCGGTTCGTCACCGCGCGCGTCGACGATTCAGGCCTCGTCGCCGAGCTCGAAGCGGCGCACGTGACGTTCACCGGGAGCGTGGAAAATACCTGGCTCACGGCCCTTCTCTCCTGGGTCATCCCCGCGCTGGTGTTCGTCGGGTTGTGGGCGCTCGTCATGAGGCGGATGGGCAACGCGCAGGGCGGCCTTCTCGCCCTCGGGAAGAGCCGGGCCAAGGTCTACGTCGAGCGCAGCACCGGCGTGACCTTCGATGACGTGGCCGGTATCGACGAAGCGCGGAGCGAGCTGATGGAGATCGTGGACTTTCTCAAGCGGCCCGAGCGATATCGCCGCCTCGGAGGAAAGATCCCGAAAGGCGTCCTGCTCGTGGGGTCTCCCGGCACCGGCAAGACGCTCCTTGCCAAGGCGGTCGCGGGGGAAGCCGGGGTGCCGTTCTTCAGCCTCAGCGGCTCGGACTTCGTGGAGATGTTCGTCGGCATCGGCGCGGCGCGGATACGCGACCTGTTCGCGCAGGCCCAGGCCAAGGCGCCCAGCATCGTCTTCATCGACGAGCTGGACGCCATCGGCAAGGCGCGGGGCGTGAGCCCGGTGCTGGCTGGCCACGACGAGCGGGAGCAGACGTTGAACCAGCTCCTGGCGGAGATGGACGGTTTCGACACTCAGCGAGGCGTCATTCTCCTGGCCGCCACCAACCGTCCCGAGATCCTCGACCCGGCGTTGTTGCGGCCGGGCCGCTTCGACCGCCGGGTGGCGATCGATCGGCCCGACCTGAAGGGCCGGGAGAAGATCCTGAACGTCCACACGCGCAACGTGACCCTGGCGCCCGACCTGGATCTCGCCGCCATCGCCGCGCGGACCGCCGGGTTCGTTGGCGCTGATCTCGCTAATCTCGTGAACGAGGCCGCGCTCCGTGCCGCCCGCGAGGGCAAGAACGCAGTCGACACGACCGATTTCGACGAGGCCGTCGACCGGGTCGTGGCGGGCCTCGAGCGGAAATCGCGCGTCATCAGTCCGCGGGAGAAGGAGATCGTGGCCTACCACGAGGCAGGACACGCGCTGGTGGCGGAGTCGCGGCCGCATGCCGACCGGGTGGCGAAGGTGTCGGTCATCCCGCGCGGGGTGGCCGCCCTCGGGTACACGCAGCAGCTGCCCATGGAGGATCGATATCTGATGACGCGCGCGGAGCTGAGCGATCGACTCGATGTGCTGCTGGGCGGCCGCGCGGCCGAGGAACTGATCTTCGGCGACGTGTCCACCGGGGCCCAGGACGACCTCCAGCGCGCAACGGGCATTGCACGCCACATGGTCACGCGATACGCGATGAGCGAGACGCTCGGGCTGGCCACGTTCGGGGACCCTCAGCAGGCGCTCTTCCTGCCGGTGCCGTCCGGTCAGCCAAGGGACTACAGCGAGCGGACCGCAGAGCTGATCGATGCCGAGATACAAAAATTACTGAACGCGGCACACGAGCGGGTGCG